>JAQGNJ010000062.1 GCA_028291885.1 Ramlibacter sp. | reverse complement strand
TTCTATTCCGCCTTGATCCCCGCCGCCTTGACCACCGACCCGTAACGGGCCAGGTCACGCGCGATCTCCTCGCCGAACTTTTCCGGCGTGCCCGGCGTCGCGCCGATGCCCAGCTGGTTGAGGCGCTCGCGGACCTCGGGGTCGGCGAGCACGGCGTTCAATTCCGTGTTCAGGCGCGTGACGATGGCACGCGGCGTTTTCGCCGGCGCCAGGATGCCGACCCAGGAATTGATCTCGAAGTCGGCGACGCCGCTTTCGATGAAGGTCGGCACGTCGGGCAGCGACGTGGCCCGTTGCGCGCTCGACACGGCCAGCGCATGCAGCTTGCCACTCTTGACATGCTGGACCGCGCCGGCGATGGCCGTGTACACCAGCGGGATGCTGCCGCCGAGCACGTCCGTCATCGCCTGGCCGCCGCCCTTGTACGGCACGTGAACGAGCACGGCGCCGGTGCGCTGCTTGAGCAGCTCGCCCGCGATGTGCGGCGTGCCGCCCGTGCCCGAGGTGCCGAACGACAGGCCGCCGGCCTGGGTCTTCGACAGCGCGATGGTGTCGCGCACGTTCCTGGCCGGGAAGTTGTTGTTGGCCACCAGGATCAGGATGGCGTCGCCGATCTTGCCGACCGGCGCGAAGTCGCGCACGGTGTTGAACGGCACCTTGTCGAACACGTGGGGGTTGATCACCATCGTGCCGTCGAAACCGAGCAGCAGCGTATAGCCGTCGGGCTCCGCGGCCGCGACCAGCTGGGTGCCGATGTTGCCCGATGCGCCAGGCTTGTTGTCGATGACCACCTGCTGGCCGAGCCGCTTCGACAGCTGTTCCGCGATCAGTCGGCCGCTGGTGTCGGTCACGCCGCCGGGCGTGAAGGGCACGATCAGACGGATCGGCTTGGCCGGATACGCCGCCTGCGCCATCGCAAGGGCGGGCGCGAGCAGCAGGCAGGCCGCGGCGGCGCAGCCCGCGAGGATGCGTCGGCGATGGGAAAAGTCGGAAAAGAGCTTCATGGCGGTGGGGGACGAGTGGAGTGCGGGCCACTCTAGCAAGCATCGGCCGCCGGTCGGCTACGGGGGAACCCTTCCCCGGACTCGCGAAGACGCCTCAGCTTTTCAGCCGGTAGCCGGTCTTGAAAATCCATGCCACCGCGGCAAGGCAGATCGCCATGAACAGCAGCGTCATGCCCAGGCTGACGCCGACGCTCACGTCGGAGACGCCGTAGAAGCTCCAGCGGAAGCCGCTGATCAGGTACACGACCGGATTGAACAGCGTCACCTTCTGCCAGAAGGCGGGGAGCATGTCGATGGAATAGAAGCTGCCGCCCAGGAAGGTGAGCGGCGTGACGATCAGCGTCGGGATGAACTGCAGCTTCTCGAAGCCGTCGGCCCAGATGCCGATGATGAATCCGAGCAAGCTGAAGGTGACAGCCGTCAGCACCAGGAACAGCAGCATGAAGCCCGGGTGCATGATCTTCATCGGCACGAACAAGGCCGCCGTGGCCATGATGATGAGGCCGAGGACGATGGACTTGGTCGCCGCCGCGCCGACATAGGCGATGACGATCTCCAGCGTCGAGATCGGCGCCGACAGCAGCTCGTAGATCGTTCCGGTGAACTTGGGGAAGTAGATGCCGAACGACGCGTTGGAGATGCTCTGCGTCAGCAGCGACAGCATCACCAGCCCCGGCACGATGAAGGCCCCGTAACTGACGCCGCCGACCTCGGGGATGCGCGAACCGATGGCCGAGCCGAACACCACGAAGTACAGCGAGGTCGAGACGACGGGCGAGACGATGCTCTGCAGCATCGTGCGGAAGGTGCGCGCCATCTCGAACTTGTAGATCGCGCGGATGGCGTAGAGATTCATGCTTCCTTTTCCCGCACCAGGCTGACGAAGATGTCTTCGAGCGAACTCTGGCTGGTCTTGAGGTCCTTGAAGGAGATGCCCGCCTTGTCCAGGTCGTCGAGCAGAGCGGCGATGCCCGAGTGCTCGCTGTGCGTGTCATAGGTGTAGGTCAGCTCATTGCCGTTGGCCGCGAGCGCGAGCGGATGCGTCGACAAGGCGGCAGGGATCTGCTCGAGCGGCTGCGCCAGTTGCAGCGTCAGCTGCTTCTTGCCCAGCTTGCGCATCAGCTCGGTCTTGTCTTCCACCAGGATGATCTCGCCCTTGCTGATCACGCCGATGCGGTCGGCCATCTCCTCGGCTTCGTCGATGTAGTGCGTCGTGAGGATGATGGTGACGCCGGTTTCGCGCAGCTTGCGCACCAGCTCCCACATGCCCTGGCGCAGCGTCACGTCGACGCCGGCCGTCGGCTCGTCGAGGAACAGCACCTGCGGTTCGTGCGACAGCGCCTTGGCGATCAGGAGCCGCCGCTTCATGCCGCCCGACAGCGTGCGGATCGCGTTGTCCTTCTTGTCCCAGAGCGACAGGTCCCTGAGCACCTTCTCGATGTGCGCCGGATCGGCCGGCTTGCCGAACAGCCCGCGACTGAACGACACCGTGTTCCACACCGTCTCGAAGGCCTCGGTCGTCAGCTCCTGCGGCACCAGGCCGATCAGCGAGCGCGCCGCCCGGTAATCGGCCGCGATGTCGTGGCCATCCACCGTCACCCGCCCCGCGCTGGCGTTGACGATGCCGCAGACGATGCTGATCAGCGTCGTCTTGCCCGCGCCGTTGGGCCCCAGCAGCGCGAAGATCTCGCCGCGCCGGATCTCCAGGTCGACCTTCTTGAGCGCCTGGAAGCCCGATGCATAAGTCTTGGACAGGCCGGTGATGGAGAGGATGGCGTCGGACATTGGCCGCGACGATACAGGAATTCCCGCGGGGCCGGCAGCGAGCGCTGGCACTGCTGTCCGGCAATCCGGACCGCAGCTTCGAGTTCAACCCGATGCTGTAGACGCCCGCGGATTCGCCTGCCGATGGCGATGATCGGCGTGTTCATCGTCGCCAACCTGGGCGTGGGTCTGCCGCGCTACCGGCACACGCTGGACTGAGCGCCCGCCGGCGACGGCCGCAGATCAGTTCGGGCCACCGTTCATGTTGTCATTGCCGTTGCCCAGGTAGTAACCGGAACTGCCCGTGGTGCTGCTGCCGGACGTGCCGCTGCGGGACATCGATCCGCCTGACATGCTGGAGCAGGCGGCGAGCAGGCTGACGAGGGCGGCGATGACGGTGAACTTGAACATGACTTGATCCTTGAAGACCGCCTCGAACCCGGCGGCGTGGGATTGGCACAAAAGTCTGTGCCTGTCTTGATACGCAGCAGGCTCGATCCGGTTTGTCGGACGTCACGCCGTGTGTTGACGTGGCGCCCGCCTGCGCCGGGCTGGCGGCTGGAAGCTTCAGCGCAACCGGATCTCGACGCGGCGGTTGCGCGGCTCGTCGGTCTCGTCCGGCGTCGGCACCAGCAGCTCGCGCTCGCCGCGGCTTTGCACCGAGAGTCGCGCGCGGTCGAAGCCGCGCTGCTGCATCAGGCTGGCGACGAACTGCGCCCGCGTGCGGCCCAGGTTGTCGTTGTAGTCGACGCTGCCCTTGGAATCCGTGTGGCCGATCACGTCGATCTCGGCGGCCGGCGCGACCGCCGCTTCCACCAGGATGCGCTCGACCTCGCGCTGCGATTCGGGCGTCAGGACCGCGCGGTTCGATTCGAAGTAGAGCGTGTACGACTTGACCCGCGGCGGCTGCACGGAGAGCAGCGTCGCGTACCTGCCCTGCACGTCGGCGGCGCTCGAGGCGTCGGCGGCGATCGCCTGGCTCGAGACGGTGGCGGCGGCGTACGGCTTGTTCAGCTCCACGGTCTTGCCATCGCGCCGCGTGACGATCACGGCGCTGGGCCGGCCGTCCTCGTTGGGCAGGAGCACGATGCGCTCCGTGCGCGCCGGAGGCGCGGCGCACGCGCCCAGCAGCGCCGCCAGCAGCAGGCAGGACGCAAGCCGGATCACTGCGTCTTGGTGTCGTCGCCGACGTCGACGACGAAATCGGTGCCGCGGATGCCGATGGTGGCCGTGGGCGTGTTGATGGAGACCGACCTGGGATCGGCCCGTGCGATCAGTCCCGACACCATGCGCATCGCGCCACGGGCGACGTCGACCAGCAGGGAGCCCTGCCGGGTCGTGGTGTCGAACTGGAAGGCCTGCACCGTCACGGTCGAGTTGGGCCCGACCGCGAGCTGCGTTCCGTCCATCAGCGTGATGCCGGCGGCCGCGCCTGCGCGGGTCAGCACGCGGTCGCCGCGATAGACGGCCGCGCCGACCTGCGCCGGACGCTCGCCGGACGCCGATGCCAGGACCGGCTGGCCCTCGACACGCTTGACGGTGCCAACGGATTCCTGTGCCAGCGCATTGCCGGCGCTCGCAAGCAGCGCGACAGCGGCCAGCCGGCCGAGCCAGGGACGGAAGGTGGGTGCTGTCGTGTTCATGGCCTGAATCCTAGGCACGCAGCCACAGCGGGCTTGTAGGACGAGGCCGAACGTTTCGTTTCCGGAACTTACCTTTGCAAACGAACGGCATCAGCCGTGCTGGCCGCCGCCGACCATCCAGGGCGTGCCGAACTGGTCGGTCAGCATGCCGAAGGCCTCGGCCCAGAAGGTCTTGCCCAGGGGCATCTTCACTTGGCCACCGGCGGCCAGCGCGTCGAACACGCGTCGCGCCTCGTCGACGGTCGGATAGTTCAGCGACAGCGAGAAGCCGTCCATGCCCTGGTTCGCCTGGCCGGGCGGGATGTCGGATCCCATCAGCGATCGGCCGCCGTCCAGGGACATGCTGGAGTGCATGACGAGGTTCTCCGCGCCGGGCGGGCGATGCTCGGGCGGCGAGTCGGCATAGGTCATGATGGTTTCCAGCTTGCCGCCGAGCGTGCGCTCGTAGAAGCGCATGGCGTCGGCGCAGTTGCCGTTGAAAAACAGATAGCAGTCGATTGCGGGCACGGAGTTCTCCTGGTTGGTGGTCAGGACGGGCATTGCAGTTTCGGCACAAAGCATCCGCCTGACCAGCACGACGAATGGCCGACCCCGGGATCGACATAGGCATCGGCCAGCGGCGCTCGACGGCAGAAACGCCGCCGGCTCCAACCCGGTCGACTGCATCGCGCGCCCGATCGCAGGAAGCACGATGGCGTCCCGGCTGACAGACATCTGTGGGCGACCTCGCTCCAATTGGCTTTTGACCCAGCAGGAGCGACCCCATGACCCAGCAAGCCACCATTCGCGGAGAAGTCTGCTTCCGGGCCGGTGACGGCCCCCTGATGCCGATCCCGGACGGCCCGGTGGAGATCGAGCTGGCCGACGACAGCGTCACGCTGGGCTGGACCGAGAGCGACGGCAGCGCCGCCTCGGCCGCGATCCCGCGCGACGAGTACGAGCGCTACGTGCGGGAAGGCAAGATCCGCACCGGCGACTGAACCGCGGCCGCAAGCCGGAGCGCAACAGGCGCGGCGCCTTCAGGTTTCGTCGATGAAGTGCCGGATCGCCTTCATGAAGGCCTCCGGCGCCTGCAGCTGGGGCACGTGGGCACAGCCGGCCAGCACCTCGAGCCGCGCACCGGGCACGCCGGCGGCGAGCTCGCGGGCCATCGGCGGCGGCGTCGCTTCGTCCTGCTCGCCGACCAGCACCAACACCGGCGCCGCGACGGTTCTCAGGGCGGCGCGGATGTCGAGCGTGGCCAGCGCGTCGCAGGCGCCGTGAAAGGTCGCGGCATCGACGGCGAGGAAGCGCTTCCTGCGCTCCTCGACCAGTTGCGGATTCTGCTGCTGGAACTGCGCAGAAAACAGGCGGCGCATCGCGACATCCGCGATCGCGTCCAGGCCTTTCTCTTTGGCCGCGGCCGACATGCCGCGGAAAGCGGCGCGGCCGGGCTCCGGAAAAGCGGCGCCGCAATCGGCCAGCACCAGCCGTGACGCGAGCCCGGGATGCCGCATCGCCGTCAGGAGCACGATGAAGCCGCCATAGCCGTTGCCCAGCAGGATCGGCTGCTCCAGCCCGAAGGCGGCAATGCCCAGGGCGATGTGGTCGGCGATCGCATCGAGGCTGCTGCCCACGGACTCGGAGGCGCCGAACCCCGGCAGGTCCAGCACGACGACCTGGTGCGTCTGCGCCAGCGGCTGCGCGATGCGGTCGAAGCTGGAGCTGTCGGCGAGCAGCGAGTGGAACAGCACGATCGGCGTGCCGCTGCCGCCGATGCGTGCGCTCAGGCGCTTGCCGCCGACGGTGACGCTCGCCTCCCGGAAGTCGACGTCGGGCAGGGTTGGGACTGGCGCTTGCATGCGGCTCCTCTTGACGGAATGGATGGGGGGCACGGGTCGAGGGCGCCTAGTTCAGCCGCGCTTGCTTGGCCGTGTCCTTGTACCAGTCGAACGGCGCGTCATCGAGGCGCACCATCACGCTCTTGGTCTCGAAGTGCTGGTCGAAGGACTCCGTGCCGCACTCGCGGCCGACACCCGAGTCCTTGACGCCGCCCCAGGGCGACGCGGGGTCGAGCCGGTGGTGGTCGTTGACCCAGACGATGCCGCACTTGAGCCGCGCCGCCACGCGATGCGCGCGGGTGACGTCCCTGGTGCGGATGGCGCCGGCGAGGCCGAAAGGCGAATCGTTGGCCAGCGCGAGCCCCTCCTCCTCGGTGCCGAATTTCGTCACCGAGACGAAGGGGCCGAACACCTCCTCCTGGAAGATGCGCATGCGCGGCGTGACGTCGGCGAAGACGGTGGGCTCGACGAAGAAGCCGTTCTTCAGCGTCGGGTCGCCTGGCACCTTGCCGCCGGCCACCAGCCGCGCCCCGTCTTCTTCCAGGCCGATGCGCACGTAGTTCAGCACCCGTTGCTGCTGGCGCGCAGACACCACCGGGCCGAGCTGCACCGAGGGGTCGGCCGGGTTGCCGATGCGGATGGTCTTTGCCTTGGCCGCGAGGCGCTCGACGAACTCGTCGTAGATCTTTTCCTGGACGATCTGGCGGCTGCCGCAGATGCAGGTCTGGCCGGCGCCGATGAAGGCGCCGAACGCCGCGTAGTTGACGGCCTGCTCCACGTCGAAGTCGTCGAACACCAGCACCGGCGTCTTGCCGCCGAGCTCCAGCGTCTGGTGCGCGAAGTTGCCGCCCGCGAGTGCGCCGGTGATGCGTCCCGCTTCGGTGCCGCCGGTCAGCACCCACTTCGCGAGGCCCGGATGCTGCGCCAGCGCCTTGCCCGTCGTCGGGCCGAGGCCCGTGACGACGTTGAAGCAGCCCGCGGGCAAGCCCGCGTCGACGAACAACTGCGCCAGCCGCAGCGTGGTCAGCGGCGTGTATTCGGACGGCTTGACGACGGTGGTGCAGCCCGAGGCCAGCGTCGGCGCCAGGCTCTTGACCATGATCATCAGCGGATGGTTGAACGGCGTCGAGTTGCCCACCACGCCGATCGGCGTGCGGATGGTGTAGTTCAGGTAGTTGCCGTCGACGGGGATCACCGAGTCCCGTCTCGCGATCGCGAGGCCGGCGTTGTAGCGAAAGAAGTCCGGCAGGCGCGAGATCTGCGCCCGGGTCTCGTTGAGCGAGCGGCCGTTGTTTGCCGTCTCCAGCTGGAACATCTCGTCCAGGTGCGCCTCGAACACGTCCGCCAGCTTGTTGATCAACCTGGCGCGGGTGCGGTTGGACATTCCCGCCCACTCGGGGCTGTGGAACGCGGCCTGCGAGCTGCGGACGGCGCGATCCACGTCGTCGTCGTCGCCGTGGCTGATCTGCGCCAGCAGCTCGCCGGTCGCGGGGTTGATCACGTCCAGCAACTCCCCGCCGCCCGCGGCGACCTCGCGGCCATCGATGAACAGGCCGTGGACCGGCGCTTCCTTGCTGCTTGCCATGGAGATTCCTTGCTGCGGTTCAGCCCGCGATCAGGCTTTTGGAAATGGAGTCGCTGACGCGCTTGCCGGCGGCCGTGATGTGCTGCTCCGCCAGGCGCTGCGCCTTGCGCACGGAGCGCTCCTGCAGCGCGTCGATGATCTCCGCGTGTTCGTTGACCAGCAGCTGCGTGTTGCCGGTGCGAAGGTTGGCGACGCTCACCTGCACGGCCCGCTCCATCTGGTCGATCAGGTCGTTGAGCTGGTCGCGCATGCGGGCGTTGCCACCCAGTTCGGCGATGCGGCGGTGGAAGGCGCGGTTGAAGGCGACGAAGCCGCCCTCCCAGGCCGCGGGATCGAAGTGGCGGAACTCGTCGAGCGACCGCAGCTGTTCGTCGCTGGCGTGGCGGACGATGCGTTCCATGCAGGCGCGCTCCAGCGCGGCGCGCAGGTGGAACATGTCCAGCATGTCGGTGAGCGACACCGGCGCGACGCGGTAGCCCTGGCGCGGCAGCGTGATGACCAGGCCCTCGCGCTCGAGCCGCATGAGGGCGTCGCGCACCGGCGACTTGCTCATGTCGAAGCGGGCGGCCAGTTCCGCCTCGCGGATCTCGGTGCCGGGCGCCAGCCTGCAGCTGATCATGTCGGCGCGCAGCTGCTGGTAGACGGTGTCGCGCAGCAAGCGGCCGACGTTGGCGGACAGGGGGGCTTCAACCGGAATCATTGACTGGAAATCTCAGGTCGTGGACTTCGCCGCAGTATCTGATATATCAGGACCAAAGACAACATTCGCCGACTTCTCGGCCCGGCTAGGTGATTTCCCTGAGCAGCAGCCGAAAAGCGCCGACTTTCGTTTGACTCTGCGGAGAAGCGTGAAATATCATGAACTCGCCAAAGCTGGACAAACCGGCGGCTTCAAGGAGACATCGATGACGCTGAATCTGATATCCCGCGCGCTCGCCGCCGGCCTGCTGTCTGTCGGCCTGAGCGCCGCTGCGCAAACCGCCGACCCGATCCGTGTCGGCTTCCTCACCGTCAAGTCCGGCGCCCTCGCGGCCGGCGGCAAGCAGATGGAAGACGGCCTGCGGCTGTTCCTGAAGGAGCGCAACAACACCATCGCGGGCCGCAAGATCGAACTGATCGTCGCCGACACCGGCGGCCAGCCCGCGATCACCAAGACCAAGGCCCAGGAGCTGGTCGAGAAGAACAAGGTCCACGTCATCATCGGCCCGCTCGCCGCCTTCGAGGCGCTCGCGATCGACGACTACATCCGCCAGAGCGAGACGCCCGTCATTTCGCCGTCGGCCGCGGCCGAGGACATGACGCAGCGCAAGCCCAACCCCTGGTTCGTGCGCGCCGTCGGCACCTCGGCGCAGCCCAGCCACGTGCTGGGCGAGTACGCGGCAAAGGACCTCAAATACAAGCGCATCGCCATCGTGGCGGACGACTTCGCCTTCGGCCACGAGATCGCCGCCGGCTTCCAGCGCACCTTCGAGGAGAACGGGGGCAAGGTGGTGCAGAAGCTCTGGGCGCCACTGAACGTCGCCGACTACGGCACCTACATCGGCCAGATCAAGCCCAACGTCGACGCGGTGTTCGCGGCGTTCGCCGGCGGCAACGGCGTCAAGTTCCTCAAGCAGTACAACGAATACGGGCTCAAGGGCAAGATCCCGGTGATCGGCGCGATGACGACGGTGGACGAGGGCATCCTCAAGCAGATGGGCGACGAGGCGCTGGGCGTGATCTCCTCCGGCTGGTACTCGGCGTCGCTGAACAACCCGGACAACAAGAAGTTTGCCGCCGCGATGAACCGCGACTACCAGCAGGACCCGGGCTACTACTCCGTCGGCGCTTACGGCGCCGCGCTGATGCTGGAGCAGGCGCTCAAGGACGTGAACGGCCGGATCGAGGAGAAGGCCGCCTTCATGGGGGCGCTGCGCAAGATGCAGCTGGCGAACGACCCGCGCGGCAAGGTCAAGCTGGACGCACTGGGCAACCCGGTGATGGACATCTACGTGCGCAAGGTGGAGCGCGTCGGCGGCAAGCTGACCAACACGGTCGTGAAGACCTATCCCGCCGTCACCCAGT
>JAQGNJ010000031.1 GCA_028291885.1 Ramlibacter sp. | reverse complement strand
CGTAGAAATTCAGCTCGCCGGTGTCGAAACCCAGGCTCAGTCGCGGCGGCGCTTCCTTGCGCTCGTTGATGCGGTAGCTGCCGAAAAGCAGGAAGTGCACCCGCACCGAGAAGTCCGGCAGCTCGATCAGGAAGTGCTTGCCCCAGCTGCGCAGCGCCTCGATCCGCTGGTTCAACAGCCGTTCCTTGTCGATGGTGGTGTTGCCTTCGACGCGGACGATGGACTTGCCGAGGAACCGGTTGGCTTCTTCCTTGAGGATGACGATCGAGGGGCCTTCGGGCATAAATCCATTATTCTGTGCAGTCTCCCGTTTTCCCTGTAGTCCTTCTTCCAATGCAAAACGTCAAACTCGGCCGCAGCGACCTGCAAGTCACCCCGATCTGCCTGGGCACCATGACCTTCGGCGAGCAGGTCGACGAAGCGACGGCCCACGCCATCCTCGATCGCGCCCTGGACCGCGGCATCAACTTCGTCGACACCGCGGAGATGTATTCGGTGCCGGCTCGCGCGCAGACCTATGGCGCGACCGAGCGGATCATCGGCAACTGGTTGGCGAAGAACCGCGGCGCGCGCGGCAAGCTGGTGCTCGCGACCAAGGTCGCGGGGCCGTCGCGCGGCATGCCCTGGGTGCGCGAGGGCGCAGGCATGACGGCCGCCGACATCCAGGCGTCGTGCGAAGCCAGCCTGAAGCGGCTGCAGACGGACGTGATCGACCTGTACCAGATCCACTGGCCGGAGCGCAATGTGCCGATGTTCGGCGCCATGTATTACGACCCGGCGCAAGAGTGCTCGACCACCTCGATCCACGAGCAGCTCGAGGCGCTGGCGAAGCTGGTGCAGCAGGGCAAGATCCGCCACATCGGGCTTTCCAACGAGACGCCCTACGGCGTCCATGAATTCGTGCGGCTCGCCGAGCAGCACAAGCTGCCGCGCATCGCCACCGTGCAGAACGTCTACTGCCTGGTCAGCCGGGGCGTCGACAACGGCCTGGACGAAACCATGCAGCGGCTGGACGTGTCCCTGCTGGCCTATTCGCCGCTCGGATTCGGCCTGCTGACCGGCAAGTACGACAAGAGCGGCTTCGACGGTCCCGATGCACCTGCGAACGCCCGGATCGCGAAATTCGAGTCGGTGCGCAAGCAGCGATGGGGCCGCCCCGAAGCGCTCGCCGCGGCCCGCCGGTACAACCAGCTGGCGCGCGACAACGGCATGACGCCCACGCAGATGGCCCTGGCCTTCTGCTACACCCGCTGGAACGTGGCCAGCACCATCATCGGCGTCACCTCGGTCGCGCAATTCGACGAGGACTTCGCGGCCTGGGGCACGACGCTGTCCGCGGATCTGCTGGCGCAGATCGACCGGATCCGCTGGGAAGCCAGGGACCCGGCGGTCTAGGCGGGACCAGGATCCATGGCCAGGAAGAGCCACGTCAGCGAGACGCCGGCCACCGCCCTGCTCAGGGCCAGCGGCGTCGCCTTCACCGAGCATCCGTACGAGTACCTGGAGCACGGCGGGGCGCAGCACAGCGCCAAGGTGCTGGGCTTCGATCCCTTCGCCGTCGTCAAGACGCTGGTGATGGAGGACGAAAAGGGCCAGCCGCTGATCGTCCTGATGCACGGCAACCGCAAGGTCTCGACCAGGAACCTGGCGCGCCAGATCGGCGTGAAATCCGTCGAGCCCTGCCAGCCCGAGGTGGCGAATCGCCACAGCGGCTATCTGGTCGGCGGAACGTCGCCGTTCGCGACGCGCAAGACCATGCCGGTGTACATCGAGGAGACCATCCTGTCGCTGGCCAGGATCCTGATCAACGGCGGCCGGCGCGGTTACCTGGTCGGCATCGATCCGCAGGTCTGCGTGCGACTGCTCGGCGCCAAGCCGGTGAACTGCGCCCTGTCAGAATAGCGGCCTGCCGCCGGAGACAACGTCTTGCAAGCCCTTTATCCCGTTCTCGCCACCCTGGCCGCGTACCTGCTGGGATCGCTGTCCTTCGCCGTGATCGTCAGCCGCGTGGTGGGGCTGCAGGACCCGCGCACCTTCGGCAGCAGGAATCCCGGCGCGACCAACGTGCTGCGCTCGGGCAACAAGCCGGCGGCCGTCGTCACGCTGCTGCTCGACGGCCTCAAAGGCTGGCTGCCGGTCGTCCTGGTGCGCTGGTTCGGCAAGCCCTATGGCCTGGAGGACGGCACGCTCGCGATGGTCGGCCTGGCTGCTTTCCTCGGCCACCTCTACCCGGTGTTCTTCCGCTTCCAGGGCGGCAAGGGCGTCGCCACGTTCATCGGCGTGGTGTTCGGCGTCCACCTGCTGCTCGGTGCCGCCACCGCCGCGACCTGGCTGATCATCGCCTTCTTCTTCCGTTATTCGTCGCTCGCCTCGCTGATTGCCGCGGTGTTCGCGCCCTGCTTCTACCTGCTGGGCGACCACGTCCAGTGGTACGCGGAATCGCCGGTGGCTCTCGCGCTGTTCGTGATGGCGCTGCTGCTGGCATGGCGGCATCGCGAGAACATCAACCGCCTGCTGCAAGGCAAGGAAGCCAAGCTGGGCGCGAAAAAAGCCGCGCACTGAACCCTGATCCCGGCCCCTAGTCGCGCAGCAGGAACCGCGACACCACAGGCGGCGTTTCGCCGAGATGGAAAGCCAGCTTGCGGTCACGCAGCACGACGTCTGCCGTCGTCACGCGGTCGAAACGGCGCAGGTGCTCGGTCCAGGATTCGTCGGTGATCTGCTCGACGTAGCGGCCCGGCTCGTACAGGTCGTGCAGCAGCTCCCACGCCAGCGCGCCCTGGCGCATCCGGCTGCGGCGGCTCTCCTGCATCGCGGCCTCGAATTCCGCGGCGCGCGCCGGGTCGATCAGGTATTCGATCTGCACCTGCACGCGGCCCGCCGCGGGCGGCGCCTGCGCAACCGGGGCTTTCATCGCCCGCGACGGCGTCAGGTCTTCCTCCATGCCGCGGTCCGGCACCAGCCGCTGGGCGACCAGCAATGCGACGACGCTGCTCACCGCGGCGACGCCGACACTGGTGTGGATGTCGGTCCAGGTCGCGATCTGGCCCCAGGTCGCCGCGCCCATCGCCGTCGACCCCATCAGCGCCATCTGGTAGATCGACATGCCGCGCGCGCGGACCCAGTCCGGCAGCGCCATCTGCGTAGCCACCGTCAGCGAATTGGCGACCGCGATCCAGGCCGCGCCGGCCAGCATCATCGCGGGCACGGCGAGATAGATCGACGGCGCCCAGGCGACCGCAAGCGCGGCGACCGACTGGACGCAGGTGCCGACCAGGACCAGTCGTTCCAGCGGCAGCAGGCGGCGGATGCGCGGCATCGACAGGGCCGCGACGATGGCGCCAGCGCCCATGGATGCAAGCAGCAGGGTGAAGGTGCCGGCCGCGCCGCCCGGCAAGGCCCGCGCCAGCAGCGGGAGCAGCGCGAGCAGGGCGGTCGAATGCAGGAAGAACAGGAAGACGCGCAGCAGCATCGCCCGCATCCGCTGCGACTGCCGAACGAACTGCAGGCCCACCCGCATGGCCCGGGGCAGGCGCTCGCGGCCCAGCGGGCTTTCGCGGTGCTCGCGGCGCCAGCGCATGATGATGAAGGCGGCCGTCAGCGACAGCGCCGCGTTCAGCACGAAGACCCATTCGATGCCAACGCTCGCGATCAGCGCACCCGCCACCAGCGGACCGATGATGCGCGAGCTGTTCATCGACACGCCGTTCAGCGCCAGCGCCGCCGGCAACTGCGCCCGTGGCACGACCTCGGGGATGATCGCAGCGAACACCGGCCAGCGCATCGCCAGCCCGATGCCGTTGAAGAAGGTCAGCGCCAGCAGCAGCGGCGCGCTCATGACACCGAGCAGGACGGCGATGCACAGCAGGCCCGCGATGACCGCGACCCAGAACTGCGTGAGCATGAAGTAACGGCGCCGGTCGAGGATGTCGGCCATCGCTCCGCTGGGCAGCCCGAGCAGGAACACCGGCAGCGTCGACGCCGTCTGCACCAGCGCCACCCACAGCGGCGTGGGCGCCAGCGAGGTCATGAGCCAGGCCGCCGCGACGTCGTTCATCCACATCGTGGTGTTCGCCGCCAGCCATGTGAACCACAGCATGCGAAAGACCGGCCAGCGCAGCGGCGCGAAGGCGGAAAGATCGTGCTCGTGCCGCAGCCCGGCGGCGGTCGAGTCGGTGGCGGATTCGGGCATGTCGTTGTTGTTCTCAAAGCGCAAAGGCCGGACCGGCTCGCGGTGGCCCTGCTTCAGTACCGGCGTTCCAGCACCATCTGTTCGTTGTCGCGCCGCATCTGGAAGCGGGAAAGAAAGCTGTTGCCCAGGAGCACGTAGGGCATGGACTGGGCGCCGACCACCGCGTCGACGTCGTAGATCTCGACGTCGCCGATGCGCACCGATGCCAGTTTCACCAGCCAGGCCGGCGTCACGCCGTTGGCCGTTTGCATGCGCACCTGCCGCCCGTTCTTGTAGTCCAGCCCCACGCGTTCGGCCTCGGAGACGCCCAGGCCGACCACGCTGGCCCCCGTGTCCACCATGAACTGCACGGCGCGGCCGTTGATCGTGCCTTGCGACAGGAAATGGCCGTGGCTGCCGGCGTGCAGCACGATCTTCGTGCCGGTCGCGCCGCCGCCGGAGCCGCCGAAGCTCACCTGCGAATCGCCGATGCGCAGCGTGTGCTTCTGGCCCTTGATCTCCACCACTGCCTGGTCGCCGGAGGCGGAGATCACCTTGACCCCCTGGTGGCTCTCGCCGGGCGCCACGCTGCGCGGGGCGCCGCCGTCGACGACCAGCAGCGCCTTGCTCCCGAGCATGCCCTGCAGCGACACGGATTGCGCCGCCGCACCGCAGGCCAGCGCGAGGCCTGCCAGGGCCGTGGCGAGCCGCTGCATCAGTCGCGGAAATTGTTGAACGACAGCGGCATGTCGGCGATGTCCTTCTTGATCAGGGCCATCGCCGCCTGCAGGTCGTCGCGCTTGGCGCCGGTGACGCGCACGGCGTCACCCTGGATCGCCGCCTGGACCTTGAGCTTGCTGTCCTTGATCACCCGGGTGATCTTCTTGGCCTGCTCGCTCTCGATGCCGTTGCGGACCTTGAACACCTGCTTGACCTTGTCGCCGCCGATCTTCTGCACGTCGCCCTTGTCCAGGTAGCGGACGTCGACGTTGCGCTTGGTCAGCTTGCTGGTCAGGATGTCCTCCACCTGGGTCAGCTGGAATTCGGCGTCGCCGGTGAGGGTGATTTCCTTGTCCTTGATGTCCACGGCCGCCGGCGTGCCCTTGAAGTCGAAGCGGGTGGCGATTTCCTTGGCCGTGTTCTCCACGGCGTTCTTCACCTCCACCATGTTCGGCTCGCAGACTGTGTCAAAAGACGGCATGGACGGTCCCCCTGGAATGCTGTTGGCTGATGCGACAATTCTCCCATGATCGTGGAGCAAAACGTACCCCTTCAGGCCCACAACAGCTTCGGCATCGTCGCCAAGGCGCGCTCCCTGGTGCGGGTTCGCGGCGAGGAAGACGTGCGCCAGCTGATGGCCGACCCCGAGCTGGCGGCGCGGCCGAAATTCGTCCTTGGCGGCGGCAGCAACATCGTGCTGACAGGCGACGTCAAGGCCACGGTCCTGAAGGTCGAGGTCATGGGCCGCAAGGTGCTGGAGGACGGTCCCAGGGCCACGATCGTCGAGGTCGGCGCCGGCGAAAGCTGGCACGGCACGGTGAGCTGGACGCTGGATCAGGGCCTGCCCGGGCTGGAAAACCTGGCGCTGATCCCGGGCACGGTCGGCGGCTCGCCGGTACAGAACATCGGCGCCTACGGCGTCGAACTGCAGGACCGCTTCGAATCGCTCGACGCCATCGACCTCGTCACGGGCAAGACCTTCACGCTCGATGCAGGCCAGTGCGCGTTCGGCTACCGGGACTCGGTCTTCAAGCACGAGGCCGCGCAAGAGGGCGACTTCGGCCTGGCCGGCCGGGCGCTGATCCTGCGGGTGCGGCTGCGCCTGCCCAAGCCCTGGAAGCCGGTCCTGGGCTATGCGGACCTGGAACGCAAGATCAACGAGACCGGCATCCGCGAACCGTCGGCGCGGCAGATCTACGACTGGGTCTGCGCCGTGCGCAGCGTCAAGCTGCCGGACCCGCGGGTGATCGGCAACGCGGGCAGCTTCTTCAAGAATCCGACGGTGTCGCCCGACCAGTGCTCGGACATCATCGCGCGCGAGCCGGGCATCGTGCATTACCCGATGCCGGACGGCACGGTGAAGCTGGCGGCGGGCTGGCTGATCGACGCCTGCGGCTGGAAGGGCAAGTCGGTCGGCAACGCCGGCGTCTACGAGAAGCAGGCGCTGGTGCTGGTCAACCGGGGGGGCGCCACCGGCGGCGAGGTCGTGACTCTGGCCCGCGCCATCCAGACCAGCGTCTACGAGCGCTTCGGCATCCGGCTGGAGCCCGAACCGGTGGTGGTCTAGACACCGCCACGGGCGGTCCAGGATGGAGCCTGCCCGGTTCGCCGTCGACGCGATGCTCGGACGGCTGGCGCGCTGGCTGCGGGTGCTCGGATTCGACACCACGTACGACGCCGAAATCGATGACCACGCGCTGGTGCGGCAAGCCAACCAAGAGGGCCGTGTCCTGCTGACGCGGGACCGTCACCTGCTGCGCGAACTGCGGCCCGACCGCGCGCTGGAGATCCGCAAGGACGATCCGCTGGAGCAGCTCAGGGACGTGGTCGGTGCCTTGGCCCTGCCGCCGCCCGGCGAGCTTTTCACCCGCTGCATCTTGTGCAATTGCGTGCTGTCGGCGCCGCTCGCGCCGGACCAGGCGGCGCAGCTGCTGCCGGCGGATTTCCAGGCCGTTCCGAGTCCGGTGCGCCAGTGTCCCGGATGCCGCCGTCTCTACTGGAGCGGCTCGCATGCCCGCCGCATGCGGGCTGCGCTGGAGCAGGCGCTGCCCGGCTGGATGCCGGCCGGCACCGGCGCCTGATCAGTCCTTGCGGTCGTTGTCCAGCTTGGGCATGGAAGCACCCGTGCCCAGCGACAGCAGGCCGCTGCGCGAATAGATCCCGAGCTTGTCGCGCGTGTCGACGATGTCCAGGTTGCGCATCGTCAGCTGGCCGATGCGGTCACGCGGCGAGAACATCGATTCGCCCTTTTCCATGGTCAGGCGTTCCGGGTGGTACGTCAGGTTGGGCGACTCGGTGTTCAGCAGCGAATAGTCGTTGCCGCGCCGCAGTTCCAGCGTCACCTCGCCGGTGACGGCCCGCGCCACCCAGCGCTGCGCCGCTTCGCGCAGCATGAGGGCCTGCGGATCTAACCAGCGGCCCTGGTACAGCAGGCGCCCGAGCTTGCGGCCGCTCTCGCGGTACTGCTCGATCGTGTCCTCGTTGTGGATGCCGGTCACCAGCCGCTCGTAGGCGATGAACAGCAGCGCCAGGCCCGGCGCCTCGTAGATGCCGCGGCTCTTGGCCTCGATGATGCGGTTCTCGATCTGGTCGCTCATGCCCAGGCCATGGCGGCCGCCGATGCGGTTGGCTTCCAGGATCAGTTCGACCGGGTCGGAAATGGCCTTGCCGTTCAGGGCGACCGGCTGGCCTTCCTCGAAGCGGACCGTGACCTGCTCCGCCTTCACCGCGACGTCGTCCTTCCAGAAGGCGACGCCCATGATCGGATTGACGATCTTGATGCCGCTGCTCAGGTGCTCCAGGTCCTTGGCCTCGTGCGTCGCACCCAGCATGTTGGAGTCGGTGGAGTAGGCCTTCTCGGCCGACATCTTGTAGCCGAAGCCGGCCTTCGTCATGAAGGCCGACAACTCGGCGCGGCCGCCCAGTTCGTCGATGAACAGCTGTTCCAGCCAGGGCTTGTAGATCTTCAGGCCCGGGTTGGCGAGCAGCCCGTAGCGGTAGAAGCGCTCGATGTCGTTGCCCTTGAAGGTGCTGCCGTCGCCCCAGATGTTGACGTCGTCCTCCTTCATCGCGGCGACCAGCATGGTGCCGGTCACGGCCCGGCCCAGCGGCGTGGTGTTGAAGTAGGTCACGCCGGCGGTGGAAATGTGGAAGGCGCCCGCCTGCAGCGCGGCGATGCCTTCGTTGGCCAGTTGCGTGCGGCAGTCGATCAGGCGCGCCTTTTCGGCGCCGTACTGCATCGCCTTGCGCGGGATCTCGTCGTAATCCGGTTCGTCCGGCTGGCCCAGGTTGGCGGTGTAGGCGTAGGGGATTGCGCCCTTCTGCTTCATCCAGTGCAGGGCCGCGCTGGTGTCCAGGCCGCCGGAAAAAGCGATGCCGACCTTCTGGCCGGTGGGCAGGTGTTCGAGGATGGTTGCCATGTCGGATCAGCCGAAGTGGCAGATGTAGTGGTAGGCGTCAGCCACGCGGATGTCGAACTTCGAGTTGCCGGGGACGCTGAATGTCTCGCCGGCGCCGGACTTGACCCACTGTTCGCTGCCGGCCAGCCTGTATTCGCAGCTGCCCGCCACGCATTCCATGATTTCCGGGGCGCCGGTGTTGAAGGTGAGGCTGGCCGGGAGGATCACGCCGACGGATTTTTTCGTGCCGTCGGCCAAGCTGATGCCGTGGCTCACGCACTTGCCGTCGAAGTAGACGTTCGCTTTCGTTGTGACGGCGACGCCGTCGATTTGTTCGGTGGTCATGGCCCCAATTTTACGGGCAAGCCCCCGGGCGGCCCTGAATCCGCGCGCCCCGCTGCCGCGTACCCGGGAAGTCCCCCGACAATGCGCCATGGCCTACGACCTTCCAGACCAGCAACTGATCGCGCTCATCGACCGCGTCGCTGCCCGCCAGCAACCCGGCGCGAGCGCCGGCGACGGCGAAGCCGCCCTGCGCGAGCTGTACGACCTCACGTCGTCCAAGCTCCATGGCGTCGCCCTGCGCGTGGTGAGCAATCGCGAATGGGCCGAGGACGTCGTGCAGGAGGCTTACCTGAACATCTGGCGCATCGCCGGCGACTACCGCGCGTCGCTCAGTCCGCCCATGGCCTGGATGGGCGTGATCGTGCGCAGCCGGGCGCTCGACCTGTTGCGGCGCCGGGCCAGCCAGCGGGCCGACGCCGGATTGGAGCTGGACGACGCGATCAGCGAGACGGTGGCAGGAGAGTCGCCCAACCCGATGGACACGACCCAGGCCAGCGAGCAGGCCTGGGCCCTGCACGAATGCCTGCGCAAGCTGGAGGCGAAGCAGCGTGAGGTGGTCAGCCTGGCCTACCTGCGCGACCTGAGCCACGGCGAACTGGCCGGCCAGCTCAAGCTGCCGCTGGGGACGGTGAAGACCTGGATCCGCCGCGGCCTGGAACAACTGCGGGGCTGCATGGCCCGCTTCGCCTGAGGAAGCCGCCATGAACCTGCTGAACCACCCCGAATTGCTGGACCGGCTCGCGGCTGCGTACGCGCTGGGGACACTGCGCGGCGGCGCCCGGCGCCGCTTCGAGGCCATGGCGCGCCAGAGCGCCACGGTCCGCGCCGCCGCGCTCGTGTGGCAGGAGCGCTTTGCATCGATCACCGAGTTGCAGTCCGGCGACCAGCCGAGTCCCAATGTCTGGAAGCGGATCGAGAATCTGATCTCGGCTGAAGCGGCGGTGGCGGCGCCAGCCAGGGACATCGCGATCCTGGAACAACTGCGGCGCAGGCTCGGCCTCTGGCGCGGCGCGGCGCTGGCAGCCGCGCTGGCCAGCGTCGCGGCTGTCGTCGTCGGCGTGAACCTGAACCGGGAAGTTGCCGGCCGGGAAGGCCAGCTGGCGCAGCTGCGCCAGCAGGGCTCGCAGCTGGCCGCGCAGAACGCGCAGCTGGAGCAGCGGATCCAGGCGATGCCGGAGATCCGCTACGTCGCCGTGCTGGCCGACGAGAAGTCGTCCGCGTCCATGCTGGTCACCTTCGATCCCAAGCAGCGGATGATGACGCTCAAGCGCGTCGGTCAATTCCAGGAAGGCCCCGACAAGTCGCTGCAGCTGTGGGCCTTGATGCCGGCGGGCGGGCCCAGGTCGCTCGGTGTCCTGGGCAGCCAGCAGGTCATCCGGATGCCGGCAGCCGAGGGCGAGGTCAGCGAGATGCCGGCGCTCGCCGTCAGCCTGGAGCCCAAGGGCGGCGTGCCTGCCGGCAGCGGGCCGACCGGGCCGGTGCTGTTCAAGGGGCCGCTGCTGCAGACGACGCTCTGAGCGGAAACGAAAAAGCCGTCGGATGACGGCTCTTCAGGCTGGGTCGCGCAAGGGCTCAGCGCCAGTGACCGCGGTGGTGGCCGCCCCGGCCGCTGCTGAAGCCAAAGCCCAGCGAGATCCCCACGGGCGGGTAGTACGACGGGTAGTAGGCAGGGTAGACCGGATATGCGGGGTAGACGGGATAGGTCTGGTACGCGGGGTACACCGTCGTCGTCGAGGCAACGATGGCCGGAACGCTCGGCGTGCCCGGCGGGGCGCTCATCACCTCGCCGCCGGCAACGGGATAGGCGTCCTGGGGGGCGGCGGAGCCGACCGGCGAGACCTGCAGCCGGATCGACGGGCCCGGGTCATACGGCATCTGCACCGTGTACTGGCGGCCGGCGTATTCGTACGTGACGTTGTAGCCCACGGTCCGGTTTTCGTAGTAGGTCTGCGTGGTGCAGGACTGCATGTTCTGCACCGTGGTTCCGCTGCCTTCGACGCGGTCACCCACGGCCGCGCCGCCGACCAGGCCGATGCCCGTCGCCACTGCCCGGCCCGAGCCGCTGCCGATGGCGTTGCCCAGGGCCGCTCCGGCAATGGCGCCGATCACGGCGCCGGCGCCGCTCCTGGGCTGCTGGACGGCGACCGGCTGATTGCTGCAGACCTGGCGAGGAACCTGGACCTGCTGGATGACGGGCGTGCTGGAGATCACGCGTCCCGTGATGTCCTGCGACTGGGCCTGGGCGATGCCGCCGAGGCCCGCGAGAACCGCTGCCGCGGTGATGGAAAGTGTGGTTTTCATGGTGAGCCTCGATTCATTTGCCCCGATGCCCAAAGTCTAGGCATTCGGTTCGTGCGCGTCGTTACGGCTGGGTAAAGCAAGCGTAAATATTCGGATTCAACCGCGGGCGTTTTGTTCCCAGGCAATGGGGTCGAACCCGACCGTCGTCGCCCCGCCCCATTCGACCACCGGACGCTTGACCACGCTGGGCTGCTGCTGCATCAGCGCGCGGGCGCTGGCCGCGTCGGCAACTGCATTGCGCGCGCCCTCGTCGAGCTTGCGCCAGGTCGTGCCCTTGCGGTTGACCAGCGTCTCCCAGCCCACCGCGGCGATCCAGCGGTCGACGTGGTCCAGGGGCAGGCCTTGCTTCTTGAAGTCATGGAACTGGTATGCGACACCGTGCTGGTCGAGCCAGGCGCGGGCCTTCTTCACGGTGTCGCAGTTGGAGATGCCGTACAGGGTGATCGTCATGCGCGGATCATCCCATTGGCGCCGGTCGGCGACAATTTCGCCCCTATGCAGAACCTTCAGGACTGGCTCGCCCACTGCGAGCGCCTTCACCCCCGCGCCATCGAACTGGGACTGGAGCGCTCGCAGAGCGTGGCCTCCCGCATGGGGCTGCGCTTCGATTGCCCGGTGATCACGGTCGCCGGCACCAACGGCAAGGGCTCGACCTGCGCCATGCTCGAAGCCATCGCGCTGCAGGCGGGCTGGCGCACGGGCGTCTACACCTCGCCGCACCTGGTCGACTTCCAGGAGCGCTGCCGCATCCACGGCGAGATCGCCAAACCCGACGACCTGGTGCCGCACTTCGAGCGGGTGGAAAGCGCGCGCGGAGAGGTCTCGCTGACCTATTTCGAGTTCACCTCCCTGGCCATCATGAGCCTGATGGCGGCTTCCAGCCTGGACGTTGCCATTCTCGAGGTCGGGTTGGGCGGCCGGCTCGACACGGTCAACATCGTCGACGCCGACTGCGCCGTGATCACCAGCATCGACCTGGACCACATGGAACTGCTGGGCCCGGACCGCGAGAGCATCGGCCGCGAAAAGGCCGGCATCATGCGGGCGGGAACGCCGGCGATCGTCAGCGATCCGGTTCCGCCGAAAAGCGTGATCGACCACGCCGCGGAGATCGGCGCCGACCTCTGGCTGCTGGGACGCGACTTCAATTTCTCCGGCGACCCGCAGCAATGGAGCTGGGCCGGGCGCGGCCGCCGCTATGCGGGCCTGGCCTATCCGGCCCTGCGCGGCGCCAACCAGTTGATCAACGCCTCGGGCGCGCTGGCCGCGCTCGAAGCGCTGCGCAGCCGCCTGCCCGTCACGGCGCAGGCGGTGCGCAACGGCCTGTCGATGGTGGAACTGCCGGGCCGCTTCCAGGTGGTGCCCGGGCA
>JAQGNJ010000001.1 GCA_028291885.1 Ramlibacter sp. | reverse complement strand
ACCTTCAAGTACGTCCGGCGGGCAGCGCCCACCGCTGCCTCCGCCGACGTGATCTCCACCGACTGAACGAAAGCGAGGCTCCCATGCCGCGGAACAAGCAGATCCTCCTGGACAACCGGCCGCAAGCGGAGGCGCGCGCCGGCAACTTCAAGCTGGTCACCACCGAGACGCCGGCGCTGGCCGACGGCCAGGTGCTGGTGCGGCACCACTTCCTCAGCCTCGACCCGTACATGCGCGGCCGCATGAACGAGTCCAGGAGCTATGCCGCGCCGCAGCCGCTGGGGCAGGTGATGCAGGGCGGCACGGCAGGCGAGGTGGTGGAGAGCCGATCGCCCAAGTACCAGCCCGGCGACAAGGTCGTCGGCATGGGCGGCTGGCAGGAATACAGCGTCGTCGACGCCGAGCAGCCCGGCGCGCTGCGCAAGGTCGACACCACCCAGGTGCCGCTGTCGCATTACCTGGGCGCGGTCGGCATGCCCGGGGTCACGGCCTGGTTCGGCCTGGTCAAGATCATCGAGCCCAAGGCCGGCGACACCCTCGTCGTCAGCGCGGCCAGCGGCGCGGTCGGCAGCGCGTTCGGTGCGCTGGCGAAAGCGCGCGGCTGCCGCGTGATCGGCATCGCCGGCGGCGCGGACAAGTGCCGCTACGTGACGGAGCAACTGGGTTTCGACGCCTGCCTCGACTACAAGCAGCACAAGGACGCGGTCTCGCTGTCGAAGGCGCTCAAGGAAGCGGCGCCGGCCGGCGTCGACGGCTACTTCGAGAATGTCGGCGGCATGGTGATGGACGCCGTGATGCTGCGCATGAATGCCTTCAGCCGCATCGCGCTGTGCGGGATGATCGCGGGCTACGATGGCCAGCCGCTGCCCATGGCCTACCCGCAGCTGATCCTGGTCAACCGCATGAAGATCCAGGGCTTCATCGTCAGCGAGCACATGGAGGTGTGGCCCGAGGCGCTCAAGGAACTGGGCACGCTGGTGGGAACGGGCAAGCTGCGGCCGCGCGAATCGCTCGCCCAGGGCATCGAGTCGGCGCCCGAGGCCTTCCTCGGCCTGCTCAAGGGCCGCAACTTCGGCAAGCAGCTGGTCAAGCTGGTCTGAGGAGAACGCTGTGGACAGGCTCGCACGCACCGGGGAGGAGTTCCGGGAAGACCTGCGCAGTCCCGGTTCGCGCAACGCGCAGGCGCGCAAGCTGCTCTCCGCGGCCGAATTGCTGCCGCTGACGCAACTCTCCAGTGCGAGGTCCTTGCTGGCGGTCGGCCAGACGCTGGGCCTGATCGCGCTGGCTCTGGCCCTGGCGATCGCCACCTGGCCCAGCCCCTGGATGGCCGCGAGCGTCGTCGTGATCGGCATCTGCCAGCACGGGCTGTTCATCCTGGCGCATGAATCGGCCCACTACCGGCTGCTGCCCGATCGCCGCGCCAACGACATTCTGGGCCGGTTCCTCGGCGCCATCGGCGGCATCTCCATGTGCACCTACCGCGTCACGCACAGGCTGCACCACAACAACCTCTACACCGACGACGATCCCGACACGGCGATCCATGGCGGCTACCCGCGCGGCCGGCGCTACCTGGCGAACAAGCTCGTGCGCGACGTGCTGGGCCTGAATGCATGGAAGACCTACGCCTACTTCTTCGGCGCGCCGGCGATCAACGAGGACACGAGGCGCGAGATCCGTCCGCTGGACGACACCTCGCCGGACCTGCGCGCCGCGGCCCGGCGCGACCGCTGGGTGGTAGCCGGTTTCCATGTCGTCGCGCCGCTGCTGGCGCTCGCCTTGGGCGGCGGGCGCGGCTTGCTGATGTATGCCGTGCTCTGGCTGCTGCCGCTGATCACCGTGCTGCAGCCGATCCTGCGGCTGCGGGCCATCTTCGAACATGGGGCCGTGCACGACCTGAGCTCGCCGCTCACGGCCGCGCGAAGCAATCGCACCAGCGGTTCGCTCGCCGCCTGGATGGCCAGGGCCCTGCTGTTCCCGCACCACGTCAACTACCACCTGGAACACCACCTTTATCCGGCCGTGCCGCACTACAACCTGCCGCGGCTGCACCGGCTGCTGCAGGACAAGGGCGCGCTGGAGGGCGCGGAAGTGCGCGACGTGGGCGCGACCTGGCGGACCGTCTTTGCCGACCGGAGGCGCCATGGCTGATGGCACCCACGAAGTCTTCAACCAGCCCGACCCCCTGGTCGGCTACAACCTGTTCGAGGGCAACCGGCCGCTGCGCGATGCGCTGAAGTTCAACGCGCCAGGGCTGGACACCGCGCCGCTCGCGAGCCTGGGAGGCCTGCTGGGAAGCGCCGACATGCAGGCCCACGCCCGGCTCGCCAACGTTCATCCGCCGCAGCTGCGCACCCACGACCGCTTCGGCAGGCGCGTCGACGAGGTGGAATTCCATCCCAGTTATCACGCGCTGATGGCGGCAGCGACGGCGGCGGGTCTGCACGGGACGCCGTGGGCGGCGGCGGGGGAGGGCGGGGGCGAAGCTGTCTCGCCGCACGTCCTGCGCGCCGCCGGGTTCATGCTCTTCACCGAGCTCGAGCCGTCGATCCTGTGCCCGATCTCGATGACCTATGCGGTCACTCCGGCGCTGCGCGGCAATCCCGCGATCGACGCCGACTGGGGCCCGAAGCTGGCCAGCCGCGCCTATGACCCGGCGCTCAAGCCGTGGCGCGACAAGCCCGGCCTGACCATGGGCATGGGAATGACGGAGAAGCAGGGCGGCTCCGATGTCCGCGCCAACACCACGCAGGCGGCGGCGGACGGAAGCGATGCCTGGGGCCGGCGCTTTCGCGTCACGGGCCACAAATGGTTCATGTCGGCGCCCATGTGCGACGCCTTCTTGGTGCTCGCGCAGGCGCCCGGCGGCCTGACGTGTTTCTTCCTGCCGCGCGTTCTGCCCGACGGCAGCCTCAATGCGATCCGGATCCAGCGCCTGAAGGACAAGCTGGGCAACAAGGCCAACGCGAGTTCCGAAGTGGAGTTCCACGCCGCGACAGCCTGGCTGGTCGGCGACGAAGGCCGCGGCATTGCGCAGATCCTGGAGATGGGAACGATGACGCGGCTGGACTGCGCGCTCGGCACCAGCGGCCTGATGCGGCAGGCGCTCTCGATCGCGCTCGATCACACGGCGCAGCGCCGGGCCTTCGGCAAGCGCCTTCTCGACCAGCCCCTGATGCGCAACGTGCTGGCCGACCTGGCGCTGGAATCGGAGGCGGCGACGGCGCTGGCGATCCGCCTGGCCCGGGCCTTCGACAACACCGGCAATGCGCACGAAGCGGCGATGGCGCGGTTGCTGACGCCGGTCGCCAAATTCTGGATCTGCAAGCGCGGCAGCCATTTCGCGCAGGAAGCGATGGAATGCCTGGGCGGCAACGGCTACGTGGAGGAGGGCGGCGAAGGCATCATGGCCCGCATCTACCGCGAGATGCCGCTCAACTCGATCTGGGAAGGCGCGGGCAACATCATGGCGCTGGACCTGCTGCGCGCCTTGCGCAAGGCCGACGCCGGCGCCGCCCTGGCGCACGAACTCGCGCCGGCCAAGGGCGCGCACCCGGGGCTGGACCGGATGGTGGCTGCACTGCCGGCGCAGGTGGAAGACATGGCGACCGAGGTGCAAGCCCGCCGGCTGGCGCAGGATGTCGCGCTCTGCGTGCAGGCCGCGCTGCTGTACCAGACCGCGCCTTCGGCCGTGTTCCGCGCCTTCTGCGATTCGCGCCTGGCTGGCTGGATGCCGAACGCTCCGTCGGGCGGTGCGTGGGGGCCGGCCTTCGGCACCCTCGCCGCCGGGACCGACTTCGACGCGATCCTCGCCAGGGCCATGCCACGCTGACAAAACCCGGAGATTCCATGCCGACCGAACTGATCCTGCATCACTACGAAACCTCGCCGTTCTCGGAAAAGATCCGGCTGATCCTGGGCCACAAGAAGCTGGCGTGGAAGTCCGTCTACATCCCGCGCATCATGCCCAAGCCCGACGTGACGGCGCTGACCGGCGGCTACCGCAAGACACCGGTGCTGCAGGTCGGGGCGGACATCTATTGCGACAGCGCGCTGATCTGCGACGTCCTGGAGCACGTGCAGCCGGAGCCGACGCTCTACCCGGCCCACCTCAAGGGCGTGTCGCGGATCTTCGCGCAGTGGGCCGACAGCGCGCTGTTCTGGGCCGCGATGGCGTACAACCTGCAGCCCAGGGGCGCGGCCCAGGTGTTCGCCGATGCCCCGCCCGACGCGGCGAAGGCTTTCGGCGAAGACCGCAAGGCGATGGCCGTCAACATGACGCGGCTGCGGCCCGCCGACGCGACCTGCGCCTACCGCTCCTACCTGCGGCGCATCGCCCACATGGCCGACGAGCACGACTTCCTGTTCGGCATCGAGCCCTGCGTCGCCGACTTTGCGGCCTACCACCCGCTGTGGTTCACGCGCACGCAGGTCCCCGTGCTCGCCGAGATCCTGTCCGTGACGCCGTCGATCGGCGAGTGGATGGACCGGATGAACGCGATGGGTCGCGGCCTGCCGGAGAAATTCAGCCCCGCCGACGCGGTCGAAGTGGCGGGCAAGGCCGAGCCGCGGCCGCCGGGCGACAACCTGCTGATCGACAGCGCCTTCCAGGACGACCACGGTATTCCGCTGGGCAGTCGCGTCGCGGTGACGTCGGAAAGCTTCGGCCCGGAGCCGACCGAAGGCGAACTGATCGCCGCCACCCGCACGCACTACACGCTGCGCCGCACCGATCCGCGCGCCGGCACGGTGCATGTCCATTTCCCCCGCATCGGCTACGTGCTGAAGAAGGCAGACGCGCAATGATCACGGACTTCGGCGGCAGGACCGCGGTGCTCACCGGCGCGGGCTCCGGCTTCGGCCTGGAATGCGCGCGCATCGGCGCCAGGCTGGGCATGAACCTGGTGCTGGCCGACGTGCAGCAGGACGCGCTGGACAAGGCGCAGGCCGAGATCGAGGCCGCCGGCGCGCAGGTGCTGGCGCGCAAGGTCGACGTCTCCGATGCGCAGCAGATGCAATTGCTCGCGCAGGCGGTGCAGGAGCGCTTCGGCGCGCCGCACTTCGTCTTCAACAACGCCGGCGTGGGCTCGGGCGGCCTGGTCTGGGAAAACTCGGTCAAGGACTGGGAGTGGGTGCTCGGCGTGAACCTGTGGGGCGTGATCCACGGCGTGCGCCTGTTCACGCCGATGATGCTGCAAGCCGCCAAGAATGACCCGTCCTGGCAGGGCCACATCGTCAATACGGCCAGCATGGCCGGCCTGCTGACGCCGCCCAACATGGGCATCTACAACGTGAGCAAGCACGCGGTCGTCAGCCTGACGGAAACGCTGTACCAGGACCTGCGCCTGGTGAGCGAGCAGGTGTCGGCCAGCGTGCTGTGCCCGTACTTCGTTCCGACCGGGATCAGCCAGAGCCACCGCAACCGTCCCGGCGAACTGGCCGACGAGCAGCCGACCAGGAGCCAGATGATCGGCCAGGCCATGAGCGACAAGGCGGTTGGCTCCGGCAAGATCACGGCGGCGCAAGTGGCGCAGAAAGTGTTCGACGCCGTCGCGGCCGACCAGTTCTACATCTTCAGCCACCCCAAGGCGCTGGGCAATGTGCACAGCCGCATGGAGGCGATCGTGCAGGCCCGCAATCCGCCCGACCCGTTCATCGCGCGGCCGGAGATCGGGGTGGAGTTGAAGGCGGCGCTGCGGGCCGCCGGATAAGAAGCGCCAGCAGCGCCAGCACGCCGGCCAGCGGCAGCACGAACCACTCGGGCGACTTCAAAGTCCACAGCGTCGCGCCGCCGATGGCGCACCACAGCAGCGGCAGCAGCATCGACAGCCATGGCCGGCCGCCACGCAGACACAGGAGCAGGCCGAGCGTCGCCAGCACCGTGGGGTCGGGCATCAGGCCGAACCATTCGGATCGGGAAATCGGCCGGCCCGCGGCAAGCGCGAGCAGCGGGTACAGCAGCGCGGCAAGCAGCAGCAATGCGCCGATGCGGCCGCGGGCGCCGTCACCCGCAATCGCAAGCGGCGCCCGCGCCAGTGCCTGCCACGCCAGCAGCACGGCCTGCAGCGCGAAGCCGACCGCGAAATACGCGGCAGCCCAGTTGATCGGCGCATAACGCTGCCAGTGGAAAGCCCAGGCCACGAACGCCCAGGCCGCGGCGGTCGCGGCAAGGGCAGCGCGGGCCATCCATCCCTCGCGCCAGCGCAGCATCGCCAGCAACCAGGCGGCGGCCAGCGTGCCCGCCGCCTGCAGCGGGAACCGGTCGGCGTTGTGCAGTTCCAGCGTGCGTTGCCATGTCCGCGCCGAGAACATCAGGAAGTCCGACAGCTCGTAGGTCCACCATTCGCTCATGCGAGCTTTTCCGCGTGTTGCGCCATCCGGCGGCGCATCGCTTCGTCGGGCAGGCGGCCGCGCGCGGCGCCCATGTTCTCGCGCACGTGCGCGACGCTGCTGGTCGCCGGGATCGCGCAGGTCACGGCGGGATGGGAGACGATGAACTTGAGCAGGTACTGAGCCCAGTTCGCGCAGTCGATCTCGGCGGCCCAGGGCGGCAGGCCATGCTTTTTCATCGCGTCGATCAGCGCGCCTTCGCGGAACGGCCGGTTGGCGATCACCGCGATGCCGCGCTCGCGGGCCAGCGGCAGGATCCGCTGCTCCACCTCGCGGTCCAGGATGTTGTACGTCACCTGCACGAAGTCCAGCGGCTGGGTCCGCATGATCCGCTCCACCTCGCCGTGGCGCCGGCCTTCCGAGGTCGTGATGCCGACATAGCGCAGCTCTCCCTTGCGCTTCATCTCGAACAGCATCGGCAGGTGCTCCTGCCAGGCCAGCAGGTTGTGGACCTGCAGCAGGTCGAAGCGCGGCACGCGCCAGAGCCGGCGCGACTCGGCGATCTGCCTGGGCCCGTCGGACGAGGTCCAGACCTTCTCGGCCGAGAACAGGCGCGGCCCCGGCTGCAGGCGGGCGAGTCCTTCGCCGATCACCGGTTGCGACGAGCCGTACATCGGCGAGGAATCGATCATCCGGCCGCCCGCGTCGAAGAAATTGCGCATCACCTCGGCGCGCTCGGCATGTGCGGCCGGGTCGTTGCCCACGTTGAAGGTGATCCAGGTTCCCAGGCCGATCAGCGGCAGCGCTTCGCCGGTCGAGGCGATGGGCTTGGTCAGCACCGGCCGCGCCGGCTGCGAGATCGCGGGCAGGGCGGCGGGCAGCAGCAGGCCGCTCACGCAGCGCAGCAGACCGCGACGCGAGAGTGTCGAGGCCTTCTGCGCGCACGCCGTCGCGGCCTCGACGTCGGGGGTGCCGAGCCTCGCATGGCGCGCGTCGACCAGGTCAATCATGTTCTGTCTCCGCCAGGATCGGCGCCGCTCGGGCTTGGGCGGCGCCTGACAGCAATGTACCGGAGCGCCGGCGTGCAGCGGTTACAACGGCGCCGCCAGCTGGATCCCCCGGACGCTGCCCGGCTCGGCCGGCATGTCGACGACGCGCCGCGTTTCGCCGCGCTCGTTGCGCACACGCAGGGTCACGGGCCCGGCCGGCAGGCCGCGCAGGATGAACCGGCCCCTGGC
>JAQGNJ010000340.1 GCA_028291885.1 Ramlibacter sp. | reverse complement strand
GTCGCCGCGACCTCGCGGTAGCCGAACTGCAGCTTGTACGCATCCTGGATCGGCTGGTCGTACTTGCGCCCGATCCTCACGAGCAGGTTCTTGCCGCCGCCATTGCCGTCGACCGCATGGCAGTACTTGGTGTTGAACGGCAGGATCAGGATGTCGCACCAGTTCTCGGGGCTTTTCAGCTCGCCGCTCACGAGGCTGAACGGGTGGTCCAGCACGGCGTACACGTCGCCCTTGAGGTTGTCGCCGACCTGGGCGGAATCGATGTACATCGCGCGCTGGAAGTTGTTGCGGGCGAGCTGCTCGCGCAGTTCGCCGTGCTTGGCCCGCAGGCTGGCGGCGTCTTCGGCGAACGCGTGCAGTGGGCCGAATCCGATCGCGACCGCGGCGCAGATGCGCAGCAGGCGGGTCAGGAAGCGATGCGTCATGGGTGACTCCTTGGGTTGTCCGGTTGTTGTTGTTGAGACTGAGGCCAGCTGTTTCTCTCGTCTTCGTCCAGCTCCGCCTCGACCTCGAACTGGATTCCGCCGGTGAACAGCGAATGCGGCTGCACGCAATAGAGATACCGGCCACGCGGTCCCAGTTCCAGGCACATCCTCAATTCGGGGTGCGAAATCTGCTCCCAGGCCCGGATCAGCCGGGCGCGCACCAGGTTGTCGCCGCATTGCAGCGAACGCAGCTTGTGGTGGTTGTGCACCAGGTTGATCGCGTCCAGGTAGGAGGCCGCGGTCTTGTTGCGGGACTGGAAATTGGCCGCGAGGTCGATGCCGATCGTGAGCACCGCTCCGTCCTGCGTCAGCGAAAAATGCCGCCCGACCAGCCGGTCGCTGCCCTCGCCGTACTTGTAGGCCAGGTGCAGTTGGGAAGGTGTTTTTCGCAGCGACTGCTTCATGACGGAGCCTTGCCGCCAAGGGTGCGCCAGCGGCCCGGCTGAAACTGTAGGACAAGCCAGCGATGGGCTGTGGGCGATCCCGTGCGGCTTCCCCGCCCATGGTGGGAGCCCTCCTACAGCCATTGTCCCGCTTTGGCTGACGGCCGCGCAGACCCGCCGCCTCAAGATGATGAGTGCACATGACGCCGAAGACGGCATGCGTGAACCTTCCATTTTCCATACATAAGGAGCATCCCATGGCTGCTGAAGAACGAGATATGAACCGCGACCCGATCACCGACGAACCCGGAGCCCATCCGGTCGGCACCGGCATCGGCGCCACCGGCGGCGCAGTGACCGGCGCGGCGGTCGGCGCCATCGGCGGACCGATCGGCGCTGCGGTCGGCGGCGTCGTCGGCGCCGTGGTCGGCGGGCTCGCCGGCAAGGCCGCAGCCGAAGCGGTGAATCCGACCGCCGAGGAAGCGTACTGGCGCGACAACTACTCGAAGGAACCGTACTACGAGCAAGGCCGCGAGTTCGACGAGTACGCACCTGCCTACCGCCTGGGCGTGACCGGCCGCAGCCGTTACGAGGACTGGGACGCGGCCGAGCCGAGGCTCGCTTCCGAGTGGGAATCGTCGCGCGGCGGCTCCAGCCTGTCGTGGCCGCAGGCCCAGCACGCCAGCCGTGCCGCCTGGAACCGCATCGACAACACCCTGCGTTCGGGTGGCGCAGCCGCGGCAGTCGGCGCAGCCCAGAGCGCCGGCAACAGCTCCGGTGACCGGGACGACGTCATCGACGCCCTGCAGGACCTGGTCGAGTGCTGCAAGGACGGCGAGTACGGCTTCCGCGCCTGCGCCGAGCAGGCGCAGCGGCAGGACCTGAAGTCGACCTTCCTGCAGCGCGCCGACGATTGCCGCAGCGCGGCGCAGGAACTCAACGAGCAGATCCGCAGCCTGGGCGGCAAGACCGAAGACGGTGGCAGCGTCGCCGGCGCACTGCATCGCGGCTGGGTTTCCGTGAAGGCGACGCTCAGCACCTATGACGACAAGGCGGTGCTGGAAGAGTGCGAGCGCGGCGAAGACAATGCCAAGGCGCGCTACACCAAGGCGCTCAAGCAGCAGCTTCCCGCCAGCATCAAGCTGATCGTGGAACGCCAGATGCAGGGCCTGCAGCGCAACCACGACCAGATCAAGATGCTGCGCGACCAGTTTCGCGCCGGCGCCTGATCGCGGCCGAGGCCGAACGCCGCGATGCTGATGGCGTCGGCCTCCACTGAAACGGCAACTCCCGAGGCCGGCGGCGTTCCCGCCGGCCTCGTCTATTCCAGCGACGCGGAGCCCGGCATCACGCGCGTGCGGCGCGGCAAGGACTTCGCCTATCGCGACGCCAAGGGACGCTGGATCAAGGACGAGGCGGAGCTCGCGCGCATCCGCAAGCTGGCGATCCCGCCGGCCTACGAGTCGGTCTGGATCTGCGCTTCGCCCGACGGCCACCTGCAGGCCACCGGCCGCGACGCGCGCGGCCGCAAGCAGTACCGCTATCACCAGACCTGGCGCCTGGAGCGCGACACCGGCAAATTCGACCGCCTGCTGCATTTCGCCGAGGCGCTGCCCGGCCTGCGGCGCAAGGTGCAGCAGCACCTGAAAGCCGAGGAACATTCGCGCGAACTGGTGCTGGCCACCGTTGTCCGCCTGCTCGACACCACATTGATCCGCGTTGGCAACGACCAGTACGCGAAGGAGAACGGCTCCTTCGGGCTGACGACGCTGCGCAACCGGCACGTGCGCATCGAGGGCGATTCCCTGAAGCTGTCGTTCCGAGGCAAGAGCGGCGTGCGCCACGACGTGGAGGTCAAGGACCCGCGGGTCTTGCGTGTGGTGCGCCGCTGCCTGCACCTGCCTGGCCAGGAGCTGTTCCAGTACCGGGGCGCCGACGGCCAGCCGCATGCGATCGGTTCGGGCGACGTCAACGACTTTCTCCATTCGCTGTGCGGCGAGCGCTTCACCGCCAAGGACTTCCGCACCTGGCACGGCACGGTGCTGGCGCTGGAGACGCTGCGCAAGTTCTGCGGCGCGAACGGCGAAAGTTTCACCCTCAAGATGCTGCTCGCCGAGGTCTCGCAAAGCCTGGGCAACACGCCGGCCGTCTGCCGCAAGGCCTACATCCACCCCGGCGTGCTCGAACTGGGAATGAAGCTGGCGGCGCTCAAGGGCGAAGGCCTGTTCGATGACCACGTGCCGGCGGCATCGGGCGGTGGAACCGGCCTGAACGCCGCGGAAAAGAGGCTGGTCGCCTACCTCTCGGCGC
>JAQGNJ010000318.1 GCA_028291885.1 Ramlibacter sp. | reverse complement strand
GAGGTCATACTCGAGCCCGAAGCGGCGCTCGTCCCAGGCCATCGAGCGCTTCAGGCTGTCCATCGCCCACAGGCACTGCTCTTCCTTGCCATGCGTGCAATAAATCCCCAGCTCGACCTTGCGGCCCGAACCGGTGGTAAAGCTGTCGCTAATCGAGCCAAGGTCGCCTGCGACTAGCGCGAACAGATAGGCCGGCTTGGGGAAGGGGTCTTCCCACACCGCGTAATGCATGCCGTCGCCGGCATCGCCCTTGTCGACCAGATTGCCATTGGCCAGCAGCACCGGTGCTACAGCCAGCGGCGCCGTCATCCGCACCTTGAATACCGCGAGGTTATCCGGCCGGTCGAGGAAGTAGGTGATGCGGCGGAAGCCCTCGGCTTCGCACTGGGTGAAGAACGATTCGTTGCTGACGTACAGGCCCATCAGCTTGGTGTTCTTGGACGGCGCGCAGGTCGTGAAGATCTCAAGCTCGAAGGGCTGGTCGCCCTCGGGCAGGTTCTCCAGCACCAGCTGGCTGCCTTCGATCTTGAACGAGGTGCCCTGGCCGTTCACCAGCACCCGCGACAGGTTCAGCTCCTCGCCGTCGAGCCGCAGCGGCTGCTGCGCCACATCGGTGTTGCGGCGCAGCTTCATCTTGTTCAGGACCCGCGTCTTGGCCGGGTCCAGGTCGAAGCACAGTTCGACGGTGTCGATCCAGAATGCCGGCGCCTGGTAGTCGGCCCGGTGGATCACGCTGCTTTGTCCTTCACGCATCAAGGCTCTCCAGGAAATTCTTTGTCATGAGTTCTTCGTAATCCCGCGCCTGGGCCACGACGTGCGGCCCCGCGAGTTCCGCCGGGCTGTGCGTCGTGCAGATCGCCACCGCGCGCATCCCGGCCCGTCCTGCCGCCTCGATCCCCAGGGGCGCATCCTCGAACACGATGCATTGCGCGGCCGGGACGCCGACGCGCCGGGCCGCTTCGAGGAAGATCGCCGGGTCGGGCTTTCCGGGCAGGCCCTGGTCGCCGCCGACCACCGCGTCGGGCAGCCGCTCGAGGCTGAGCCGCGCCATCGCGAACTCGATGTTGTGCCGGTCGCCGGCCGTGCCCACCGCCAGCTTCAGGCCGCGATCCGCCGCCTGGCGGGCGAAGCGGCGAAAGCCGCGGACTTCGGCGAACACCGGGGCGAACAGCTCGCGATAGATCGATTCCTTCTCGCCGGCCAGCACCAGCGCCTTGTCCTCGGGCAAGCTCGGGCCGAACAGCTCGCGCATGCACTCCACGCCGTTGCGTCCGGTCGTGCGGCGCAGCACCTCGTCGACGTCCATCGCGATGCCGTGGCGGCGCGTGAATTCGCTCCAGCTCTTCGCATGGAAGCGCATCGAATCGATCATGGTGCCGTCCATGTCGAAGATCAGGGCGCCGGTCTTCATCACACGCCCTGCTTGAGCGAGGCTTCGATGAACTGGTCCAGGTCGCCGTCCAGCACCTTCTGGGTCGCCGAGACTTCGACGCCGGTGCGCAGGTCCTTGATCCGGCTGTTGTCCAGGACATAGCTGCGGATCTGGTGGCCCCAGCCGACGTCGGTCTTGGTGTCTTCCAGCTTCTGCTGTTCTTCCATGCGCTTGCGCATCTCGTGGTCGTACAGGCGCGAGCGCAGCCGCTTCCAGGCGACGTCGCGGTTGCTGTGCTGGCTGCGGCTGTCCTGGCACTGCACCACGATGTTGGTCGGGATGTGGGTCAGGCGCACGGCCGAATCGGTCTTGTTGATGTGCTGGCCGCCGGCGCCGCTGGCGCGGTAGGTGTCCACCCGCACGTCGGCCGGGTTGATGTCGATCTCGATCGAGTCGTCGATCTCGGGATAGACGAACACGCTGGCGAAGCTGGTGTGACGCCCGCCCGAGGAGTCGAACGGCGACTTGCGCACCAGCCGGTGCACGCCGGTCTCGGTGCGCAGCAGGCCGAAGGCATAGTCGCCCTCGATCTTGATCGTCGCGCCCTTGATGCCGGCGGTGTCGCCCGGGGTCTCGTCCTCGATCGTGGTCTTGAAGCCCTTGCGCTCCGCGTACTTGAGGTACTGGCGCAGCAGCATGCTGGCCCAGTCGCACGCCTCCGTCCCGCCGGCGCCGGCCTGGATGTCCAGGAAGGCATTGAGCGGGTCGGCCGGCTTGTTGAACATGCGCCGGAACTCGAGGGCTTCGACGTCCTTGGCCAGCCGGGCCGTGTCGGCCTCGATCGTGGCCAGGCCGGCCTCGTCGCCTTCCTCCTTGCTCATTTCATAGAGCTCGAGGTTGTCCGACAGCTCGCTGGTGAGGTTTTGCAGCATCACGACGACGTCGTCCAGCTGCTTTTTTTCCCTGCCCAGCTCCTGGGCCTTCTTGGGGTCGTTCCAGACCTGTGGGTCTTCGAGTGCGGCGTTGACCGTCCTCAGGCGCTCCGATTTGGCATCGAAGTCAAAGATACCCCCGAAGCGCTGCGGTGCGCGCCGAGAGGTCGGCCAGCTTGGTGCCGATGAGATTGCTGCGTTCTGCTTCCATGTGCGATGTTCCTGGTGAACCACGGATTTTCGCATGGCGCCGGGTGCCGGCGCAGGCGCTCAGCGGAAGGCGCCGAGCCGCACCTGGGCAACGCGGCTGCCGGCACTGGCCGCCCGCTCAAGCCAGCGCACCGCTTGCGTCGAATCCTGCGGGGCGGTCGCGCCGATCTGGTAGGCCACGCCGAGGAAGTAACTCATCTCGGTGCGGCCCTGGCGCACGCCGTCGTCGGTGGACTTGCCCGAGCGCTTCACCACGACCGGGATGTCGCCCTGGCCGCTGGCGTAAGCCTGCATCTGCTGCAGGGTGTTGGCGAAGAAGCGGTTGCGGGACTGTTCGGCGGCGGGCTTGTCGGCGCTGCTGGCGACCAGCTCGTCGGCCAGGACCGGAAGCGCTTCGAACGGCGTCATGCCGCCGACCATGCGTTTGGAATACCAGGCGCGCAGCATCACGCGGTCCAGCGGCAACAGGCCATCGACGCGCCAGGGGAAATAGCTCAGCACCGTCTTGCCGGCCGGATGGCCGCGCAGGCCCATGGCGTGCATGGACTCGTGGTAAGCGCAGCGCCAGGCGTCACGGCCGCGCATCTGGATGGTCGCTGCCTCGATCCGGTTCTCGGTCTTGAAGTCCAGGTAGGTGGCGCAGGGCTGGTTGTCCTCGAGCTTGTTGTCGGGAACGATCTCGACGTCCAGGTTGGAAAGCTCTTCGGCGTTGGGAGAATCGCTGACGTCCGTCAGCTTCAGTCCCGCCTCGGCCGTGACGGCGCGCAGCGCGGCCAGGGCGTATTCCCGATGGGCTCCGACGTTCACCCCGAAGATGCGGACCCGGATGTCCTCTTCCCAGCGGACGACACGGGTGGGCGTGCCGCTCTGGTGCCAAAGCACCTCCCACAGCGTCGCGAGGCCGTGATCGACCTCGTCGGCCCGGACGGAACCTGTAAAACATGTTCCCGCCAGGCACAAGAGCCCCCAGAAAAACTTCCTCATGAGTCACCCCGCATACATCTGGTGACAGTGTGGAGTAGGACAAAGCCTACGTGCAAGCGTTGTTACTTTTTATGGCTCAGTGGGAAGGGTTATTGAGGAATTTTGTTATCAAACGGGCCAACTCTTCGGGCTGGTCGTGGTGCAGCATGTGGCCGGCGTCGCCGACCTCGGCGATCTCGACCGACAGCACGGCCTTCAGGCGTTCGTGGAATTCGGCCAGCGTGTACTTGCCTTTCCACCACTGGTCCAGGCTGTTGTCCCCGGCCTCGACGGCCAGGGTCGGCGCGGAGATCCGTTTGAAAATCTCCTGGACCTCGTCGACCCGGTAGAGACTGGCATTGGTGATCTTGTGGGCCGCGTCCCCCAGGATCCGCCACTTGCCGTCGGCGTCCTCGCAGGCCCAGTGCCGGGCCAGCCAGTCCGCCTTGTCCTGGCTCAGCCGTTTGTTGGTTTTCATCAGCCGGGCGGCGACGCCGTCGACCGAGTCGTAACCCTTGAGCGCGAGCTCGCCGCGGTGGAAGGCCTTGAGCTCGTCCATCCATTGCGCGTAGCGTTTCGGCGCCTGGGCCGGCTGGGTGGCCGCCATGCCGAAACCTTCCAGGTTCACCACGCGCCGGATCCGCTCGGCGCGGGTGCCGGCGTAGAGCATCGCGATGTTGCCGCCCATGCTGTGGCCGACCAGGTTGACCGGGGCCTGCGGACTGTAGTGGTCGAGCAGGAAATCCAGGTCGGCGAGATAGTCCGGGAACCAGTAGTTGTCGGCCGGGGGTCCTTCGGTCAGGCCGTAGCCGCGCCAGTCCGGAGCGATGACGTAATGGTCCTCGTCGAAGGCGTCGACCATGAACTGCCAGGACGCGCCGACGTCCATCCAGCCGTGGACCATCACCAGCGGCACCTTGTCCGGACCCGGCTCACCCCAGACGCGCACGTGGTAGCGCAGGTTGCGGACCGGGACGAACTCGCCGCGGGCAATTCTTCGGGCTTGGTACATTGGCAGCGATCATAAGGAGCCAGCCAATGCGCACCCGTCAAGCCGGAGACAACTACCGGGCGATGCACCAGGGCTTTCGCTGGCAGGTGCCGGAGCGGTTCAACATCGCGCAGGCCTGTTGCAGCCGCTGGGCGCAACGGCCGGACGCGAACGAGCGCGTGGCGATCCGCGCCCATGGCGCCGGCCTGCCGTCGCTCACCTATGCGCAACTGCAGGCTGGCGCGGACCGCGCCAGCGGCCTGCTGCAGTCACTGGGCGTGCGCCGCGGCGACCGGGTCGCGATCGTCATGCCGCAGCGTTTCGAGACCGCGATCGCGTACATGGCGGTGTTCCAGCTCGGCGCCGTCGCCATGCCGTTGTCGATGCTGTTCGGCCCCGATGCGCTCGAGTACCGGCTGCAGGACAGCGAGGCGGTGGTTGCCATCTGCGACGACAGCTCGGTCGGCAACGTGCTCCAGGTGCGCGGCGCGTGCCCGACGCTGCGCACCGTGGTCGGCGTCGGCACCACGGCGCAGGGGGTGGACCTGTCCTGGGAGCCGGCGCTGGAGCAGCAGCCGGCGCGCTTCGCCGCCGTGGAGACAAAGGCGGATGAGGGCGCGATCCTGATCTACACCAGCGGGACGACCGGCCCGCCCAAAGGCGCCTACCTGCCGCATCGCGCGCTGATCGGCAACCTGCCGGGGTTTGTCTGCAGCCAGAACTGGTTCGGGTTCAGTCACACCGACCCGGCAGCGCAAGCCCAAAGCGTTTTCTGGAGTCCCGCGGACTGGGCATGGACGGGTGGACTGATGGACGCCTTGCTGCCGACGCTGTATTTCGGGCGCCCCATCGTCGCGTACAACGGCCGCTTCAGTCCGCAGCTGGCCTTCGCTTTGATGCAGGAGCAGGGCGTCACGCACACCTTCCTGTTCCCGACGGCGCTCAAGGCGATGATGAAGGCGTATCCCGAGCCGCGCCGGCAGTTCGAGCTGAAGCTAAATGCGATGATGAGCGCGGGCGAAGCCGTCGGCGACGCGGTGTTCGCGTATTGCCGCGACCAGCTCGGCGTGGTCGTCAACGAGATGTTCGGCCAGACCGAGATCAACTACGTCGTGGGCAACTGCAGCATGAACGGCCGCACCGATGCGGGCATCGGCTGGCCGGCGAAACCCGGCAGCATGGGCCGTGGCTATCCCGGCCACCGCGTCGCTGTGATCGACGACGACGGCAAGGAGTGTCCCGTCGGCGTGGCGGGCGATGTGGCGGTGAATCGCTACGACGTCCACGGCGACCCGGACCCGATCTTCTTTCTCGGCTACTGGAGGCGCGACGAAGCGACCCGTGCCAAGTTCAGCGGCGACTGGTGCCGCACCGGCGACCTCGCCACGCGCGACGCGGACGGCTATCTCTGGTACCAGGGCCGCGCCGACGACGTCTTCAAGGCGGCCGGGTACCGCATCGGCCCCAGCGAGCTCGAGAACTGCCTGGTCAAGCAACCGGCTGTCATCAACGCCGCCGTCGTGCCAAAGCCGGACGCGGACCGCGGCGCGCTGGTCAAGG
>JAQGNJ010000313.1 GCA_028291885.1 Ramlibacter sp. | reverse complement strand
ACGGCGGCGACGCCGGCTGGCGCGACGGCAACGGCTTCGTCCGTCCCCGGCACGGCGGCGCCCACGCCTTCCAGCGCCGCGCGCGAAAAGGTCACCGTCGCCACCGACCTGCTGCGCGTGACCTTCGACACCGAAGGCGGCACCATCGTCAGGACCGAATTCCTCAAGCAGACCAACGACGAGAAGAACGGCAGCTTCGTGCTGCTCGAAGAAAGCCCCAGCCGCGTCTACGTGGCGCAGAGCGGCCTGATCGGCGGCGCTTTCCCGACCCACAAGACGCCGATGACGGTGAGCGGCGACCGCGAGCTCCAGGACGGCGCCAACGCGCTGAGCGTGCGCTTCGAATCGGCGGACGTCGGCGGCGTGAAGCTGGTCAAGACGTACACGCTCAAGCGCGGCGCCTACGACGTGGCCGTGAAGTACGACGTGGTGAACACCGGCACCGCGCCGGTCTCGCCGCAGCTGTACATGCAGCTGGTTCGCGACGGCAACAAGCTGCCGGGCGAGTCGTCGTTCTATTCCACCTTCACCGGCCCGGCTGCGTACACCGAAGCCAAGAAATTCCACAAGATCGAGTTCAGCGACATCGAGAAGGGCAAGGCGGAGGTCGACAAGGAGTCGACCAACGGCTACGTCGCGATGGTGCAGCACTACTTCGCCAGCGCCTGGATCCTGCCGGAGGGCGTCAAGCGCGAGCTGTTCGTGCGCAAGGTGGACATGAACCTGTACGCCGTCGGCATGATCGCGCCGCTGGAGCCGATCGCGCCCGGGGCGGCCAGGTCGCTGGAAGCGAAGTTCTTTGCCGGTCCGCAGCAGGAGAAGGTGCTCGAGCAGATCGCGCCGGGGCTGGAACTGGTCAAGGACTACGGCTGGCTGACCATCCTGGCCAAGCCGCTGTACTGGCTGATGGACAAGCTGCACGGCTTCATCGGCAACTGGGGCTGGTCGATCATGGCGCTGGTGCTGATCATCAAGATCGCGTTCTACTGGCTGCAGGCCAAGGGCTACGAAAGCATGGCCAAGATGAAGGCCATCAATCCCAAGGTCATGGCGATGCGGGAGCGCTTCAAGGACAACCCGCAGCAGATGCAGCAGGAGATGATGAAGATCTACCGCGAGGAGAAGGTCAACCCCATGGGCGGCTGCCTTCCGATCATGGTGCAGATCCCGGTGTTCATCGCGCTGTACTGGGTGCTGCTGTCCAGCGTGGAGATGCGCGGCGCGCCGTGGGTGGGCTGGATCCGCGACCTGTCGGCGCCCGATCCCTTCTTCATCCTGCCGGTGGTGATGACGCTGACGACGATGCTGCAGACCGCGCTCAATCCCGCGCCGCCGGACCCCTTGCAGGCCAAGATGATGTGGATCATGCCGCTGGCCTTCAGCGTGATGTTCTTCTTCTTCCCGTCGGGCCTGGTGCTGTACTGGATCACCAACAACGTGCTGTCGATCGCGCAGCAGTGGTTGATCAACACCAGGATGGGCGTTCCGCCGCAGTTCAACCTGCCCAAGTTCAGGTAAAACGAAAGGGCCGCGCAAGCGGCCCTTGTCCTTTGCGATGGACCTTTCACGCCACAACGCACCGATCGCCGCGATCGCCACCGCTCCCGGACGCGGCGCGGTGGGGATCGTGCGCGTCTCGGGCGCGTCGGTTGCGAGCGTGATCGATGCGCTCTGCGGCCGCAGGCTCAAGCCGCGCGAGGCCACCTACCTGGCTTTTCGCGCCGCGGACGGCAGCACGATCGACCAGGGACTGGCGATCCATTTCCCGGCGCCCAATTCGTACACCGGCGAAGACGTGCTGGAGCTGCAGGCCCATGGCGGGCCGGTCGTGCTGCAGTTGCTGCTGGCGCGCTGCGTCGAGGCGGGCAAGGCGCTCGGGATGCGGGTGGCGCAACCCGGTGAATTCACCGAACGCGCTTTCCTGAACGACAAGATCGACCTGGCGCAGGCCGAGGCGATCGCCGACCTGATCGACGCCAGCACCGAGGCGGCGGCGCGCAGCGCCAGCCGCTCGATGGCTGGCGAATTTTCCGGCGAAATCCATGCGTTGCGCGACGCGCTGATCCACCTGCGGATGCTGGTCGAGGCGACGCTGGACTTCCCGGAGGAAGAGATCGACTTCCTGCGCAAGGCCGACGCGCAAGGACAGCTCGATCGCCTTGAGCAGTCGCTTGCGGGCGTGATGCAGCGGGCGCGCCAAGGCGCGCTGCTGCGCGAAGGCATCAAGGTCGTGATCGCCGGCCAGCCGAACGCCGGCAAGAGTTCCCTGCTCAATGCGCTCGCCGGCGCGGAGCTGGCCATCGTCACGCCGGTTGCCGGGACGACGCGCGACGTCGTCAGCCAGACCATCCAGATCGAAGGCGTGCCGCTGCACGTGATCGACACCGCCGGTCTGCGCGAAAGCGACGACGCCGTGGAAAAGATCGGCATCGAGCGCGCCTGGGGCCAGATCGAATCGGCCGACGCCGTGCTGTTCCTGCACGACCTCACGCGAGCAAGCGCGCCCGACTACCTCGCAGGCGACGCGGCTGTGGCGCAGGCGCTTGCCGCCCGCGTTCCGCGGTCCGTGCCCGTGATCGAGGTCTGGAACAAGCTGGACGCCTCACCCGACGCCAGCCCGCCTCAGGTCGCCGGCCACGACACCATCCTTTTGTCTGCGAAGACCCGGGCCGGCCTGGATGCCCTGCGGCGCAAGCTGCTGGAAGTCGCGGGCTGGCAGTCGGCGCCCGAGGGCGTCTACATGGCGCGGGAGCGCCATGTGCAGGCGCTGCGGCGTGTCGATTCGCACCTGCGGGAAGCCGCGGCGCTATCAAGCCGAAAGGCCCAGGCGCTGGATCTGCTCGCCGAGGAATTGAGGCTGGCGCAGAACGCGCTCAACGAGATTACCGGCGAGTTCAGCGCGGACGACCTGCTTGGCGTGATCTTCTCTAGCTTCTGTATTGGCAAGTAGCAACACTCCGGCCGCTAATTTCGGTTTCAGGTGTAAGGGTGAGTTAAAGCCCTTGTGGCGCCTGGGGGCGCTGGGTACTGTCCAGCTACATGAACGCCCCCCTGCGAACGTCCGTCAAATTCGACATCCAGAGCCTGATCAAGGTGATCAAGCAGAACACCTCCACCGACGCGTTCGCTCCCGCGCTCACCTTGCAGCAATGGGACCTGCTGGCAGGCTACCTGCAGCCCTTCGCCCTCACCCAGGGCCAGAAGCTGATCGAGCAGGGCGCGGTCGACCGCACGCTGTACCTGATCGAAGCCGGAACGCTGAGCGTCCACTACGAAGACGACAAGGGCCGGGTGCGGCTTGCGATGGTGGACGCGGGCTCCGCCGTCGGCGAAGGCGCTTTCTTCTCGCGGCTGCCGCGCAATGCGACGGTGCAGGCCGCGACCGCGGCCAAGATCTGGTGCCTCACACCGATCCGTTTCACCGAGTTGACCAATCGCCAGCCGGCGGTTGCCCTCGAAGTCGCCATGGGCCTGGGCTCACTGGTGTCGCGCCGCTTGATGAACAAGCCGCGCCGGGTGGCAGTCACCTGAATCGGCCTCTGCCGGCGCCTGGCGCGGCACCCTTTTTCGGCCGGGCCGGGCCACAATCTTCCCAAACAACGAAGGACTCGCATGTCCCTGATGAGCTGGCTGTTCTCCAGCCCGAAGCGTTCCAGATCCGGCCCGGCAGCCATGCCGGGCGCCGCCCAGTCGCGCAAGGGCGCGCATGACGCGGGCGCGTCCGCCCGCCGCAAGGCCGAACGCGCCGGTCGCCGGGAAATGCTGTACGCCGTGGTCCGCGAGGCGATGGTGCGGGCCGGCGTCCTCTCCGCAAGCTACAAGTTCAAGGTGCTGTCGCTCGACACCGACGGCCACCAGTTCCTGATCATGGTGGACCTGGCGAGCGGAGCCGGCGGCGATGCCAGGAACCTGGCGGAGATCGAGGCGCTGATCGCGCAGTCCGCCAAGTCGCGCCACGAGATCCTGGTGACGGCCGTGTACTGGCGGGTGAACGAGCATGTCGCCGTAGGCCGGGCCGATCCGCACCGCCGACCGCGCGGCGCCGATTCGCGGCCGATGCAGGATTCGCGGCCGATGCCGCTCGACTCGCAGCCCGCCCCCATTCATTCGGCGCCGGCGCCGCTGATGGTCACGCCGCCTTCCCGCGGCCCGGCGTACGACCCGATCCAGGCCGACGAAGTCGAGGCGTTCAAGAAGGCGCTGGTCGCGGGTTCGCGGCCGGCCCCGCTGGCGGCGGCGGCGGCGACGGCGGATGGCAAGGCCGCGGGAGCCGCAGCGAAGCACCATGGCCCGCGCAGCTTCACGCTGCTGACCGGCTACGAGGACACGGAAATGCCGGAGAACGAGCAGAAGCCGCCGCTCCTGAGCGGAACGCAGTACGGCGAGCTGCGCTGAGTCGACGTGCCGGGCTCAGTGCCCGGCGAAGTCGACGAGCGTGAAGAGGGGCAGGCCGCTCGCGCGCAGCCGGTCGGAGCCGCCCAGCTCCGGCAGGTCGACGATCGCGGCGCCTTCGATGACCGTGGCGCCCAGCTTTTCCAGCAGCTTCTTGCCGGCCATCATCGTTCCGCCGGTGGCGATCAGGTCGTCGATCAGCAGCACGCGGTCGCCGGACTTCACCGCGTCGGTGTGCAGTTCCACCGTGGCGCTGCCGTATTCGAGCTCGTAGGTTTCTTCCACCGTGGTGAAGGGCAGCTTGCCCTTCTTGCGGATCGGCACGAAGCCGACATTCAGCTCGTACGCGACCACCGCGCCCAGAATGAAGCCGCGCGCATCCAGCCCCGCCACCACGTCGGGCCGCCGGTCCATGTAGCGGTGCACGAAGGCATCGATCAGGACCCGGAACACCTTCGGGTTCTGCAGCAGCGGCGTGATGTCGCGAAACTGCACGCCGGGCGCCGGCCAGTCGGGCACGGTGCGGATGTTGTCGCGCAGGTAGTCGTTGACGCTCTGATGTTGTTCCATGACACGGCCTCCTTCAGCCGCGAAGCAGTCTCTCTTCGGCCAGCGCCAGCGACTCGGGCAGCCCCGAGAGCACCAGCGCGTCGCCATCGCGCAGCAGCGGCTGGTCGTCCACCGCGACCACCTGGCCGTTGGCGCGCCGCAGGCTGGCGATGCGCACGCCCAGCGCGTTCAGCGCGAACTGCGACAGCGGCCGGCCGACCCCGTGCGCATCGGGCGGCAGCGTCACGGTGGCCAGGCGCTCCTGCTCGCGCTCTTCCACCGTGTCGTCGTCGGCGCCGTGGAAGTAGCCGCGCAGCAGGCTGTAGCGCGCGTCGCGCTGGTCCTGCACGATCCGGATCACCCTGCGCATCGGCACGCCGACCAGCGCGAGCGCGTGGCTGGCCAGCATCATCGACGCCTCCAGCGTTTCCGGGACGACCTCGGTGGCTCCGGCGGCCTGCAGCCGCTCCAGGTCCCGGTCGTCCAGCGTGCGGACGATGACCGGGACTTGCGGCGCATGGGTGCGGGCGTGGCCCAGCACCTTGAACGCGCCGTTCACGTCCAGGTAGGTCACGACCACGGCGCTGGCGCGGGCCAGGCCGGCGGCCATCAGCGCCTGCAGCCGCGCCGCGTCGCCGAAGACCACGGAATCGCCGGCCGCGGCGGCCTGGCGCACGCGGTCCGGGTCCAGGTCCAGCGCCAGGTAGGGGATGCCCTCGCGCTCCAGCATCCGCGCCAGGTTCTGGCCGCAGCGG
>JAQGNJ010000307.1 GCA_028291885.1 Ramlibacter sp. | reverse complement strand
GTTAGACCGCGGGGACGCAAGTCTGGCCGGCGCAGGTTTGCCGGCGGCGCATTTGGCCGCCGGACGCGTTGCCAGCGCGCCGCAGCCCGCCCGCATGCGGCTTTGCCACGCGCGGACTGTGCACGCGGCAGAGGAAATGCTCCAGGGGAAAAACTACTGCAACCGGAGCTCGCCGTCGAAGCGGACGCGCAGCTTGAGCGCCGGGATCTCCAGGGTCATCGCCGCGGGCAAGGTTTCGGTGCCCATCGTCTACAGGCACATCGCGGCCATGCCCGACGTGCACTTCGGCATCGGGGCCACGGTCGGCTCGGTGATCCCCACGGTCAGGGCCGTCATCCCGGCCGCCGTCGGCGTCGACATCGGCTGCGGAATGATCGCGTGCAAGACCACGCTGACCGCGCAGGACCTGCCCGACAACCTCGCGCCCTTGCGGTCGGCCATCGAGCGCGCCGTTCCGCACGGCCGCGCTCCGGGCGCGCGCGATCCCGGCGCCTGGAACAAGGTGCCGGGCTCCGTCGACACGGCATGGGCGGCGCTGGCGCCGGAGTTCACCGAGCTGTGCCGCGACTACCCGAAACTGGCGAAGACCAACAACCGCGTCCACCTGGGAACGCTGGGCAGCGGCAACCATTTCGTCGAGGTCTGCCTGGACGAGGCGGGCTGCGTCTGGTTCATGCTCCACTCCGGTTCGCGCGGCGTCGGCAATGCGATCGGCACCATGTTCATCGAGCTGGCCAAGCAGGACGCGGTGCGCAACAACGCCAACTTGCCGGACCGCGACCTCGCGTATTTCGAGGAGGGCAGCCGCTACTTCGGCGACTACGTGCGGGCCGTCGGCTGGGCCCAGAAATTCGCGGCGACCAATCGCGAGGTGATGATGCGCCGCGTGATCGAGGCCGCCAAGACGGTGATCCGCAAGAACTTCCAGTCGCACATCGAAGCCGTGAACTGCCACCACAACTACGTGCAGGTGGAGAACCACTTCGGCCGCGACGTCTTCGTCACCCGCAAGGGCGCCGTCAGCGCCAGGAAGGGCGAGCTCGGCATCATCCCCGGCAGCATGGGCGCGCGCAGCTTCATCGTGCGCGGCAAGGGCAACCCGGAGTCCTTCCACAGCTGTTCGCACGGGGCGGGCCGCACCATGAGCCGCGGAGAAGCCAAGCGCCGCTTCACCCTGGCCGACCACCGCGCGGCCACCGAAGGCGTCGAGTGCCGCAAGGACAAGGACGTCATCGACGAGACGCCCGCCGCCTACAAGGACATCGACGCCGTCATGAAGGCGCAGCAGGACCTGGTGGACGTGGTCCACACGCTCAAGCAGGTCGTGTGCGTGAAGGGCTGAACCCGGCCCGGCCTCACTGCAGCTCCACCGCCTCCACGGCGGGGACGGCGAGCTCCCGGCCGACCATCGCGCGGGCATAGAAGTAGTTGTTGCGGGCCTGTTCGCTCAGCCCGTCGAGGTCCACCTGGCCATCGCCGTCGCAAGGGAAGGCGTAACCGCGGCCGCGGTGCAAGAGCGACCGGAAACAAAGCTGGAACGGACCGGACCTGGGCTGGATCATCTGGCGTCTCCCGCAGTTCCCGTTTCAACGGGAGCCGCCGCGGGCCGGACGACGCGCCGATGCAAAGACTGGGTGAAGAGTGTGACGGGCGAGCTGGCAGGCCGGGCCATCCGGGTTCTCCCGGAGCGGCAACGCGGGGCCCCGATGTTAAAAAACAGGCTGGCCGGTTCGTAACTTCAGCCCCACGGAAAACGTGACCCACCACCACGCCCCGAAAGCGCCCGCAGTCCGCGTCTGGCGTCGCAGCTTCACGGCCGCGGCTTCGCTCGCCGCTTGCGGCGTGACCGGGTCGGCGCTGGCCCAGGACAGGTTCCCGTCCAAGCCGATCAGGCTGCTGTGCGGCAGCCCGCCCGGCAGCCTGTCCGCCAGCAGCAGCGCCACCCGCCCAGGAAGGCCACGGACTGCAGGTCGGTCTCCGGGTTGTAGGGCAGGCGCGGATAGACGAACTGGTTCACCACCATGACGGTGTCGGGCACCAGCATCAGCGTGTAGCCGTCCGGCGGTGCCTTGGCCGTCGCGTCGCCCACCACGGTGCCGTTGGCGCCTGGGCGGTTGTCCACCACCACAGGCTGCTTGAGCGAATCGCCCAGCTTTTGCGCCGTCAGGCGCGCCAGGATGTCGGTGAACCCCAACACCGGCATCAAGAACTTCAACGAGTTCGTGCGCGCGGCCAAGGCCCAGCCCAAAAAGCTGAACTACGCTTCCGGCGGCCAGGGCCACCCCACCCACCTGATCATGGCGCTGATGGCGAATCGCCTGGGCTTCGAGCTGCAGCACGTGCCGTACAAGGGGACGGCGCCGGCGATCCAGGCGGTCGCATCGGGCGAGGTCAACGGCATGATCGTCGGCCTGGCCGAGGCGCTGCCGATGATCAAGGCCGGCCGCATCACGGCCATCGCCGCCAGCGGTCCAATGCCAAGGAGATGTTCCCCGAGCTGCCGCTGTTCCGGGACGCGCACAAGGACCTGGACGCCACCGTCTGGTTCGGCATCTTCGGGCCGGCCCACATGCCGCCGGCGCGCAAGCAGTATTCGTCCACCGGCGCGATGACGGTGAACATCGTGGAGCTGATCGAGTTCGCGTCGCGGATCTACACGCTGCAGCCGGGCGACGTGCTGCTGACCGGCACGCCGGAGGGCGTGGGCGAGGTCGAGCCCGGCGACGTGATCACGTGCTCCATCGGCGGCATCGGCGAGATGACGCTGCCCGTGCGCCTGCATCCCGCCCACGCCGCGCGCTGACCGGGCCTGACGGCCCGTAGGACGCGATGACCCTCGGCAAGAAGACAGCGCCTCCCAGGCCAGCCAAGGCCAGCGCGCCGGCCAGGCCGCAGCGCCGCACCCAGGCGGAACGCCGGCAGACCACGCAGGACAAGCTGGTCCAGGGCGCCATCCAGCTGCTCAAGGCCAAGCGCTACGCGGGCTTTCGCACCGCCGAAGTGGCGGCCGTGGCCGGCGTGTCGCGCGGCGCGCAGACCCATCACTTCGCCACCAAGGACGACCTGGTGCTGCTGGCGCTGGAGGAGGTCTATCGCGACACGGGGGAACGCAGCCGGCAGCGCATCGCCGGCGCGCGGCAAACCCGCGAGGGTCTGCTGCACGCCCTGGTGGAGGACAGCGCCGAGTTCTTCCTGGGCGACGATTTCCTGCTCTCGCTTGACCTGGTCATGGTGGGCGGCAACTCCGCGCTCGGCGCCAGCGTCCGCAAGCTGGCGCAGCGCTACCGCTTCGCCGTCGAAGAGGATTGGCGCCAGGCGCTGCTGGCCGTGGGCTGGAGCCGGCCGAGGCCGAGGACGTGATCTGGCTGACGTTTTCCGTCGGGCGCGGACTGGGCGTGCGCCAGGTGATGAGCGGGCCTTCGCCGCGCTCTCGCGAGGTGCTGGAGCACTGGGGCCGGCTGGCTTCGGAGCGGATCGGCGCCGCCGCCGCGCCTGCGCCTTTGCCGCGGCCGCGCCCCGCGCGCAAGCGCTGAGGCTTGCGCGGCAAGCGCCGCGGGCCGGCTACAGCGATTGCGGCAGCGGCTCGCCCGGGCCGGTGCGTTCCACGATCAGCCCGTAATGCTCGGGCCGGCGATGGCGCGCGAAGTCGAACACGTTCTTGCGGAAGGCGGCCGCCAGGTCCAGGTCGGCGTTCACCGCGATCACCTCGTCCTCCTCGGTGCTGGCCTGGGCCGCGATCTCGCCGGTCGGCGCCACGATCACCGAACCGCCGATCATGTGGAAGCCGTCCTCGCGCCCGCACTTGGCCGCGGCCGCCGCCCAGACGCAGTTCTGGTAGGCGCTGGCCTGCAGCGTGATCAGGTGGTGGTGCATGCGCAGGTGCACCGGCTCGTCCCAGTGGATGTTCTGCGAGGGCGTGTTGTAGCCAAGAACCACCACTTCCGCGCTTTGCAGCGACATCACGCGCCAGGTCTCGGGCCAGCGCCGGTCGTTGCACAGCGCCATGCCGATGTTGGCGCCCATGGCGTTCCATACGCCCCAGGGCTTGTCGCCGACGTCGAAGAACTTCTTCTCCAGGTGCTGGAACGGCGCGTCCGGCTTGTGGTCGCTGTGCCCGGGCAGGTGCACCTTGCGGTAGCGGCCGACGATGTTCGCGTTCTGGTCGACCAGGATCGCCGTGTTGTACGGCCGGCCCTCGGCGCTGATCTCGGCGTAGCCCAGGTAGAAGCCGATGCCCAGCTTCTTGGCCTCGTCGAACAGCGGCTGCACCTGGGAGTTGGGCATGGTGGGTTCGAAAAAGCGCGCCTGCGCCTCGTCTTCGGACATCCAGTAGCGCGGGAAGAAGGTGGTCAGCGCCAGCTCGGGGAAGACGACCAGCTTCGCGCCGCGGCCCCTGGCTTCGCGCATCATTTCCACCAGCCGCGCCACGACGGCGCCGCGGCTGTCCGACAGGTGCACCGGGCCCATCTGGGCGACGGCCAGTCCCAACTTGTTGCTGCTCATGTTGCTCTCGCGTGCTTTGGTTTGACCGGCCGCATCATGCCTCGCGCGCGGACGGCGGCTGCGCGGCCGGCGCGCGCGCCCACGCGATCGCGGCAAACCGTCGCCGGGCTGCGCGGCCG
>JAQGNJ010000301.1 GCA_028291885.1 Ramlibacter sp. | reverse complement strand
CGGCCAGCACGCTGGCGGCGATATCGCTCAGGTCCACCTCGGTCATGTGCAGCCGGGCCTGCGAAATGCTCGCCAGCGAGAGCAGGGCTTCGATGTATTCGTCCATGCGCTGGGCGGCCGCCCGGATCCGCTGCACGTAATGCCGCTCCCTGTCGCTCCCGGCCTTGGCCAGGCTTTCCTGCAGCGTGCCGCTGAACCCGGTGATGGTCGCGATGGGTGCGCGCAGGTCGTGCGCGAGCGAGTGGGCGAACCCCTTCAATTCGGAATTCGCCCGCTCGAGTTCGGCGGTCCGATGCCGCACGCGCGCGGTCAGGTCCGAGTTCAGCTGCAGGATCTCCTGCTGGAACTGCAGCCTTTCGGTGATGTCGCGAAGCACGATGTTGGTCAGGACGGCGCCGTCGCTGGTGTGGAAGCGGGACGTGGTCGCCTCCACTTCCAGGCGCGAGCCGTCGGCCCGCAGCATGGTGAGCTCCGCCATTGCCTTGCCCGACTGGTTGCGGGCGTCCATCAGGGCCGCAAGCCCGGTTTCCTCGGGCGCGACGAGTTGGTCGCGACCGACCTGCTGCAGTTGCTGCTCCGTCATGCCGAACATGGTGCACGCGGCCGGGTTTGCGCGCAGCACCTTGCCTTGCGGCGTGGTCTGGAGGATGGCGTCGACGCTGGTTTCGAACAGCAGGCGGAAGCGCTCCTCGCTTTCCACGAGCGCCGTCCTGACCCCGCGGCTTTCCGTCACGTCCCTGAAATAGACGGCCAGGCCCTGTTGCGACGGATACGCGACGATCAGGAACCATTTCCTGAAGGTTTCGGAGAAGGCTTCGAATCGCACCGTCACGAACTCCGCCAGCGCGCGTTCGTACTGCTGGTGAAAAACGGTGCCGAGCGTCCCCGGGAACTGTCGCCAGAAGATGTTGCCGATCAGCTCGTCGCGGGAGCGGCCGAAGATCCGTTCCGCCTCCCGGTTGACGTAGGTGAATCTCCACTCCCGGTCCAGCGTCATGAAGGCATCGGTGACGCTTTCGAGCGTCAGCGTCAGCTGCTCGCTGAGCGCCCTGTAGTTTTCGGCGGCGTCCTTGCGCTCCGAAATGTCCTGGACGGCGCCCTGGATGCGCTTGACCGCACCCGATGCGTCGCGAGCCGCTTCGCCGATGATGCGGACCCAGATCGGCCTGCCGAGCGCCGTGGTCGCCCGCAGCTCGAGGTCGAAGGGCGCGCCGGCTGCCATGCAGGTTTCCACGGCGGCTCGCAGTGTCTCCCGGCAGTCGGCGCCGATGAATTCCTGCGCCTGCGCGAACGTCGTGGTGGTGTGGGCTTGCGTCTCGTAAATCGCCAGGGCCTCGCTGGACCAGGTGACCGTCATGTCCGGCGCCTCCATCGACCACGCGCCCAGCCGGCCGAGCCTGGTGGCGAGCGCCAGCAGCGCCGCGGCTTCGCGGGCCCGCTCCTCGGCGGCCTTCTCGGAGGTGATCTCGCGCGAGGTGCCGCAGTAGCCCGCGAAGCGGCCCTTGTCGTCGTACATCGGCTCGCCGGCGACCGAGAAGGTCCGCGCCTGCGGGCCGGAGCCGACCCGGTATTCGAAATCGTGGAACGGCTGCCTTGCGGCCAGCGCTTGCCGATGCTCGGACCATCCGGTTTTCAGCGCCACGGAGTCCGGCAGTTCCCATCTGCGGCGCCCGATCATCCGGGCGGTGGACGGGGGACCCGGTGCCTTGCGCCCGCCGGCGACCAGGGTAAACCGCATTTCCTCGTCCTGCTCCCAATACCATTCCGTCGACGAGTCCGCCAGGCTGCGCCAGCGGCTTTCGCTGCGCCTCGCGGACTGGCGCATCCGCTCCTGTTCGGTCACGTCGATGACGGTGCCGACCAGGCCCACGACACTGCCCTGCGCATCGAACTGGGCCTCGCCGTCGCCGCGAACGAGCTTCTCGCCGCCGTCCTCGAGGCAGAAACGATATTGGTAACTGAACAGCCTCTGGCCGGCGAGGGCCCGCCCGATTGCGGTCCTCACACCCTGCAGGTCATCGGGGTGGACATGCTGGAGGAACCGTTCGGGCGTGAGGCTTTCGAACTGGTCCTGCGGCACGCCGTGGATCCGGCAGGTCTCGGACGACCAGCTCAGGCGCCGTGTCGCGACCTCGAGCGACCAGCTCCCGAGCTTCGCAAGCCGCTGGGCGCTGGTGAGCGTCGCCGCCTTGTCGCGCAGCTGGGCCAGCGCCTGCATCGACTCGGTGACGTCGTGGCCCTCGACGAGGAAGTATTCCGGTTTGCCGGCGCTGTCGGGGATCAGGCTGACCGCGACCTGCGCCGTGCGGGGAAGCCCCCCGGTATCGCGGAACTCGTCCAGGCTCACGTGGGGCAGGCCGGAGGCCAGCACGTGCCGCAGCCTTTCGGGCCAGACGGCTGCCGCCGGCAGGCCCCGCCACCAGTCCGTGTCCCAGAAGCGGCGGCCGAGAACATCCTCGCGCCGCACCCCGGTCGCCACCAGGACGGCGTCGTTGATGTGCACCAGGCTGCCGTCCAGCCCGAGGACCGCGAGATACGAGAACCTGGGATTGAACTGCCCGGAAGCGAAGGGCTCGGCCGGCGCCGCGCGCGCCGCGGGTTTTCCAAGCAGGCCGCGAACCAGGTCGACGAGCCGGCGGGCCAGCGGCCTCGCGGCGAAATCGGACGCAGGCGACGCTTTGTTCGGTTCGTTCATTGCTGCATGGGGGGCGGGAGCTGCAGGCCGGAAGAAGGCTCGCTGGGCCGCCGACAGTATTCTGGGGCGAAGCGACCACGCAGCTCGAGCTCAGGCCAGGCCGATTGGCTGCGCGCAGTAGGGCTTTCTCCTAAGAGCGGGGATTTCGTCCCGCTTCGGGGTGCTCCGGCCCTGGCTGCTGGAATGTCACCGGAGCCGGAAAGTCTTTCCGCAAGTGCCACTTTCGTATTGCATACGAAACTGCCGCCTTGACGTGCCTGCCAGTGCTGCTAACGTCGCGGACATGACGGAGCCCTTCGACCTACACGCTGAAGCCCGCAAGCTGTTGCAGAAAGGGTGGGTCCCCAATTTCGCCGAGGGCTCCGTCACCCGCCCACGCGACAACCGGGTCGGCCTGGTGGATGCCACGGTCTGGCAGGCGATGAAGGAGCTGATGCTGATCTGCCCTGCGTACCAGAAGACCGAGCCGCAGCCTTTTTCCGCCGGCAGCTGGCCGGCAAGCTGAGAGCCGGCATTCGCCACCGCACCCGCTCCCTGCAGCGGCAACCTGGCCTCGCAGCGGGCCGCAGCCTGCGACCCGCAACGCCGCATTTCTCTTAGGATGGGCGTCTCATTGCCTGACGGAGCGCCCATGCGACTGCCACTCTCCCTTGCCACGCTGGCCCTGCTTGCCGGCTGTTCGACGGCTTCGGCCGTGCGCGAGGCGTGGAACTGGGACCCGACTGCGCCGCGCGAGCGCACGCGGATCGTCCTGGCGCCGGAGCAGCTCGCGTCGCTGAGCAACCGGCTCGCGGACCTGCGGATCCAGCGCAACGACATCCGCTCGCGCATCAGCGCGGAACCCGACGTCGGCGTGCGGCTGCGCCTGTACGAAGACCTGCACCGGGTAGGGATGCAGTTGTCGCCGCTCGAGCGGCAGCTCGCCGGCGCGGCGAGCTAAGGCCCGCTGGCTCAGCGAGTCCGACACAGCTCGCGCAGGCGTCCTACAGCGCTGCCGGGGGAGCGCTCCTAGATTGACTTCGCGGCCAGCCCGGCCGTAGCCAAGCAGTCATCGAGGAAGGTCATGCATCAATCTCCGCAGAAGCAACTTGTCCCGCGTCGGGACAAGTACGGCGAAGTCGAGGCCTCGAACGTCGAGGCCGAGCGGCGCCTGTACCGCGGGAACCAGCCCAAGGCGAGGAAACTCCGCGACGATTCCCCGCGCGAAGCCCGCGCCGGCCGCCAGCAGCGCTGGGCCTAGGACGCGGGGATCGCGGCGCAGCTCGCACGCAGCAGGGCGCGGCGCGCGCTCGCCGGGATCGAGTCCAGCAAGCCGTCTGGCATCCCGCCGTGGCGTGCGACGCTGTCCGATCCCAGGCGAACTCCCGCTGCCGCCGTCTCGCTGAAATAGGCGGCGCTCGTCAGGCTCACGGCCCTGCGCTGGCAGTCGAACAGCGCCGTGGCGATGAAGGACCGGTAATTGAAACCACCGGGATGGAGCTTCGGTTCCTGCAGGGAGACGCGGATGACCGCGTCGGCGCCGGGATTGCGGGGATGCAGGGCGTCCAGGTCGATCTCGACGGTCGCCACATTCGCCGCCTCCAGCTCCGGGCCCTCGAGGCGGAACCATTGCTCCGCATGGGCAGGCCCGGCCCCGGCGCACGCCAGCGCCGCGGCCAACCAGCAAAACCTCAAACCCCTGCGGCTGTACAGCATCGTTGAATCCCCTGGCCCAGCCCAGCAATCCGCGTGCCTGAGCCGTTTGCCATACTCGGGCCATGCAGTTGCAGGACATTCTTTTTTTCCAGGGTTTCGGCACACGCCGGGTTTGCGCGGGCCTGATCCAGCAGGGATTGGTGGCAGTCGGCGGCGAGGTCCAGACCGATGCCGGGGCCGATTTCGACACCGCGGGCCTGAGTTTCCAGGTCCAGGGCCGCGAGTGGGAGTTCCACGAGAAGGCCTACCTGATGCTCCACAAGCCGGCCGGCACGGAGTGCTCGCAGAAGCCCTCGACCTATCCGAGCATCTACACGCTGCTGCCGGCGCCGCTGCGGCAGCGGCCGCAAAAGGGCGCCGTGCAGGGCGTCCAGGCGGTGGGCCGGCTGGACCAGGACACGACCGGCCTGCTGCTGCTGACGGACGACGGCCAGTTCATCCACCGGATGAATTCGCCGCGCCATCACGTTCCCAAGGTCTATGAAGTGACCACCAGGCATCCGCTGGACGATTCGCAGGTCAAGCGGCTGCTGGAGGGCGTGGTGCTGGAGGACGACCCCAAGCCGGTCCGGGCGGCCGCCTGCGAGATCGCCGGCGAGCGGCAACTTCGGCTGACCCTGACCGAGGGCAAGTACCACCAGGTCAAGCGCATGCTCGCGGCCGTGAGCAACCGGGTCGAGGGCCTGCACCGCTCGCGCATCGGCGGGCTGGTCCTGCCGGCCGACCTGGCGCCGGGCCAGTGGCGCTGGTTGAACGACGCCGACCTGGCAGCGCTCAAGGGTTGAAGCTAGGGCAAAGGCGCCAGGAACTGCGTGACCAGTCGGCGAACGAGTTCCGGCTGGTCCTTGTGCGGCGAATGGCCGCAGCCGGCCGGTTTCTCCATCCGGAAGCTGCCCTGCGTCGGCGCGATGTCCTCGATCTGGCGCATCGTGCCGTAGCTGTCGTCCAGCCCCTGGATCGCCAGCAGCGGCGCGGTGATCCGGCGGCAATCGGGCCGGATGTCGAAGCTGCGGAAGTCGTCGCTCAGCCAGACGTCGTTCCATTGCCAGAAGGCGACGTCGACATCCGAGTGGTAGCGGCGCAGCCGGTCGCGCAGCGTCGAGGCGTAGGCTTGCCGCGCTTCCTGGATCGAGCGCAGCGAGACGTCTTCGACCATCACGTGCGGCGCCATCACGATGCAGGCCGTCACCGGGTGCCGGCTGGCGTGGAGCAGGGCGATGCTGCCGCCGTCGGAGTGTCCCAGGAGCACCGGCTTGTCGATCTCCAGCGCCTGCAGCAATGCCGGCAGCACGTCCCAGGCTTCGCGGTGCATGTAGTCGGCGCGCAGGCGGCCGGCGCCGCGCACGTCGGGGACCGGGTCCGAGCCGCCGTAGCCGCGGCGCGAGTACACGATTCCCGCCCTGCCGGTGGCGGCGCAGACTTCGGCCGGCCAGTCCCGCCACATGGCGACCGAGCCCAGACCCTCGTGCAGAAAAATGATTGGCGCCGGTTGTCGGCCGGCCGCCGTGTTGAGCCGTTGTACCTCGAGCGCGACGCCGTTGACCTGGATCGTTTCCATCAGGGAATGTTACGGGATGCCAGAAGGGCCAGCAGGTTGTCGCGGATACACTTGCCGCGTTGCCCTGGAAGCCCCGTTTCGTGAATTTCCTGTCCCGTCGCCTCGCCTCCCTGGCGCTCCCGCTCTTCTTCCTGGCCGGCTTCACCCTCTCCGCCGACGCGCAGACGAACCCGATCTTCGTGCTGAACTCGCTGGATGCGTCGATCAGCGTGATCGACCCCGTCAGCTGGAAGGAGACGCGCCGCCTGCCCACCGGCAAGGAGCCGCACCATCTTTACCTGACGCCGGACGAGAAGTCGCTGGTGGTGGCGAACGCCAGCAGCGACACGCTGACCTTCATCGACCCGAAAACGGCGGAGATCCAGCGCACCGTGCGAGGCATCTTCGATCCCTACCACCTGCGCTTCTCGCCGGACATGAAATGGCTGGTGACGGCGGCCAACCGGCTCAATCACGTGGACGTCTACCGCTGGGATGGCAAGGACCTGCGCCTGGTCAAGCGGCTGCCGACCGGCAAGACCCCCAGCCACATCTGGATCGACAGCCGCAGCACCACGGCCTACGTGTCGATGCAGGACAGCGACGAGATGGTGGCGATCGACCTGGCGACCCAGGCGCTGAAATGGCGCATCCCGACCGGGCCGACTCCCGCCGACATCTACGGAACGGCCGACGACAAGCTGCTGCTGGTGGGCCTGACGGGCAGCGACAGCGTGGAGGTGTATGACGTCTCGGGCCGCGAACCCAGGCTGGTCAAGAAGATCAAGACCGGCGACGGCGCCCACGCTTTCCGCGCGGCCGGCGACAAGCGCCATGTGTTCGTGAGCAACCGGGTGGCCGGCAGCATCAGCAAGATCGACCTGCAGACGATGGATGTGGTCGAAAGCTACGCCGCGCCCGGCGGCCCCGATTGCATCGACGTGTTCGCCGGCGGCAAGACGCTGATGGTGACCTCGCGCTGGGCCCGCAAGCTGACCGTGATCGACACCACCACCCGCAAGATCGTGCGGCAGGTCAATGTCGGGAAGTCGCCCCATGGCGTCTGGACGCTGGACCACGCGCCGCGCTGAGGCCCTGCGGCGCGCCGGCGCGGTGCTGGGGCTGGCTTGCGCGTTGCTGCCGCAGGCCGCGGGCGCAGCCGACTGCGACAAACCGGTCTACCTGACCTTCGACACCGGCCACATGGGTGTCGCGCCGCTGATCGCCGACGTGCTCTCGCGCCAGCAGGTCAGGGTCACCTTCTTCGGCGCCAACGAGCGGACGCGGACCGGCGACGGCAGCCTGGGCAAGGACTGGGCGCCGTGGTGGGAGGCCCGGGCCGCCGAAGGCCATGAATTCGCGTCCCACACCTTCGACCACGTCTACTGGCGCGCCGACCTCGCCGGCGAGCCGGCGCGCTTCCGCGTGCGGCCGTCCGCCGGCCCGGCCGAGGGCAAGGACTCCACCTGGAGCGCCGCGCAGTACTGCGAGGAGCTGGGGAAGGCCGGGGACAGGCTGCAGCAGCTGACCGGCAAGAAGCCCCTGCCGGTGTTCCGCGCGCCGGGCGGCAAGACCTCGCCCCGGCTGCTGGCGGCGGCGCAATCGTGCGGATACAAGCACGTCGGCTGGGCGCCGGCCGGCTTCCTGGGCGACGAGCTGCCCAGCGAGTCGGCCAGCAATCCGGCGCTGCTGAAAAAGGCGCTGCGCGAGATCCGCTCCGGCGACATCCTGCTGGCGCACCTGGGGATCTGGTCGCGCAAGGATCCCTGGGCGCCGGCCGTGCTGGAGCCGCTGATCACCGGCCTGAAGGACAGGGGCTTTTGTTTCAGGACACTGCGCGAGCACCCGGACTACCAGGGCTGGATCGCGAGCCACGGGAAATGACCATGGGTTGGCTGGACGACGCTTTTTCCACGGCGCAGCAATGGCTGTTCGAGGCCGTGCTGCAGCCGCTGATGTATGCCCTGGACCTGGGCAACCTGCTGGAGGACGGCTATGCCGCCACCGGCTGGCTGCTTGCCGGCCTGGTGCAGATCACCGTCCTGCTGCTGGTGATCGGTCCGCTGCAACGCTGGCGGCCGGTGGAGCCCATGAAGGATGCGGCCGGCGTGCGCACCGACGTGCTCTATACGCTGGTCCACCGGCTCGGCCTGTTCCGGCTGGCCCTGTTCTTCTTCGTCGAGCCGCTGTTCAACTGGGTCTTCGGCGCCATGCGGATCGCGGGTGTCGGCAGCCTGCAGGTCGACCAGATCTGGCTTGGCGTGACCGACCGCCCGCTGGTGAGCTTCGTGGTCTACCTGCTCCTGTTCGACCTGGCCGATTACTGGATCCACCGCGGCCAGCATCGCTTCAACTGGTGGTGGAGCCTGCACTCGCTGCACCATTCGCAGCGGCAGATGACCATGTGGAGCGACAACCGCAACCACCTGCTGGACGACCTGATCCGCGACGGCCTGCTCGTGCTGCTGGCGCAGGTCATCGGCGTGCCTCCGGCGCAATTCGTCGCCGTCGTCGTTTTCACCCAGCTGTCCGAGAACTTCCAGCACGCGAACATCCGCCTCTGGTTCGGCCGCGTCGGCGAGCGGCTCTGGATCAGCCCGCGCTTCCACCGCCGCCACCACAGCATCGGGATCGGCCACGAGCGGGGCGGCGAGGCCGAGGTCATGACCGGGGGCCGCAGCCCGGCGCTGGGCGGCCACAACTTCGGCGTCCTCCTGCCCTGGTGGGACATGCTGTTCGGCACGGCCAATTTCGAAGTGCGTTACGACCCGACCGGCGTGCGCGACCAGGTGGAAGCCGGGCGCGACTACGGCCGGGGCTTCTGGTCGCAGCAGTGGCTGGGCATCAAGCGCCTCTTCGGCCGCGCCTGATGACGCTGTTGCTGGATTCCTTCTGGCGCGCCGTCGCTTATTGCCTGCATCCGCGCGTTATCGCGCTGTCGTTCCTGCCGCTGGTGATCATGGTGGCGCTGTCGCTGGGCCTGGGCTACTTCCTGTGGGATCCGGCGGTGGACTGGGTCTTCCTGCGGCTGGAGTCCTGGGACCTGCTCAAGACGGTCTGGGCCTGGCTGCAGGAGGTTGGCGCCGGCAACCTCAAGACGGTCGTCGCCCCGCTGGTGGTGATCTTCGCCGTCACGCCGCTGGTGGTCGTGCTGTCGCTGCTGATCGTCGCGGTGCTGATGGCGCCGGCCCTGGTGGCGATGGTCGCCGAGCGGCGCTTTCCCGGGCTGGAGCGCAAGCGGGGCGGCTCGCTGCTGGCCAGCGTGCTGTGGTCGCTCGCATCGACGCTGCTGGCGCTGGTCGCCCTGGTCGTGTCGATTCCGCTGTGGCTGATCCCGCCGCTGATCCTGGTCCTGCCGCCGCTGATCTGGGGCTGGCTGACCTACCGTGTCATGACCTTCGATGCGCTGGCCGAGCATGCCAGCAGGGCGGAACGGCGCCGGCTGGTGCGGCGGCACCGCGGCTGGCTGCTGCTGATGGGAGTGGCCACCGGCTACCTGGGCGCCGCGCCCAGCGTGGTCTGGGCCTCGGGCGCGCTGTTCGCGATGGCCTTCGTCCTGCTGATCCCGGTGGCGATCTGGATCTACACACTGGTCTTTGCTTTTTCGGCGCTCTGGTTTTCGCACTACTGCCTGGCCGCGCTGGAACAGCTGCGCGGGGAGGAAGCGGCCGGGCCTGCCGCCGCGGCCCCGTCCGTCCCGGTAGCATCGGGGGATGTCCAGCCCCCCTCTGCCTGAGCACCCGGCCTTCGGCCTGGTCATCGTCGGCGACGAAATCCTGTCCGGCAAGCGCGCCGACAAGCACATGCCCAAGCTCATCGAACTGCTCGCCGCCCGCGGCCTGCAGCTGGAATGGGCCGACTACGTGGGCGACTCGCCCGACCGCATCACGGCCACGCTCAAGCGCGCTTTCGCCTCCGGCGACATCGTGTTTTCCTGCGGCGGCATCGGCGCCACGCCCGACGATCACACGCGCCAATGCGCCGCCCGGGCGCTCGGTGCCGAGCTCGAGCTGCACCCGCAGGCCGAGGCGCTGATCCGCGAGCGGATGCAGGACACGGCGAAAGAGCAGGGGACGCCCTACCACCCGGATCGTCCCGACAACATCCACCGCCTCAACATGGGTGTCTTTCCCAAGGGCGCGCGGATCATCCCCAACCCCTACAACAAGATCCCGGGCTTCAGCGTCGGCCACGTGCACTTCGTCCCCGGATTCCCGGTGATGGCCTGGTCGATGATGGAGTGGGTGCTGGACCAGGACTACCCGCAGCTGTTCCGGCAGTCGGCGTACGTGGAGAAGTCGGTCATCGTGTTCGGCTCGATGGAGGCGACGCTGACGCCGCTGATGGAGGAGCTGGAACGCGATCACGCCGGCGTCAAGGTGTTCAGCCTGCCGAGCGTGGACCATCCGCAGTACGGTCGCCACATCGATCTCGGCGTGAAGGGGGAGCCGGCTGCGGTCGAGCCCGCCTACGGCCAGTTGCTCGCCGGCTTGCGCGAGCTCGGCGTCAAGCTAGGCCCTGAATTGGTGCGCTAAACAGGTCGCACCAAGTTTGTGCGGATGAGCTTGGCACCATTATGGTGCCGGACTCATCGTGTCAAGGCGTACGGCTGCCGGGAAAGGCGGCAACTTCGACGACAATCGCCTGCTTTGCCAGCCGCGCCCATGCACCAGCTTTGGCACAAAAACTGCATTCGCATTCACCGTTCAATTGATTCAACAACCATCCAACCAGGAGAACCTGATGGCAGCCAAGACCGTCGCCGACGTGATGAAGATGGTGAAGGAGAACGAAGTCAAGTTCGTCGACTTCCGCTTCACCGACACCCGCGGCAAGGAGCAACACGTCACCGTGCCCGTGTCGCACTTCGACGAAGACAAATTCAGCGCCGGCCACGCCTTTGACGGCTCGTCGATCGCCGGCTGGAAGGGCATCGAGGCGTCGGACATGCTGCTGATGCCCGATCCGAACACCGCCAACATCGATCCGTTCTTCGAAGAGACGACGCTGTTCCTGTCGTGCGACGTGCTGGAGCCGGGCGACGGCAAGGCTTACGACCGCGACCCGCGCTCGATCGCCCGCCGCGCCGAGGCCTACCTGAAGTCGTCGGGCCTGGGCGACACGGCCTTCTTCGGACCGGAACCCGAGTTCTTCATCTTCGACGACGTGCGCTGGGGCAACGACATGTCCGGTTCGTTCTTCCACGTGGACGAATACGAAGCGCCGTGGAACAGCGGCAAGAAGATCGAAGGCGGCAACAAGGGCCACCGTCCGACGGTCAAGGGCGGCTACTTCCCCGTGCCCCCGGTCGACAGCACGCAGGACATGCGCGCCGAGATGTCGCTGATCCTCGAATCGCTGGGCATCCCGGTCGAGGTGTTCCACCACGAAGTGGCGGGCGCCGGCCAGAACGAGATCGGCACCAAGTTCAGCACGCTGGTGCAGCGCGCCGACTGGACCATCCTGCTCAAGTACGTGGTGCAGAACGTCGCCAACGCCTACGGCAAGACGGCGACCTTCATGCCCAAGCCGATCGTCGGCGACAACGGCTCGGGCATGCACGTGCACCAGTCGGTCTGGAAGGACGGCAAGAACCTGTTCGCGGGCGACGGCTATGCCGGCCTGTCGGATTTCGCGCTGTACTACATCGGCGGCATCATCAAGCATGCCCGCGCGCTGAACGCGATCACGAACCCGGGAACCAACAGCTACAAGCGCCTGGTCCCCGGCTACGAAGCGCCGGTGAAGCTGGCCTACTCGGCCAAGAACCGCTCGGCCTCGATCCGCATCCCGTACGTCGCCAACCCCAAGGGCCGCCGCATCGAGGCGCGCTTCCCCGATCCGCTGTGCAACCCGTACCTCGGCTTCTCCGCGATGCTGATGGCCGGCCTCGACGGTGTCGAGAACAAGATCCATCCGGGCGAAGCCGCGACCAAGGACCTGTACCACCTGCCGCCGGAAGAAGACGCGAAGATCCCGACCGTCTGCCACAGCCTCGACCAGGCGCTGGACTACCTGGACAAGGGCCGCAGCTTCCTGACCAAGGGCGGCGTGTTCACCGACTCCATGATCGATGCCTACATCGAGCTGAAGATGGGTGAGGTCACGCGCTTCCGCATGGCCACCCACCCGGTCGAATACGACATGTACTACTCGCTGTAAAGCGGCTCCCGGTGCGGCTGCAATTTCGCACGGTCTGACTGGAAAGGACGGCAATAGCCGTCCTTTTCCTTTTGGAATCAATGGCTTAATTGGACTTTTGAAGGAAAAGCGCGATACTGCAAGGCCGTCCCCTGCATACCCATGCGAGGAGAAAACCCCTTGAAATCCGCTTACCTGATCCCCTTATTTGCCCTCGTCATGGTCGTCAACGTCCATGCCCAGGGCCAGGGCCGCATCTTCCGTTGCGGCAACACCTACACCAACGACGCCGCCGAGGCGAAGACCAAGAACTGCAAGCTGGTCGAAGGCGGCTACATCACCGTCGTCGAAGGCACGCGCGTGCAAGGCAACGGCGCCGCCAATGCGCCCGTGAAGGTGGCCGCCGCGGCGCCATCGTCCGCCGGCACCCGCGTCGATTCCGCCGAACAGAAGACCCGCGACTCCGACGCCCGCCAGATCCTCGAGTCGGAACTCAAGAAGGCCGAGACCCGCCAGTCCGAACTGCTCAAGGAATACAACAACGGCGAACCCGACAAGCAGGGCGCCGAGGGCCGCAACTACCAGAAGTACCTGGACCGCGTCGCCGAACTCAAGGCCAGCATCGCCCGCAACGAGAGCGACATCGCCGGATTGAAGCGCGAGCTCGGTCGCGTTCCTGCGTCAAAATAGGCTGCTTGAGCAAGCCAGCCACCCCCCACTCCCGCTTCCAGTCCTTCGATCTCCTGGCCACGCTCGTGGCCGTGGTGCGTGCCGACGGAACCGTCCTGTTCGCCAACGCCGCCCTCGAGGACGCGCTCGGCACCTCGCGCCGCACGATCGAAGGTTCCGCCTTCGCGCAGTGCTTCAGCGAACCGCACATCCTGCAGAACGCGCTCGAAGGCGCCGGCAGCAACGAGTTCGCCGCGCTGCGCTATGACGCCTGGCTCAATCGCCTGACGCACGACCCGCTGCCGGTGCACGTGATCGTCGCGCAGACCGACCAGCCGGGCGAGGTGATCGTCGAACTGCTGCCGCTGGAGCAGCAAGCCAAGCAGGACCGCGAGGAGCGCCTGATCGACCAGGCGCAGGCCAACAAGGAGCTGATCCGCAACCTCGCGCACGAGATCAAGAATCCGCTGGGCGGCATCCGCGGCGCGGCGCAGCTGCTGCAGATGGAAGTCGACTCCAGGGACCTGATCGAGTACACGCAGGTCATCATCCACGAGGCCGACCGGCTGCAGACGCTGGTGGACCGGCTGCTGGCGCCGCATCGCAGGCCGCACGTGGTCGGCGACGTCAACATCCACGAGGTGATCGAGCGTGTCCGCTCGCTGATCCTCGCGGAGTTTCCGCGCGGCTTGCGGGTGGTCCGCGAATACGACATCTCGATCCCGGAATTTCGCGGCGATCGCGAGCAGCTGATCCAGGCCGTGCTGAACGTCGCGCACAACGCCTGCCAGGCGCTCTCCGACCGCATCGCGGCGGGCGACGCGCAACTGGTTTTTCGCACGCGCATCGCGCGGCAGGTCACTTTCGGCAAGCAGCGCTATCGACTGGCACTGGAATTGCATGTCATCGACAACGGGCCCGGTGTACCGGACTCGATCAAGGACCGAATTTTCTATCCGCTCGTGTCGGGCAGGGAAGGCGGCTCCGGGCTGGGGTTGACGCTGGCGCAGACATTCGTCCAGCAGCATCATGGCCTGATCGAGTGCGACAGCGTTCCCGGGAGGACGGATTTCAAGATCCTGATTCCACTGCCCTGAAATCTGTAGACGATGACCTGAGGTGAGCAAAGAACATGAAGCCGATCTGGATCGTTGACGATGACCAATCCATCCGCTTCGTGCTGGAGAAGGCGCTGCTGCGCGAAGACCTTCCGACGCGAAGCTTCACCAACCCGCGCGAAGTGCTGCTGGCGCTCGACGACGCAAGCGACGAGGAGGGGCCGCAGATCCTGGTGAGCGACATCCGGATGCCGGGCGGCTCCGGCCTGGACCTGCTCACCAAGGTCAAGGAAAAGCACCCCGGGCTGCCCGTCATCATCATGACGGCCTTCTCGGACCTGGACAGCGCGGTCTCCGCCTTCCAGGGTGGCGCGTTCGAATACCTGCCCAAGCCCTTCGACCTGCCCAAGGCCGTGGAGCTGATCCGCCGCGCCGTGGAGGAAAGCCAGCGCGAGGAAGTGGCGGAAGAGCGGATGGCCGCCGCGCCCGAAATGCTGGGACAGGCCCCCGCGATGCAGGACGTGTTCCGCGCGATCGGAAGGCTGTCGCAAAGCAATGTCACGGTGATGATCACGGGCGAGTCCGGCTCCGGCAAGGAACTGGTCGCGCGGGCCCTGCACAAGCACTCGCCGCGAGCGAGCGGCCCCTTCGTCGCGATCAACACCGCGGCCATTCCCAAGGACCTCCTCGAGAGCGAGCTGTTCGGCCACGAGCGCGGCGCCTTCACCGGCGCGCAGACGATGCGGCGCGGCCGCTTCGAGCAGGCCGAGGGCGGCACGCTGTTCCTGGACGAGATCGGCGACATGCCTTTCGACCTGCAGACGCGCCTGCTGCGCGTGCTGTCGGACGGCCACTTCTATCGCGTCGGCGGCCACAATTCGGTGAAGGCCAACGTGCGCGTGATCGCCGCGACCCACCAGGACCTGGAGCAGCGGGTCAAGGACGGCGCCTTCCGCGAAGACCTGTTCCACCGCCTGAACGTGATCCGGCTGCGCCTGCCGGCGCTGCGCGAGCGGCTCGAGGACATCCCGATGCTGACGCGGCACTTCCTGGGCGTGAGCGCCAAGCAGCTGGGCGTCGAGCCCAAGCGCATCTCGGATGCGGCGCTGGGCTATCTCACGCTGTTCGCGTTTCCCGGCAACGTGCGGCAGCTGGAGAACATCTGCCACTGGCTGACCGTGATGGCGCCGGCGCAGCTGATCGAACCCAAGGACCTGCCGCCGGAGGTGGCGCCGCCCTCCGATGCGGCGCGTGCTGCCGCTCCCGTGCCCGCTGAAGCCAGGGGCGACCCGCAGCCCGTCCTCGCTGCCGCCAGCAGCCCCGTGCCTGCACGCGCGGGCGAACAGGCCTGGGAGGCGGGACTGGAGGCGGAGGCGCTGGAGTTGCTCGCCAGCGGCCGCCATGACGTCTGGGAAGAGCTCACCAAGCGCTTCGAATCCAAGCTGATCCTGACGGCCCTGTCCAACACCCGTGGCCGCCGCATCGAAGCCGCGCAAAAACTCGGCATCGGCCGCAACACCATCACGCGCAAGATCCAGGAGCTGGGGCTGGAATAAGGCGGGATCGGGGGCAAGGACGCAGAAGAAGCGCTTTCTGCGTCCGGTATCCGCTCCCGTATTTCAGAGTTCCACAGTCACCGGAGCATGATCGCTGGGCTGCTTCCACTTGCGGGGGACGCGGTCGATGGTGCAGGACTTCACCGCAGCACGCAGGGGCTCGCTGACCAGGATGTGGTCGATGCGAAGGCCCCGGTTCTTCTGGTAGCCGAGCATCCGGTAGTCCCACCAGCTGAAGCTCTTCTCCGGCTGCTCGAACAGGCGGAAGCTGTCGACCAGGCCCAGCGCCAGCAACTGCCTGAAATGCTCGCGCTCCTGCGTCGTGTGGTGGATGGTCTCGGCAAGGCCGACCGGATCGAACGAATCGCGGTCTTCCGGCGCGATGTTGAAGTCCCCCAGCAGCACCAGCCGCGGATGCTTCGCGATCTCGTCCCGCAGGTAGGCTTGCAGGCCGCGCAGCCAGTTCATCTTGTAGTCGAA
>JAQGNJ010000234.1 GCA_028291885.1 Ramlibacter sp. | reverse complement strand
CAAGGCGGCAAGATCGACATGCAGATCAAGGACGCGACGGGCCGCGTCTATGTGACGGGCACGATGCGCCTTTACGCCGACGAGCCGACCAAGTCGATCGGCCGGATCGAGCTGGACGCTTCGTTCTCGCCGGTCAAGCGCGTGAGCTACACGGTCGAGAGCGCCCGCGTGGAGCAGCGCACCGACCTGGACAAGCTGGTCGTCGAGATCGAGACCAACGGCGCGATCACCGCCGAAGACGCAGTGCGCGCTTCGGCCAAGATCCTCGTCGAGCAGCTGGCGGTGTTTGCCCAGCTCGAGGGCAGCGAACTCGCCGCCTTCGACCAGCCGGTGCAGCGCAGCTCGCAGCAGTTCGACCCGATCCTGCTGCGTCCGGTGGACGAGCTCGAACTGACGGTGCGTTCGGCCAACTGCCTGAAGGCCGAGAACATCTATTACATCGGTGACCTGATCCAGCGCACCGAGAACGAGCTGCTCAAGACCCCGAACCTGGGTCGCAAGTCGCTCAACGAAATCAAGGAAGTCCTTGCCTCGCGTGGCCTCACGCTCGGCATGAAGCTCGAGAGCTGGCCCCCCGCCGGTCTCGACAAGAGGTAATTGAAGTCGGTGAAAACAAGGCTGCGGTCGCAGCCTTGAACCCGCAGTACCTGATCCGGCTGCGGAATTAATAAAGTAAGGAAACACCATGCGTCACGGCCACGGCCTTCGTAAACTCAACCGCACGAGCGAGCACCGCCTCGCCATGCTGCGCAACATGATGAATTCGCTGCTCGAGCACGAAGTCATCAAGACCACGGTTCCCAAGGCCAAGGAACTGCGCCGCGTCGTCGAACCCATGATCACGCTGGCCAAGGTGCCGACGGTGGCCAATCGCCGCCTGGCCTTCGACCGCCTGCGCGACCGCGACATCGTCACGAAGCTGTTCAACGAACTCGGCCCGCGCTACAACGCGCGTCCGGGCGGCTACACCCGCATCCTGAAGATGGGTTACCGCGTCGGCGACAACGCGCCGATGGCGCTGGTCGAACTGGTCGACCGTCCGGAAATTTCTGATGCAGCGGATGCCCCTACTGCCGAATAAGCAGTGAGTTTCGCTATATAATCCACACATACCGCGCGATGGAGCAGCCTGGTAGCTCGTTGGGCTCATAACCCAAAGGTCGCAAGTTCAAATCTTGCTCGCGCAACCAGATATGGAGCCGCAAGGCTCCAGCAAAAACGCCCACTACCAAGTGGGCGTTTCTGTTTCTGCGTCCGCCGTGATCACTCCACGGCGAGATGCACTTCCCCCAGGCCGGCGAGCCGGAACGCGATGCGATTCCCGGCCACCGGAAACTGGGACTTCACCAGGCTTCCGGTCGTGACGATGTCGCCGGCCTTCATGGCCAGCCCGCGGCCGTTCAGGTGGTTTGCAAGCCATGCCAGCGCGTCCAGCGGATGGCCCAGCACATCCCGGCCCGTGCCCCGTCCCACCTCCCGCCCGTCGATGAAGGCAACGCCTTCGACCGCCTGCAGGAAATCCGCGCCGAGGCCCGTCACCGGCTCGCCGAGCACCAGTCCCTGGTTCCAGGCGTTGTCGGCCGCAAGGGTCAGCACGGCGCTCTTGAGACCCGCGTAATCGGCGCCGCGATCGTCGGCGATTTCCAGCGCCGGACAAGCGCAGGCGACATGCTCGAGGATCGAGGCGCCTGTCCAAGGCGCGGGCGCGGGCGGCAGGTCGTCGGCCATCTGGAAGGCGATCTCGAATTCGACGATCAGCCGGCCATAGTCGCCTGCCTTTACGCTGTCGCCGCTGCGATGGAGCTGGTCGCGCAGCAACCGGCCCGACACGCAATCCTGGAAGCCCACCATGTCGCGCATGGCCGGTGTGGTGATCGCGATCTTGTAGCCGGCCGGCGACGTCCGTCGCTGCTCCAGCAGGAGTGCGACGTAGGCGTCCTGGATCCCGTACGCCGATTCGGCGCTTGCCGGTGCGAAGGATCCGGCAAGCGCTCGAAAGGTCTCGCCTTGCGCATGCTGGCGGACCAGCTCCGCTGCCGCTGCGTGCGCCGTCGCTGGATCGAAAGGCGTCGCCATGATGCGGTCGAGTCTACGCCGCCTCTGCGTCCTCATCCAGTTGCACGCGGTGGATCCACTCGGGATCGACCACCGGCAGCGGGATCGCGCGCAGCAGCCGGCGCGTGTAGGCGTTGCGCGGGTCGGCGAAGACGTCGGCCGTGGGCCCGGCCTCGACGACAGCGCCCTGGCGCAGCACCACCACCCGCTCGCAGGTCGCGCGCACCACGGACAGGTCGTGGCTGATGAGGACCAGCGCCAGTCCCCGGCTGCGGCGCAGGTCGTCGAGCAATCGAAGGATCTGCGCCTGAACCGAGACGTCCAGGCCGGAGACGATCTCGTCGGCGACGATGACCGACGGGTCCAGCGCCAGCGCGCGGCCGATGCCCACCCGCTGCCGCTGCCCGCCCGAAAGCTGGTGGGCGAAGCGGTCGTAAAAATCGGGCGACAGGCCCACCAGGTCCAGCAGCTCCATGACGCGCTCGCGCGCCTCCCTGGCGTTGCGGACCAGGCCATTGCAGATGGAGGGCTCGGCGAGGATGGCGCCGACCGACAGCCGCGGGTTCAGGGCCGACTGCGAATCCTGGAAGATGATCTGCATCTTCCGGCGCAGCGGACGCAATCCGCTTTCCGCCAGGTGCGTGATGTCGCGGCCCTCGAAGCGGATCACGCCGCCCGAGGGCTCGTTGAGCCGCAGCAGTGCGCGCGCCAATGTGCTCTTGCCGGAGCCCGACTCGCCGACGATGGCGACCGACTCGCCGCTGCCGACCGCCAGGTCGACGCCGTGCAGGACCTCGATCATGGGCGGAGCGCCGAACAGCTTGTTCCTGCTGCGATCGGGAAAGGCGACGCGAAGGCCCTCGACCTCAAACAGCATGGCCGGGGATCCTGTAGGTGTGGACGATCTCTTGCGTGAGTTCCTCGCGCAGCGCGGGCGAGATCGGATGCAGCGCCGTCTCGGGCCTGTCGTAGCGCGGAGCCGCCTCCAGCAGCGCCCTTGTGTAGCGGTGCCGGGGCGCTTCGAACACCTCGCGCACCGGGCCCGATTCGATGATGCGGCCGGCGAAGATCACGCTCACCGCGTCGCAGACCTTGGCGACGACGCCGAGGTCGTGGGTCACGAACAGCACGCAGGTCTGCGACTTCATCTGCAGGTCGCGGATCAGCCTCAGCACCTGGTGCTGCACGGTCACGTCGAGTGCCGTGGTCGGCTCGTCGGCGACGATCAGCGCGGGATTGCAGGCAAAGGCGATCGCGATCACGACCCGCTGGCACATGCCGCCCGAAAGCTCGTGCGGATACTGCCGCAGCACCCGCCGCGGGTCGCGGATCTGCACCGCATCGAGCATCTCCAGCGCGCGCTCTCGCGCGGCCGCCTTGTCCATCCGCATGTGCAAGCGCAGCACGTCGGTGATCTGGTCCTCGATGCGCATGACCGGGTTGAGCGCCGTCATGGGGTTCTGCAGGATCATCGACATCGACTTTCCGCTGAGCATCCGGCGCGCGGAACCCGGCATGGCCAGGACGTCCTTGCCGTCGAACAGGATGCTGCCCCGCTCGACTCGGGCGCCATCGGGCAGGACGCCGAGGATGGCCTTGCCGACCATGGTCTTGCCGCCGCCCGACTCGCCGACCAGTCCGAGCACCTGGCCGCGGGCAAGGGACAAGTCGACGCCGCGCAGCACGGGGGCGCGGTTCCCGTTCGGCGCGCGGACACTGAGATGGAGGTCGCGGACCTCGAGCAGCGGCTGCGCGTTCATCGTTGCAGCACCGGGTCGGTGGCGTCGCGCAGGCCGTCGCTGAAGGCGTTCATTCCCAGCACCGTGGCGATGATGGCGAAGATCGGCGCGGCGAGCACCCACCAGGCCTGGTGGATGTAGGCCCGGCCGTCGGCGATGATGCCGCCCCAGGTCGCCAGGCCGCTCGAGCTGAAGCCGATGAAGCTCAGGACGGCTTCGACAATGATGGCGCGGCCCATTTCCAGCCCGAACAGCACCGTGAGGATCGGCGCCAGGTTGGGAAGGATCTCGTGCATCACGACGCGCATCGGACGCATGGCGATGGTCCGTGCGGAGGTGACGAAGTCCTGTTCGCGCAGCGCGAGAACCTCGCCGCGGATCAGCCGGCAAAAGCGCGTCCACCCGATGACCGCGACCGCCGTGACCACGGCATGCAGGCCCGGTCCCATCACCGCGACCAGGACGATCGCCAGCAGCATCGGCGGAAACGACATGAAGATTTCCAGCACCCGCGACACGACCGCGTCCACCCAGCCGCGGAAGTAGCCGGCCAGGATGCCGAGCGTCGTTCCGACCAGCGCGGAAGCAGCGGCGCCAACGAGCATCACGAACAGCGCCGGCCGGGTGCCGTAGATCAGCCGCGAGAGCAGGTCGCGCCCGAGGCTGTCCGTGCCGAGCCAGTATCCGGGCTGGCCATTGGCGGCCCACGCCGGAGGCAACAGCTGGTTCATCAGGCTCTGCTCGATCGGGTCGTGCGGCGCGATCCAGGGTGCGAGCAATGCCGTCGCGACGAACAGCAGCAGGACAGCGCCCCCGAGCCAGATGCGCAGGTTGCCCCCGCGCAGCGAATTGACGATGGCGCCGGTCACGCGTCGCCCGCCCGGACGTTCAGGAGGGAATGCAGGAAGTCGATGAACAGGTTCATCAGGACGAAGAGCACGGAAAAGACGATCGTCACGCCCTGGATCAGGGGCAGGTCCCGGTTGATGGCCGCGCCATAGAGCAGGTTGCCGATGCCGGGGTAAGCGAAGATCAGTTCCACCAGCACGGTGCCGCCGACGAGGAACACGAAATGCACTCCGGTGAGCGTGATCGTCGGCAGCAGCGCGTTGGGCAGCGCATGGCGCACCAGCGTCCGGCCGCGGCTGAAGCCCTTGACCCGCGCAAGCAGGATGTAGTCCTGCACCAGCGCCTCGAGCAGCGAGCTTTTCAGCACCCGCGCGATCACTGCGACCAGCGGCAAGGCCAGGGCGATCGCGGGCAGCACGAGATATTGCAGGATCTCCAGCGCATCGGCCCAGCGCAGCCTCGCGAGGCTCTCGAACAGGTAGAACTGCGTGGAGAACTCGGTGCCGCGCGAGGGGTCGATCCGGCCGGACAGCGGCAGGACCGGCCAGAGCACGCCGAAGGCCAGGATCAGGAGCAGCGCCCACAGGAACTCCGGGATCGCCAGGGCCAGCGAGTTGACAGCATCCACGGCGGTTTCGACGACGGTTCCCCGCCAGTGCACGGCGGCAAGCGCCAGGGCCAGTCCCAGCACGACGGAGAGCACGATGGACACGAGCGCCAGTTCCAGCGTCGCCGGCAACCTGCCGAGCACCAGCGTGAGTACATCCTGCTTCAGGCTGATCGAGGTGCCCAGGTTGCCGGTCGCCAGGTCACGCAGGTAGATCGCGAACTGTTCGGGCAGGGACTTGTCCAGGCCGTACGCCACCCGCAGCGCCTGGATATCCTCCGGCGTGGATTCTCCGACCACCATCATGGCGATCGGATCCCCGGGGACGACCCGCAACAGGACGAACACCGCAAGGGCCACGCCGAACAGCGTGGGGATCGCCAGCAGCAGGCGACGCGCGAGATAGCCGGCGGTCATCGGTCCGGTTCAGGCCCGGCCGATCTTGAAGGGCAGGACGTGGCCCGCCATGTGCGGCTTGAACCGCAGGCCCTTCTTGTGGACGATCGGCTGGTAGAACTGGAACAGCGGGATCACGTAGGCGTTCTGGGCGATGTAGGCGTTCGCTGCCTTGTAGCCTTCCATCCGCTTTGCCTCGTCGCGTTCCTCGAACAGCGGCCGGATGCGCGCGTCGAGGTCGGCCGACTTCCAGGACGAATGCGGCGAGGCCGTGGTCATCGCGGTGCCGAGCGAGCTTTCCGGATCGCCGGTGGAGTTGCCCCAGTTGTAGAACGCGGCCGGCGCCAGCTTGTGCTGGGTGCGCAACTCGAAGTGCCTGGCGATCTCGTAGACCTCGATGTTGGCCTTGATGCCGACGCGCCGCCACATCTCGACGACCGCCTGGACGGTTTCATAGTCCTTGGGCTTGTAGCCGCGCGTCGTCTGGATGGTGAATTCGACCGGCTTCTCGCGCGAGTAGCCCGACTGCCTGAGCAGCGACTCCGCCAGTGCCGGGTCGTACGGCGTCTTGACCGCTGCGTCGTAGCCGCGGTATTGCGGCACGAGAAGCGTGTCGATCGGGTTGGCCAGGCCGCGGTGCAACCTGCTGACGATCAGCTTCTTGTCGATCGCATGGACGGCGGCCTTGCGGACGTTGGCGTCCTGCATCACCCCGACGCTGTTGAGGAACAGCATCGCGATGTCCGTCACCGGGCCGGCGACCCCGACCAGGCCGGGTTTGGCGCGCAGCCGCTCGTATTCCTCGTAGGGGACGTCGACGGTGAGGTCGGAGGATCCGCGCTCGATCTCGGCGACACGGCTGGACGCATCGGTGATGAACTTGAACACCACCGTCTCGAAGGCCGGCTTGCCGCCCCAGTAGTGGGGATTGGCCTTCAGGCGCAGGAAGGAACCGCGCTCGAACTGGTCGAACATGTAGGGCCCCGAGCCCATGGGCTTCTTCTCGAAGCCCTCCTTGCCGACCTGCTGGTAGTAATGCGGCGGGATGAGGTAACAGGCCAGGAAGCTCAGGCGCTCGAGCATGTTGGCGCGCCAGGGCTGGACATCGAAGCTGATGATGTTGTCGCGGACAGTGAAGTTCTTGTTGCTTGCAAAGACCGAGGCCAGGGGATTGCCCGCACTGGCGTCGCCGAGCCGGCGCAGGTTCCAGAGCACGTCGTCGGGCGTGACCGGCTTGCCGTCGTGCCACTTCGCGTCGCGGCGCAGACGCATGGAAATGCGGTTGCGGTCCTGGCTCCAGCTGAACTGGTCCAGCAGGCCGGGGCGCAGGGACAGGTCCTCGTCCTGCTCGAAATAGGGGTCGTAGAGCGTCTTGAAGATCGACTGCAGTCCGGGATTGACCGCATACGAACCGCTGTTGGGATCGAAGCCGGGGGGCGCCACGTTGTACGCGATCGTCAGCGTCGGACCGATCGCGGCGCGCGCCTGGGCCGACCACAAGATCGCGGACAGGGCCGCCGGGGAAGCTGCGAGAGACTGGACGAAAGAACGACGCTTCATGTTTCCCTTCAAGAACGCGGACCGACCGCGCTGCGCAAGAATATTCACAATACTTGCAAACGTCAATACTTGCGGATCACGATTATCTTGTTCTCTGCTATCGTGGCGCGGCGATGGCGGGTCCGCCGGCGCATTGACTGGAACGAGACAAACCGTATGCAAGAGTCTTCCCAATACTTGCTTGGCGATCCGACCCTGGACGCCGACCACGCCGAGCTTCTTCGGCTGATCGATTCTCTGAGTGCCGCGCAGCCGCACGAACTGGTCGCGGCGCTCGAAGCGCTGCGCGATCACGCGGCGAGGCATTTCGCCGTCGAGGACGAAGAGCTCAGACAAATGAAGGACGGCAACGCGAGCTGCCATCTCGACGAGCACCAGGCGGTCCTGAAGTCCCTCGCCGAAGTCCGGGACATCGTCGCCGGCGCAGGCCCCTCCCTGGACGTCGCGGCCCTGATCCGGCCGCTCTGCGCGGAGCTGTATCGCTGGCTCCCGGAGCACGTCCAGGCGATGGATGCCGGCGTGGCGATCTTCCGTACCAAGTCGCGCTTCGGCGGCGCGCCGGTGGTCATCACCCGCAAGCCGCAGCAAGCCGCTTAGCTCCGGGCCGGTGCGGCCCTGACCGGCCGCGAGCCGGAGCGGGTAGTTTGCGCAACGCAATCATGCGGGCGCAGGTTGCGGCCAGACGCGAATCACGACGCTACCCGGTCTTTCATGCACCTCGAACGCCCCTCCGCGCACCGGGGGTGTGCGGACCCTGCACGAGGCCAGTGCAAGCCGCGGCGCAAGCGTATTTGCGCCATTTGCGAAAGTTGCGTATCCCAAATAGTTGGCTTACGATGTGCATCTCCTGCGATATCCACGGAGCGTCCCATGCCATCGAATGCCTTCCGCCGCCTGTGCATGGCGGCCTCGCTCGCGATCCCCGCCGTGGCGTTGAGCCAGGGCGCCTTCCCCGACCGGCCGATCACGCTCGTCGTTCCGTTCCCGCCGGGCGGCTCGGTCGATGTGGTGGCCCGCCGGGTGGCGCAGGGCATGGCGAAAACCCTGGGCCAGTCGGTCGTCGTCGACAACAAGGCCGGTGCGGGTGGAACCATCGGCGCGACCCATGTCGCCCGGTCGCAGCCGGACGGCTACACGCTGATGTTCGCCACCTCCAGCGCCATGGTGGTTTCGCCGGCGCTGTACAAGAACATCACCTATGGCGTGAAGTCGTTCCAGCCGATCATCGAAGTCACGCGCGGCCCCTTCATCCTGACGGCCCAGCGGAACCTGCCGGTGAACAACCTCAAGGAGCTGCTGGATTACGCGAAGAAGAATCCCGGCACGCTGAACTACGGCTCGGCCGGGCCCGGCAGTGCGCACCACCTGGCGATGGAGGGATTCAAGCAGGCCTCGGGTGTGGACGCCCTGCACGTGCCCTACAAAGGCGGCGCGCCGGCATGGACGGCTTTGCTCGGCGGCGAGATCCAGCTGCTCTTCGACAGCGCACCGGGCCCACTGCTCCACCCCGGCAAGGTCAAGCCGATCGCCGTGACGGGCCCCACGCGGCTGGCCAAGCTGCCCGACACGCCGACCTTCAGCGAACAGGGCCTCAACGGCGTCGACACCGTGTTCTTCTTCGGCGTGGTCGGGCCGGCCGGCATGCCGCCGCAGACGGTCAGCCAGCTGCATACCGCCTTGCGCTCGGCCCTCGAGAGTCCCGAGGTGAAAGCGGCGCTGGAATCACAGGGCCTCACTGCGTCGCCGGGGACGCCGCAGGAATTCGGTGCGCTGCTGGACCGAGAAGCGCCTCGCTACAAGGCGCTGGTCCAGAAGATCGGCCTGACGCTCGACTAGCGAGCCGTCGTCTTGCGCGCAGCGGCGGCCTTGGCGGTCTTCTTGGCGGCGGCGGGCCGCTTGGTTGCGCGCACGGGGGCGAATCGTGTCTCCGCCAGTTCGCCGGTGAACAGCTCGCGGGCCTGGGCGTCCAGCTTGTCCATGATGCCGTTGAGCATCTTGTTCTCTTCCGCCGTCAGGACGCTGCGCCATTCGGCATCCAGCTCCTGGCTCACCTCCTCGACCTCGGCGTAGACGGCGTGGCCGCGGGAGGTCAGGCAAAGGATCACGCGTCGCCGGTCCGCCGCATCCGTGTTGCGGATCACGTATCCCATCTCGACCAGCCGGTCGACCGCGCGCGTCACCTTGTCCGCGTCCATGGTGCTCAATTGCGCCGCCACCCCGGGAAAGATCGGTTCGTAGCGGCCGATGATCGACAGGATGCGCCATCCCGCCGACGAGAGACCGAACTTCTTCGTGTACAGGCCGGCAATGCAGCGGACATTGAGGGTCGACAGGATCGAGAAGCGGTAGGCAAGCCGCTTCTCCAGGCTGAACTGAGGGTTCAAGGGGGTCTCCGTCAAGGTGGTCGTGCGCAAGGCGAACCAGCAGTCTATCAACAACTCCGGTGTTGGCAGTTGCCGCCGATACTTGCATAATGCAAATATGAGCGCCGCAACCGGGTGGAGTCTGGAATGAGCGGGAGCGGACCGACACGCGGGCCAGGAACGGCTGCGAGGCGGCGGCCGCTCCAGCCGCGACCGGCCCGGGAATTTGCGATGCCCGGGTATTTGCGCAACCCAATCATCGGGGTGGAATGAACATGATTGCGAAGACCGAGGCGAAGATCGAAACCTCGTTGAAGATCGATCCCCAGGCCAGGCTGTTCCAGGTCGCCAGGTCCAACTATGTCGACCCGGAGATCTTCCGCGCCGAGATGGATGCGATCTTCTCGAAATGCTGGCTCTACGTCGGCCACGACTCCGAGCTCAAGGGCAACGACGCTTTCGAGATGCGTCGCGTCGGCGGCAGGTCCGTGGTCTTCCTGCGCGACAAGGACGGGCAGGTCAGGTGCTTCCTCAACGTGTGTCCGCACCGCGGCGCGCAGATCACCCGGCATCGCAGCGGCCGCGCAAAACATTTCAGCTGCATCTACCACGGCTGGACGTTCGAGAACACCGGCAAGTGCAAGCTCGTCTCCGAAGCGGACACCTATCCGGAGTCCTTCCATGCGGATTCGCGCAACGACCTGGTCGCGGTGCCCCGGTTCGAGCAATACCGCGGCTTCTGGTTCCTCAACTACGATCGCGACGCGGTGAGCCTGCACGACTATCTTGCCGGCGCCCGCGAATACATCGACCTGGTGGTCGACCAGGCCGAAGAGGAGATGTGCGTCGTCGACGGCCTCCAGGAATACAGCGCCCGCGCCAACTGGAAAATGCTTGCGGAAAACAGCACCGACGTGCTGCACGTCGAGACGCTGCACCCGACCTACCTGGACCTGATCCGCACGAACTCCGGCGGGACCATGGTCCGCGGCAAGCTCAATGGCGGCGGGATCTCCCTGGGCAACGGCCACGGCGTGGTCGAACGCGAGGCGACGTACGGCCGGCCGGTCGCGCAATGGATCTCGCTCTGGGGCGAGCAGGCCAAGGTCGAGATCGACCAGATCTATGCCCGGCTGGTGGCGAAGTTCGGCGAGGAACGCGCGCACCGGATGGCGACCAAGAGCCGCAACCTCCTGATCTTCCCCAACCTCGTGATCAACGACATCATGTCGGTGACGGTGCGGACGTTCCAGCCGGTGTCGGAGGACTTCATGGAGGTCAGCGTCTGGTCGATGGCGCCGAAGGAGGAGTTCGGCAAGCCCGCCCTGGAGCGGCGCCTGACGAACTTCTTCGAATTCCTCGGTCCGGGAGGCTTCGCCACGCCGGACGACATCGAGGCCCTCGAGTCCTGCCAGCGGGCCTTTGCATCCTGGCGCGAGGCGCCCTGGAACGACCTCTCCAAGGGATTCGGCGCGCCCGCCAGCCACCCGACCGACGAGATCACGCAGCGGGCGTTCTGGCTTGCGTGGAGAGAATGCCTGTCCGCTGGAGGAAAGAAATAGTGGCCGTCCTGCAAACCGTTTCGCGCAGCGAGATCGAGGACTTCCTGTACCTCGAGGCCGAGCTCCTGGACAGCTGGCAGCTCGTCGAGTGGCGCCGGCTGTTCACCGAAGACTGCGCCTATGTGGTTCCCAACCTCGCGCTTCCCGGCGACACGCCGACGGCGGGCGTGCTGCACCTGATCGTCGACGACGGCCACCACCTGACCGAGCGCGTCAAGCGGCTGGGCAAGAAGACGGCGCACGCCGAGCATCCGCGCTCGCGTTCCCGCCGGATGATCACCAACGTGAGGATCACCGAGCGCGCGGAGTTGCATCTGCGTGCGACCAGCAACTTCACGACCTACCGGACCAGCCAGCAGGTCACCGACACCTACTTCGGCCAGCATCAATACCTCTTCGTCGAAGAAGAGGGCGCGCTGAGGATCAAGGAGAAGCGCACGGTGCTCGACATCGGATCGCTTCGTCCCCAGGGCCGGCTCTCGATCATCGTCTGAGGAGTGAGCATGGAAGGCGTGGCTGGAAAGGTTGCGATCGTCACCGGCGGATCCAGCGGCATCGGCGTCGGCGTGGCGCGCAAGTTCGTCCGCGCCGGCGTGAAGGTGGTGCTGGCGGACATCGTCGACGAGCCCGGCGAACGCCTGGCCTCGGAGCTGGGCGAGAACTGCCGCTATGTCCATGCCGACCTGCGCTCCAACGAGGACGTCGAGCAGCTCGTTGCGGCGACGGTGCGCGAGTTCGGCGGCATCGACTTCCTGATCAATTCGGCGTGCACCTATGCCGACCGGGGCGAGGCGGCGACGCGCGAAGAGTGGCTGGACGCGTACAACGTCAACGTCTTCGGCCACGTCGTGCTGCTGCAGCTGGCGCGCCCTCACCTGGCCCGCTCGGAGAACGCGAGCGTCGTCAACTTCACGACCGAGGCGGCGCACGCGGGCCTGGCGGGCCGCTGGGTTTATCCCTCCAGCAAGGCGGCGATCGAGCAGCTGACCAAGAGCCAGGCGCTGGACCTCGCCAACGAAGGCATCCGGGTCAACTCGGTGCTTCCCGGCTGGATCCGCAAGCCCATGCACGACACCGCCCCTGCCGAAGTGAAGCAGGAATACGCGAAGTGGGGCGACAAGCTGCACATGCTGGGCCGGCTCGGCACCCTGGACGAGGTGGCCGACACGGTGCTTTTTCTCTGCTCCTCGCATGCGAGCTTCACGACCGGCAGCTGCATGGTCGTCGACGGCGGCCACAGCGCCATGGGCCCGCAGGGTCGCGAGAAGGTCCTTCCGACGGCGCTGCGCAAGGCCGCAAGTGTTCCGCCCGGGACGAAATAGCCATCAACCACACGAGCAACAACATGGACATGTCAGGCCTGCTTCTCACCGGATCGGCGCGGGCGATCGGCGCCGCCATCGCCAGGCGTGAAATCACCTCGGTCGAGGCGACCCGCTGGTACCTGGCACGCATCGCGCGCTTCAACGGCGGCGAGATGGGCATCAATGCCGTTCGGGCGGTGTCCCCGCTCGCGCTCGCGCAGGCGGAGCAAGCCGATCGCGAGGTCGCCGCCGGCAGGATCCGCGGACCGTTGCAGGGCGTGCCGTACCTCGTGAAAGACAACGTTTTCACCGCCGACGGCTGCACGGCCTGCGCCGGCGCGCGGGCGCTCGTGGACTTCGTTCCGCCGCACGCGGCCACACTCGTGACGCGCCTCGACGCCGCGGGCGCCGTCCTGCTTGGCAAGACCAACCTGACGGAGTTCGCCGACTTTGTCTCCGAAGTCATGCCCTCGGAGTTCAGCGGCGCGGGCGGTGTGGTGCGCAACCCGCTGGGCTCGTGCTACGACCGCGGCCAGGGCTCCAGCGTGGGGTCGGCGGCGGCGGTGGCTGCGCGCTTTTGCGCGTTCGCGATCGGCTCGGAGACGCAGAACTCCATCCAGACCCCGGCCACTTTCTCCTCGATCGTCGGCTTCAAGCCCACGGTGGGCCGCGTCAGCCGCCATGGCGTCGTGCCGCTGGTGCCCAGCCAGGACACGGCCGGCGCCTTGACGATTTGCGTAGACGACGCTTGGCTGGTGCTTCAGGCCATGGCCGGCGCGGACATGCGCGACACCGCGACCCTGGCGTACTTCCCGGACGTGGGCGGTGGCGAGGCAGCGGGCTCGCTGCAAGGCGTTCGCATCGGCGTTCCGCGCCGTTTCGTCGCCGACGCGGTGATGAACGCGAGTCGCGAGCAGGCGTTCGAGCAGGTCCTGACCGCGCTGTCGCGGGCCGGCGCCGTCATCGTCGATCCCTGCGATCTGCCAAGCGCCGAGCAGCTGAGCGAGGTCCGCTCCTGCGTGTTCCGCACGGAATTCAAGGCCGGCCTGGATGCGTTGCTGGAGACCTACCAGCCTTGCGGCATGCGAAGCATGGCCGACATCATTGCCTGGAACGCCAGGCATCCGGAGGCGATCCCGTACGGACAGAGCCTGCTGGAAGCGGCGAACGCGACGGCCGGCATCCACGCCGACCAATACGTGCTCGATCGCCGCCGCGACATCGCGCTCAGCGTCGCGGGCGGGATCGTCGGCGCACTTCGCGTCGGCAACGCGGACGTGCTGCTGTCGCCGATGACGGCCGCGGCCAAGTGCACGGGCAAGGCGGGCGCGCCGGTCGTCGCCCTGCCGGCCGGCCGCGACAAGAGCGGCGCTCCTTTCGGCATCACGCTGTACGCGGAGCCGGGCGCGGACGCGCGGCTGCTGCGGATCGCGGCGGCCGTCGAACAAGTCGCCGGCCAACGGATGCACGCGTCGCTGGGATGAGTGGCGCTATTGCGCGAGCGCCTGCTTCAGGTCGTAGCCGGTGTCTTCGACTTCGCGCTGCGACAGCTTCGCGCCTGCCGCCAGCAGTTTGCGGCCAAGCATGTGGTCGCCGGGCTTGTTGATCGACTCCACCGCGAGCAGTCGTTCGCCGCGGAAGTAGAAGAACGAGAAAGCGCCCTGCTCCATGTCGCCGCGGCGCACGATGCGGTCGTAGCCGGTGGAGATGCCCACGCCCTGCAGCTTGAGGTCGTACTGGTCGGACCAGAACCAGGGCGCGACCGCGTATGTCGCGCTTGCGCCGGCGGCGTTCGTTCCAGCCACCCGGCCCTGGTCGATCGCGTTCTGCACGCATTCCAGCCTGGTCATGCCCGGCGCGAAGGGATTCGGGTGCGAGGTGCAGTCACCGGCGGCGTAGATGTTCTGGTCTTGGGTCGCGGCGCGCTCGTCGACGACGATGCCGTTGTCGCAGCGCAGGCCGGCCGCCTGCGCCAGCTCCTGGTTGGGAACGACGCCGATGCCGACGATCACGAGGTCGGCCGCGATCTCCGTGCCGTCGGCGAGAAGCACGGCGTCCACGCGGCCGCCGCGCGTCGGGAACGAGGCGACCTGCGCGTCGAAGACCAGCCGCACGCCCTCGCGTTCGTGCCGCCGGGCGATGTACGCGGCCAGCTCCGGCGGCAGGGCCCGCGCCAGCAGGCGAGATTGGGCTTCGACGACGACCACCTCCTTGCCCATGGTGCGCAGCGCCGCGGCAATCTCCAGCCCGATGAAGCCGCCGCCGACGATGGCGACACGGCTTGCCGCAGCGCATTCGCGCGCGATCGCCTGCGCGTCGTCAAGCGTGCGCAGGCAGTGGATGCCGGCGGCGTCCGAGCCCGGCACCGACAGCTTTCGGGGCCGGCATCCGGTCGCCAGGACGAGCTTGGCGTAGGGCAAGCTGTCGCCGGCCGCGAGGACGACCTCCTGCTTGTGCCGGTCGATTGCCACGACCTCGTGTCCGCGGCGCAGCTCGATCGCGCTGTCGTCGAAAAACTTCGGCGCCCGCAGCGGCAACTGCGAAGACTCGACGCGTCCTTTCAGGAAATCCTTGGACAGCGGCGGCCGCTGGTAGGGCAGATGCGGCTCGTCGCCGACCAGCGTGATCGGGCCGGTGAAACCCGCGGCCCGCGCGGCGGCCGCGGCGTTCAGGCCGGCGTAGGAGCCGCCGACGATCACGATCCCCGCCGCGCTCACGACTGGGTTTCGGGAAGATGGACGGGCATGCCGTCCAGGTCGGGCGTGATCCTCACCTGGCAGCCGAGGCGGCTGGTCGGCCGCCGCTCGGCGACGACCGCCTCCAGCATCTCGGTTTCCATAGCGTCCGCCGGCGCGACACGCTCCTGCCATGCGGGATCGAGGTACACGTGGCAGGTCGCGCAAGACAGGCAGCCGCCGCATTCGCCGTCGATGCCGCGCACGTTGTTCTGGATGGCGCCCATCATCAGGTTGCTGCCCCCGGGCACGTCGACCCGGGATCGCGCGCCGTCGGCCGCGATGTAGGTGATCCAGACCATCAGGCGCTCAGACCGAAGTCGCCTCCTGCTTGGGCAGCGGGTCCTTCAGGCCCGCCTCCTGGGCTTCGATCCAGCGCACTGCTTCCTGCCACGGAGCGCCGGCCGGCATGTAGACGGACGCGGCGCGCTGCCTGAAGTCCAGCCCCGGTGCGGTGCCCGGCAGCTCCTTGCCTTCCTCCATTTCCTGCAGCTTGCGCAGGATCAGGCGGCGAAAGAAGATCACGGCCTTGTCGCTCGTGCCCAGGTGCTCCTGCGTGCGATCGAAGACCGGCCCCATGCTTTCCTGCACGGCCCGATCCTGGATGGCGGCGCCGATCACGCCGGAGAAGTTGCCGTCCACCATCATCTTGCGGTCCTGCAGGTGCATGTTCTGCGCCGTGTGCGCCGTCCTGTAGTGCGGCGGCTCGGACCTGTGGCCCCAGTTGCCGTAGATCGCCGGCACGTCGAGCTTCTTGCGCGCATCGTGGTGGATGTAGAAAGTGAAGCAGGAGTTGTCGTCGATCGGCAACCAGGCCTTGAACAGCTGCGACTCGTGCGGGCCCGTCGCGATGTGGGTGTAGAACGGCGCCACCCATTCGGTGGTGCGAACGTACGACATGCCCGCATCGGCGGTCTTGCGGATCGCGCCGACGCGCATCAGCTGCGGCGTCTCCTCGACCTGGATCACCGGCGCGCCGTCCGACATCAGGTCGCTGATCGACTGCCAGCCGGCGCCGGTCCAGCTCTGGCGCGCGACGGCCTCGTCGAAGTCCCTGTGCAGGTAGTTCGGGTGCGCGGGATCGAGATCGCCTTCCAGGCCCTGCAGATAGTTGGAATCCTGGTGCATCTTGACCACCAGCAGTTGGTCGGCCGGCAGGTCCATCCAGGGGAACCTGGGAAAGGGCGGCATCTTGTCGGCCGGGCCCATGTACGTCCACAGGATGCCGCCGGCCTCCTGCACCGGATAGGCGGGGTGGGTGAGGACAGCCTTCATCCTGGTGTCCGGCGGCTCGGCGGGCATCTCGAGGATCTTGCCGGCCTGTCCCATCTTCCAGCCGTGGTACAGGCAGCGCAGGCCGCCCACCTCGTTGCGGCCGTAGGCCAGCGAAGCGCCACGGTGCGGGCAGTGCTCCTTCATCAGGCCGGGCTTGCCCTCCGGGTCGCGAAAGGCCACCAGCCGCTCACCCAGCAGTCCGACCCGCACCGGCGCGCCACCCGGCTCCCCGATCTCCTCGAGCACGGCGGCAGGGATCCAGTAGCGGCGAAAGAACTTGCCCAGAGGCGTCCCCGGCCCGACCTGGGTGAGGCGCCTGTTGTCTTCGCTGGTGAGCATTTGGTCTCCTTGGGCAACGTGGAAGGCCGGCGGGATGCCGCGGCGAGGCGTCAGCCGTTCCGGTGAGTTTATTTGTGTTTCGCGATATTTGCAAGCGGCGGGCTTCTGGTTGCTTGCGGATTACAATCATCGGGCAGCGACAAGGAGAGCAGGATGCTTCAGTATTCGTACCGCCCAGCGCCACCCGCTACCGCCCGGTCGAGGGCCCGGCAGGAGTGGGTCCGGTACTGCGCCGTCACGGAGCGGCCGCCGCTGCGCTGGCCGGGCGGGGCGCGGGTCGCGCTGTGGGTCTGCCCCAACGTCCTGCACTACGAGTACATGCCGCCCGCCGATCCCTGGATCGACGCCTGGGCCAGGATGCCGGCGCCCGACGTGATGATGTACGGCCGCCAGGACTTCGCCAACCGCGTCGGCTTCTGGCGCATGCTCGAAGCGATCGACAAGTTCGACATCCGCTGCACGGCCGTCCTCAACGCGCAGGCGCTAGCCAAGAATCCCAGCATCCGCGACGCGATGGTGGAGCGCAACTGGGCCTACCTCGGGCACGGCATCAACAACACCCGCTTCGTCCATGGCATGTCGACGCAGGACGAGACCGCGTACTACCGGCGGATGGTCGACATGGTGTACCAGGAAACCGGCGTCCGGATGCAGGGGACCGGCGGGCCCGGTCCGCAAGCCTCGAGCGAAAACACGCCCGACATCCTGGCCGCGCTGGGCTTCACGTACCACAGCGACTGGTTCCACGACGATGAGCCCTTCCCCCTCGAGGTGAAGAGCGGCAGGCTCATTTCGATGCCTTATGCAATGGATGTGAACGACGCTCCCTACCTCGGCGCGGCGTTCGAGGCCGACGGATTCGTCGACCTGGTCAAGCGCCACTTCGACGTGCTTCATCGCGAGGGCGCCGCGAGCGGCAAAGTGATGTGCGTCTCCCTGCACCCGGCGCTCTTCGGCCAGGCGCACCGCATCGCCTACCTGCATGAAATCTTCGACTACCTGCGCTCGCACGAAGGTGTCTGGCACGCCACGGGTGACGAGATCGCCGAGTACTACATGAAGAACCATTACAAGCAGATGGTCGACCACCTGAACGGCTGAGGAGCGACATGTCCACCCTTGCTACCGAGCACAGCTTCTACGCCAGGGATTCGGCCCACTCGCTACCGCGGATGGAGTGGCCCGGAGCCAAGCCGCTTGCGTTGGCGTTCGTCGTCAGCGCCGAGTCCTACGAGCTCTATCCCGCGGACAACGCCTTCACACCCGCCAACGTGCCCGGCGGATTCGGGCGCGGCCCTTATCCCGACTACCGGGCTTTCTCGATGCGCGAGTACGGCAACCGGGTGGGCGTGTTCCGCTTGATGGAGTTGCTGTCCAGGCATTGCCTCAAGGCTTCGCTGGCCGCCGACCGGTTCGTCGCCGCGAACCGCGGCATCATCGTCGAGAGGGCGCTGGACCTGGGTTGGGACCTGGTCGGCCATGGCCTGAGCGTGACCGAGGTCATCGGCGAACATCTGTCCGAGCAGGAGGAGCGCGACTATCTGCGCGCTTCGCTGGAGCCGCTGCGGGCCCGGAAACAAGTGAAGGGCTGGCACGGGCCGGAGTACGCGCAGTCATCCCGGACACCGCGCCTGCTCGCGCGGGAAGGGCTCGCGTACATGCTGGACTGGCCGCACGACGAGCGCGTCGTTCCGATGGCCACGCCGGCCGGACCAATCCTGTCCCTGCCCATGTCGGCGGACCTGGACGACGTCATGGCCCATTGGCACCGCAAGATCTCGATGGACCGCTGGGTGCGCAGCGTGCTGGAGGCTGCCGACCGGCTCGCGATCGACGGCCGCGCCGGCGGCCGGCTGCTGGTGCTGAACCTCCATCCCTGGCTGATGGGGCAGCCGTACCGGATCAGCCATCTTGCGCAGCTGCTGCAAGCGCTGACCCGCCGCGACGACATCTGGTTCGCGACGACCGATGCGATCGCCGACCATGCCGCGCCTGTGCTGCTCGGGCCGGCAGCTCGCTGAGCACGCAGAAGGCGCGTCAGGAAGAAGCCGGCCGGCTTGGAACGTGCAGTTCCCTGGCCATGGGCCCGAGCGCGGTGTAGCCGCCATCCACCTTCAGGCAGCTGCCGGTGACGAAGCGGGCATGCGAGGAGCAAAGGAACAGCGCTGCCTCCGCCACCTCGTCGGGTTGTTGCAGCCGTGCCAGCATGCTGGAGCGTGCCGCCATCGCCGCGCTCCTGGTCGCCGCCTCTTCCGACGGATAGTCCTCGGGCCGCTTGCCGACCATCCCCGGCAGCAGCGCGTTGACGCGGATGCCGCGCGCCGAAAGCTCGAGCGCCGCGCTGCGGGTCATCTGCTCGATGGCCGCCTTGGTCGCCGGGTAGACCCAGCGTCCCATCTGGGCGATGTGGCCGCTGGCGGAAGAGAAGTTCACGACGCTCGCGCCAGCCGACTTTTCGAGGAAAGGTACGGCCTTCTGGATCAGCATCGCGTGTCCGAACAGGTTGATGTCGAACACCGCCTGCCAATCGGCGCGCGAACTGTTCAGCCCCTGCTCGGCATAGGAGCAGGCCAGGTTGATCAGGAAGTCGATGCGCCCGAAGCGGGCCTGGGTTGCGGCCAGGAGCTGGTCGATGTCGGCGTCCGACCTGAGGTCGGTCCTGCGGAACAGGCAGCCGGCGCCCAGCTCCGCCGCGAGCTGCTCACCCTGCGGCTCGAGGATGTCCGCCACCGCGACGTTGACGCCTGCACGCACGAAGGCGCGGACCAGGCCGGCGCCCAGGCCACTGGCTCCGCCAGTCACGATCGCAGTCTTCCCGGCGATGCCTTCCACCCGCAGCTCCTCCATGCAACCGGGCGATCATAGTCCGGTTAATTGCGGATCGCAACGAGTTGGAAGAGCGTCTGCCTGCGCCATGCAGCCCAACACTTGCTCGCGCAACCAGCGGATTCCGTGGTCCCCGTCTGCCTGCGGTGCCCAGCAAAGACTCAGTTCATAGCCCGCCAGATCGAACGGGACCGGATGAACGACCAGGTCGTGCGGGAACTGCTCCGCAACCCTGCGCCCGAGCACTGCGGCATGGTCGCTATGGCGCAGTTGGAACACCATCTGGTCGAAACTCCTGACCGCGATCTGCGCCAGTCGCGTCCTGCCGGCCCTTGCCAGGCAGGCATCGATCCGATCCTCCAGGGTGGAATTGCCGTATCCGAGGAACACCTGCGGCAGCTGGCAGAAGACGTCGAATGTGATCGGCCCAGCCGCCAAGGGGTGCTGCTTGCGGAGTGCGACGACGTATTCGTCGCGGTATAGGACCTCGCTGCGGACATCGGTGGGTGTCTCGAGCTGCGCGATGATCCCGAGGTCCAGCTCGCCCTGGTTCAGGCGGTGCGCAACGGTGCCATCGGGCCGGTCCCAGAAGATCCGGATACCGGAACCAGCGTGCGTGAGCAACTCCGACAACCGCGCGAGGACGAGCCGGCTCGCATGATCGGACCCTGCGATGCGCAAGACGCGGGTCGACGTGGCGGGATCGAACGCCTGCACGCCGCTCAAGAGGCGTTTGACGCTTGCAAGTATCTGCGTCACCTCCGGCAAGAGTGCGAGCGCCTGCGCCGTGGGCGCGATGCCCTGCGGCGTGCGAGTGAAAAGCGGGTCGCCGAAAACGTCCCGCAGGCGCGCCAGCGAGGCGCTCACGGCTGGCTGACTCAGGAAGAGGCGGCCGGCCGCGCGCGAGACGCTTCGCTCCTGCATCAGCGCCTCGAACGTGCGCAGCATCGCCAGGTCCAGGCTGCGGATGTCCACTTGCTTCATCCGCGCAGCGTAGCAGGCTGCTCACTCCTCGGGCGTGAACCCCGTCAGCTTGACGATGTTGCGCCAGCGCTCGTCGTCGGCCCGCACGCGGGCGGCAAATGCCCGCGGGCCCATCGCCGGGGGAACGTCGTATCCGATCTTCGCAAAGCCCGCGGCCACTTCGGGCGAGGCTTGCGCGTGGGCGATGGCAGACGCGAGCTGGTCCACCCGCTCGGCGGGGGTGCGCGCCGGCACGAAGAAGCCGAACCAGCCCTGCAGGTCCAGATCGAGCCCTGCTTCGCGGAACGTCGGCAGTTCCGGGAGCAGCCGCGAGCGCTTCGCGCCGGAGGACGCGATCAGCCGCAGCCGTCCGCCCTTGAGGTGCGGCAGGGCTTCGCCCATGACCAGGAAGCTGGAGGCGATCTGGCCCCCCATCAGGTCCTGCATCGCCGGCGCGCCGCCCTTGTACGGGACGTGCACGAGCTGGATGCCGGCTTCGCGGGCGAACATCGCGCCCACGAAATGCACGAGCGATCCCATGGCCGCGGAGGCGTAGGCGGCGTCTTGCGGGTTGGCCTTGCACCAACGCACGAAATCCGCCACCGTGCGCACGCTTTCCGGGACCTTCGGCCCGACCGCCAGGACGAAGTCGAAGCTGCACGCCATCGTGACCGGGATGAAATCCTTCTCCGGGTGGTAAGGCAACTTCTTGTAGACGTAGGGGTAGACGGTGTGGGTCGAGCCCGGCGTCAACAGGATCGACTGCCCGTCCGGGGCAGCGTTCTTCACCAGTTCGGCCGCCACGCGGCCCGCGGCGCCGGGCTTGTTGTCCACGATGACGGAAGGCGCGTAGCGGCCGCGCATCCGATCCGCGATGAGCCGGGCCGCGACATCGGATGCTCCACCGGGCGGGAAGCCGACGACGATCTTGGCCACCTCACTGGACGACGGTTGCGCCCATCCAGGCGCGGTGGCGGCAGAGGCCAGGGCGGCGAGTGCGGTCCTGCGGGTCAGCTTCAATTCTTTTCTCCTGAAGATGCTTGTTCGTCGATGTAGTTGCCCGCTGCGAAACGCACGGGCGCAGTGTGGGGGTCGAAGCTCACGCCCGCTGGATCGCGCCCGGCCCGGACGGCATCCAGCTGCGCCTGCAGCAGTCGGCGAACCATCACGACGCCGCGGTCGGTGGTCGCAAGGTGCTCCATCGAGTGGGCTGCGATGGCACCCTGGCTGACCTGCGCCTCGTAGTCGCTCGGATAGACGCGGTGCTCCTCCTCGCTCAGCTCCTCCCACAACTTGCCGTTGAGGCGGGAGCGGTTGCGAAACAGCTCCCCGCTCTCCTTCACGCGCCCGACCACGTAGATGCGGAAGTGCGTGTCGTCGATCGGGAGCACCCAGCCGAGCGAGTCCACCTGGCCGAAAACCCGCAGCTTCGGGCTCGGGACCACGCGCAGGGTCGGCAAACCTGCCTCGGTGATGCGCCGCAAGGTCCTCCCGTCTTCCAGTTGCCGCACCGACGTATAGCGAACCGTCTGTGCGGCCGTTTCGTAGGTGACCTCCGGCATCAGTCCCATTTGGGGCACGAACTGGGTGCCCGAGAACGACGAGTGCAGGATGACGATGTGGAAAGGATCGACGAGGTTCTCGTAGTGCTGCAGCCAGTTGCACGGAATGATGGGCGGCCCGCCCCCGCCGATGCTTTGGTCGTCCGCCTCCAGGAATTCGCCCGGCCCGAGCTCCTCCAGGCAGGTGTAGCGCGGCAGGACCGGCTTGTTGTCCGGCGGGCCCATGTAGGCCCAGACCAGTCCGTACTGCTCTTGCACGGGGTACCAGGGCTGGCGGATCCGGTCGCGCGCGCGGCCGCCATCCGGCTCGCAAGGCTGCTCCAGACAATGGCCCTGAACGTCGAAGAGCCAGCCGTGATAGCAGCAGCGGATGCCTGCGTCTTCCACTTTGCCGTAATAGAGCGAAGTGCCGCGGTGTGCGCAATGGGGATAGACCAGTCCTGGGCGGCCAAGACCGTCACGGAACAGGATCAGGTCCTCCCCGAGTGCGCGCACCTTGCGTGGCGTCGAGGTCGCGTCGCTGGACAGCGCGAGCGGGTGCCAGTACCGGCGAAGGAGCTCCCCCATGGGTGTGCCGGGGCCGACTTCGGTCAACTCGTTGCGGTACTCGGGCGCGGGGAGGCGATAGGCGGTGCCTGAATCGGGCAGGGCGGAAGCCGGGGGCAAGGTCATGCTGCAGCTGGAACGAATCGGAAACCGCCGACCATATCGGCAAGAGCGACTGCGATCCAACCAAAACTTTGGATAGGGGCGATCAGCGCAGCTGATATGCGGCCCCCGGGAGACCTTGGCCGACTCGCCCAGGACCACTGGCACGTCAGCAACGTGCGTGCGGGAGGATTGTCGTTGAGCTCCCGCAGAAACGCGACCTCAGTGGCGCCGCAGCGGGGCTCCCCTGCTGCGGTGCATGCGTGCCTGTCGGAGGAGGCGCACTCCTGCAGGCGGTCTGCCAACGAGGTGCGTTCATGAGTGGTGCGGCTGGCGGGGATCGAACCCACGACCCTTGGCTTCGGAGGCCAATACTCTATCCACTGAGCTACAGCCGCAGCAGCACGCATTCTACCGCGTGAGCCATCGCCCCTCGCGAGGCTCTGCCGCTGCAGGCGCTTTGTCCGTACCGGCCCTCCAGGCGCCAACGCCGTGCCCTCAGCAGTCCCCCGGCAGCCTGCGGTCCCGTCGCATCCAGCGGGCGCGTCGCCGGGCATGCCGCCGCAGCCCTGGGGCCCGAAACGCAGTATTGGCGAGCCGCCCCAGCTGCTGCAGGAGCTGGTCGCTCCTCAGGCGACTTCCAGGCCGGGTGAGCCCTCGGGCGAACCGATGCAGCGTTTCGCCCGGCGGGTGGCCGACCTGCTGGAGCAGGCGTATGCACAGGCGCGCTTCGAGTTCCTGCGCATCGCGGTCGAGCCGCGCTTTCAAGACTCCTTGCGCGCGGAGATCGACCGGCGCCTGGACCTGCACCGCGCCATGCTCGAGTGGCGAGCGCTGGGGGTGATCCCCCCCGAAGCGGCCGCCGTGGCGCAAGCCACGTTCGTAACCGGTCGGTGGTTGGCGTGCATTCGTCGCGCCGCGGGCCTCGCTCAGCTGCGTCGCGCACCGCCGGCCGCGCCTGGTCCCAGCCGAGGCGCGAGGTTTCGCACATAGGGGCGTGCCGAGTAGTCCTGGCGCCAGGAGCGGTCTTGCTCGGACACGAGCAGTCGGTTCATCGCCTGCCTCGTACGGCGGCCAGCCCGGCGGGCGGCGGTCCTCGCGCAGCAGGTCCGGCCCGGTGACGAGATAGCCAGCCTCGTCGCGCACCATGCCGATGCCCTCGGCCCACTGGGTCTGCGGGTCGCCGCCGATGCACACGAACAGCCATCGCGTCGGCACGCGGCGCTCGCGGCCGGTGGCGTCGCCGTGCAGCGCCGTCACCTCGGTGCGCGCCAGCACCTCGATGTTGGGCGCCGCCGCGATGCGTTCCAGCAGGTAGTGCGACAAGGTGCTGCGCAGCGATTCGCCGCGGATCACCATGCTGATCTGCCGCGCGTGCGTGGCGAAGTGCATCGCTGCCTGGCCGGCCGAATTGCCGCCACCCACGATGAACACGTGCTCGCCGGCCGTCAGCGGCGCTTCGCTGGCCCCGGCGCCGTAGTAGAGGCCGGCGCCCAGGAAGCGGTCCTCGTCCGGCAGGCCCTGGCGGCGGTAGGCCACGCCGGTGGCGCAGATGGACGCGCGCCCGACGACGCGGGTGCCGTCCTCCAGCACGCCGACGCCGTGGCCCGGCTGCAGTTCCGCGCCCCGGCCTTCGCGCGCGAGCAGGATCTCGACGCGGAACTTCTCTGCCTGACGGCGCGCGCGGTCGGCCAGCTCGACGCCGCTGATGCCCTGGTCGAAGCCCAGGTAGTTTTCGATGCGGGAACTGCTGCCGGCCTGGCCGCCGATGGTCCAGCGCTCGACCAGCACGGTGCTGAGCCCGTCGGCGCCGGCATACACCGCCGCGTTCAGGCCGGCCGGGCCGGCACCGTAGATCGCCAGGTCGTATTCGGTGCGCGAGGGGTTGCGGAACCAGCCGAGCTTGGCCGTGATCTGCCGGATCGTCGGCGCCTCCAGCCGCGTGCCGTCGGGGAACACGCACAAGGGGCCGGGCGGCCCGGGGCCGTCCACCTGCACCCACTCGAACGGCACGTCGCAGCGGTGCAGGAAGTCGCGGATGGCGTAGGCCGCGGCGTTGCCGAGGCGGCCGTAGATGCGAACCGTGCGCCGGTCCCCCGCTGCCGGGCGGGCCGCGTGCCGCTCCAGCCCCAGCGTCCAGCGCGGCGGATCGCTGGCGGGAAAGGTCTCGCGCAGGGCCTCGTCGACCAGCGCGTCGAGGTCGGCATCGGCCGGTGCGGCCGCGGCGTCCTGCCCGTCGTCGTTTTCCATCGCCGGCGCTTTCAGCGCCAGGTTGCGGCTGCTGCCGCCCGGTCGTGCTGCAGCGCCGCGATCCGCGCCTCGACCGGCGGATGACTCGCGAACAGGCCGAGCCAGGCAGGCCTGTCACGATCACGTGGTCGACGCCGATCCCGCGCGAGGCTTGCAGGAAGCGCAGCAGGAAAAATGCCGGCCGGACTTGAAGCCGGGATGGATGGAAACCCGGGGCCTCTGGAGGTCGACCGCGAGCTGGTCGACCACCTGGCGCAAGTCGGCCACGACCCCGAGTCCGGCGCCCGCATGCTGAAGCGCCGCATCCGCAGCGAGGTCGAATCGCCGCTGGCCAGCGCGATGCTCAAGGACGAAGTGTCGGCGGGCGATCGGGTCAAGCTCGGCTACGACCCGGCGCGCAAGGCCCTGGGCATCGACAAGGCCAGGCCGCAGGGCAAGCAAGACGGGACGCAAACCGGCGCCGGGCAGGCCCAGGCAGCCGAGCCTGCCACCGCGCCGGCCTGAGCCGTATTGCAGATCGCGTCGCGCATCGTCCCCCATGCGTCGGCCGGGCTCGCCCGGCTTGCGCATGGGAGGCGGCCGGAGGGGCTGGCTTATACTCAAAGGTTGATTTCAAGCCCGCTTTTTTGAGGACGCCATGAGCGATACGACGCAGGAAGAGGCCCACACAGGCCCGATCAGGACACCCGGTCAGCTGCTGCTGGCGGTGTTTTTCTCTTTCATCATTCCGGTCTTCGTGATCATCGGCCTGGTCTACTACGTCGTCTCGGAGAACAAGCCCTCCGGGGCCACGCAGGCCGAGAGCTTCTCGCTCGGCGGCGTCAGCGCCGACGACCTCCAGCGGGGCGTGCAGGCGCGCATCCAGAAGGTCGGCACGGTCGAGATCCGCGACGCCAACCGTCCGCTCAAGTCCGGTGAGGAAGTGTTCAAGGTCCAGTGCGCCGCCTGCCACGCTACGGGCGCGGCCGGTGCGCCGAAGCTCGGCGACGCGGCTGTCTGGGGTGCCCGCATCCGCAACGGCTTCGACGCGCTCGTCAATTCGGCGCTGCATGGCAAGGGCGCGATGCCGCCCCAGGGCGGGGGCGATTTCGACGATCTGGAAATCGCGCGCGCCGTCGCCTATATGGCCAACGCCGGCGGTGCGAAGTTTGCCGAGCCGCAGCGCCCGGCAGCAGCCGCCACGACGGCCGCAGCGCCGGCCGAAGCAGCGACCGCTGTCCCGGTTGCGGCAACAACGGCAGCGGCCCCTGCGGCTCCTGCGGCGGCAGCTGCGGCTGCGGCTCCGGCCGCGGCGACGCAGGTCGCCGGTGCGTCAGGCGGTGGCGAAGCCCTGTACAAGCAGGCCTGCGCCGTGTGCCACGCCACCGGCGTCGCCAACGCTCCCAAGTTCGGCGACAAGGCCGCATGGGCGCCGCGCATCAAGGAAGGCTTGCCGCACCTGGTGGAAGCGGCGATCAAGGGCAAGGGCGCGATGCCGCCCAAGGGCGGGACCAACGCCCCCGACGCGGATATCCGCGCCGCGGTCGAATACATGGTGAATGCCTCCAGGTAGGAACCTGGCGGCGATCTGAAAAGGCCGGGACTCCCGGCCTTTTTCATTCCAGCGTTTGCGGGCTGCGCACGAAGCCGAAGCGCGCGGGCAGATCCCCGGCCGCAAGCTCGTCGGGGACCCAGAGACCCCGCTCCACCGCCTCCGAGGCCTGCTCCATGTCCAGCGTGTGGACCAGGCCGAAGCCGATGTCGGTGTCGAGGTAGAGCCGACCGTGCTCATCCATGACGCAGGAGCGGACGGCAGCGGCCCGGCCGCTGTGCGAGGTCACGCTGTCCCCTGCGCCGAGCCGCCAGACCCAGGGGGCGGATTCCAGTTCCACATAGACGCGCTGCGGCCCGTTCTGGAAGAACCAGCAGCCGCGGTCGTCCGCCTCGTAGTTGCGGTGGATGAAGTCCACCAGCTTCTCGTGTTTGAGCAGCGATCCCTTGCTGGCGGGAAAAGCGCCTGCCGCCTGCGTGCGGTCGTCGCGCATGTACCAGCTGCCGCGGTCGTCGAGTCCGAGCCAGCCGTAGCAGTGGGGAACGTTCGGCCATTTCGCGATGGCCTGGCGCACGATGTCGTCCATGTCCTGGATTATCGTGTTTCGCTCCCCCAAAAACAAAAGACGCCGCATGCGGCGTCTTTTCAAAAGGCATCTCCAGGATGCGTGACCTGTCTCGGCCTGAATTTTGGATTTCTTGGGAGTCTCCTCGGACCCTCGCCCTTGCGAGCCCCGGGGGGCCGTTGCGAGTGGGGAGACTCTACCGGCCCGGCTCAGCCAGTGCCATCGGGACTTTCCCGCCCATGGCGCACCGCGGTACGGACGGGCAGGCCCGGGTTCAGCGAGCGCGCGAGCCCGCCGCGCGAAGGATCCATTCGGCGGCCTTCTCCGCCATCATCAGGGTCGGCGAGTTGGTGTTGCCGCTGGTGATGGTGGGCATCACGCCGGCGTCGACCACGCGCAGGCCGGCGACGCCGCGCACCCGCAGCTGCGAATCGACGACAGCCATCGGATCGTCGTCCTGCCCCATCCGCGTCGTGCCCACCGGATGGAAGATGGTGGTGGCGATGTCGCCCGCCAGCCGCGCCAGGTCCTCGTCGCTCTCGAACTGCGCGCCCGGCCGCCATTCCTGCGGCTCGTACTGCGCCAGCGCCGGCTGCTGCACGATGCGCCGCGTCACGCGCAGCGAATCGGCGGCCACCTTGCGGTCTTGCGCCGTGCTCAGGTAGTTCGGCGCGATCAGCGGCGCATCGCCGAAGCTCTTGCTGCGGATCCGCACCGTGCCGCGGCTGGTCGGGTTCAGGTTGCACACGCTCGCGGTGAAGGCGTTGAAATCGTGCAGCGGCTCGCCGAAGGCATCGAGGCTCAGGGGTTGCACGTGGTATTCGATGTTCGGATAGGGCAGCTCCGGCGAACTGCGCGTGAAGGCGCCGAGCTGCGACGGCGCCATGCTCATCGGCCCGCTGCGCTTGAACGCGTATTCGAGGCCGATCTTCAGCTTGCCGTACCAGCTGTTGGCAAGCGTGTTCAGCGTCGCCACGCCCTTGACCTTGAACACGGCCCGGATCTGCAGGTGGTCCTGCAGGTTGGCGCCGACGCCGGGCAAGTCCTGCACCACCGCAATCCCGAGACTCTGGAGCAGTGGCGCAGGACCGATCCCCGAGAGCTGCAGGATCTGCGGCGAGCCGATGCTGCCGGCGCACAGCAGCACCTCGCGATCCGCCTGGACGGTCACCTGCTCGTCGCCGGTCCAGACCTCGACACCCGTGCAGCGCCGGCTGCCGTCGGCCTGCTGGTCGACGACCAGCCGCATCACATGGGCGTTGGTCCACATCTCGAAGTTGGGGCGCCCGTAGCAGATCGGCCGCAGGAAAGCCTTCGCGGTGTTCCAGCGCCAGCCGTGCTTCTGGTTCACCTGGAAGTAGCCGACGCCCTCGTTGTCGCCGCGGTTGAAGTCCTCGCTGTGCGGGATGCCGGCCTGTTGCGCCGCCTGCGCAAAGGCGTCGAGCACGTCCCAGCGCAGGCGCTGCCGCTCGACCCGCCATTCGCCGCCTTCGCCGTGCAGCGCGTCGGCGCCCTTGTAGTAATCCTCGTGCTTCTTGAAGTACGGCAGGCAACGCTCCCAGGTCCAGTTCGCATCGCCCGTGATCTGCGCCCATTGGTCGTAGTCGCGTGCCTGGCCGCGCATGTAGATCATGCCGTTGATGCTGGAGCAGCCGCCCAGCGTCTTGCCGCGCGGATAGCGCAGCTGGCGGCCGTTCAGGCCGGCGTCGGCCTCTGTGCTGTACAGCCAGTCGGTGCGCGGATTGCCGATGCAGTACAGGTAGCCGACCGGGATGTGGATCCAGTGGTAGTCGTCGCGTCGCCCGGCCTCGATCAGCAGCACCCGCTTGGACGGATCCGCCGAGAGCCGGTTGGCCAGCAGGCAGCCGGCCGTGCCGCCGCCGATGATCACGTAGTCGAAGCTGGTGTCGCTCATAGGGCTTGGCGGGGTGCGACCAGGCCGCTGTCCTGGAGGCCAGGCCGCGCTGCGCGCCGGCGAAGAAACTGCATCAGTGGCCTTTCGAACGTGTGCCAGGACAGCGCGGAGAGCAGCAGCGTCACGGCAAAGACGGCCGCAAGCAGGGCCACTCCCCTCAACGAGGGAGCCTGAAGCTTCAGGAACAGCAGGACAGGCATGTGCCACAGGTACAGGCCATAACTGATCTCCCCCAGGTAGCGCAAAGGCGCGAACGCTGCGTTCTTCGCCAGTGGGAAGGTGACCGCGGCATTGAGCAGCGCCGCAAACGCGAGGGAGAGCACAACGGGAAGGAAGGTCACCATCCAGACGTTGCCCCAATAGCCGAACCGGGCGAGTTGATGTCCCGCCAGCCCCAGCAGCAGGAGCGAGGCCGCGGTGGACACCAGGCAAGGCCTCCAGCCGGGCGTGGTGGCGGCAACTGCCAGGCCCCGCGATCGGGTCGTAACGATGGCGAGCGCCATGCCCAGCGCGAAATGATCGATGACGCCGGGGAGCTGGGTCGCGTAAAAGAACTGAAGGTTGATGTCGCCCGCCGGAACCACCAGTGTGCTCGCATAACGGAACGAGGCGGCGAACAGGAGCGCTCCCGCAAGATGCAGCGCGCCGGCATGCCGGACCAGCCAGGGCGCGATGCACAGGATCAGCAGGTAGAACTGCACTTCAAGCCCGATCGACCAGTTGGGCCCATTGATGCTGCCATGGGTCACCGGATGCAGGTTGTGGACGAAGGCGAGGTGGGATCCGAGGTGCGCCGCCTTGACCGCGAGCGGTCCCTGCAGCCATGCCGGACTGGCGATCGCGAGGAAGACAGCGCCGGTGAGAAGATAAAGCGGAACGATGCGAGCGGACCGCGACACCAGAAAACCGCGCCTGAATCCTTCCGGGTCCTGCTGGAAATTTCTGAGCACGCTCAGGGTGATCACGAAGCCGCTGATCAACAGGAACATGTTGACCCCGGCCCAGCCGGAATCGAAGAAAGCCCAGAACCGCTGCGGGAAATCGTCCCTGCCTCCCACGTGCTTGGTGTGGAAGATCAGAACCAGCATCGCGGCGATCCCGCGCAAGGCATCGACGAACGCATAGCCGTCCTGCGGCAGTGCCACGGGATCGGCCCGCTTGTTCATGCGCGGGAAAGGCGGCCGGCCCGCGCCCTCATTTCGCGGTCGGCATCACGAACTCGGCGCCCTTGCCGATGCTCTCCGGCCAGCGCTGCATGATCGATTTCTGCTTGGTGTAGAAGCGAACGCCTTCCTCGCCGTAGGCATGCATGTCGCCGAACAGGCTCTTCTTCCAGCCGCCGAAGCCGTGCCACGCCATCGGCACCGGGATCGGCACGTTGATGCCGACCATGCCCACCTGCACCCGGCGCGAGAACTCGCGCGCGACGTTGCCGTCGCGGGTGAAGCAGGAGACGCCGTTGCCGTATTCGTGCGAGTTGATCAGCTCCACCGCCGCCGCCAGGTCCGGCACCCGGACGCACCCCAGCACCGGTCCGAAGATTTCTTCCTTGTAGATCTTCATTTCGGGCGTGACGTTGTCGAACAGCGAGCCGCCGATCCAGAAGCCGCCGGACGTGTCGACATTGCAACCGGCCCCCGCCTTCGCCGCCTGGAACTTGCGGCCGTCGACCACCAGCTTGGCGCCCTCCTGCTCGCCCGTCCCGATGTAGCCGGTGATGCGGCCGTGGGCGGCGCTGGAGACGATCGGGCCCATTTCCGCATCCAGCTCGGTGCCGTTCTTGATCTTCAGCTGCTGGGTGCGTTCCGCCAGCATCGGCATGATCTTGTCGGCCGCATCGCCGACCAGCACGGCGAGCGAAATCGCCATGCAGCGCTCGCCGGCCGAACCGTAGGCCGAACCGATCAGCGCGTCGACCGCCTGCTCCAGGTCGGCGTCGGGCATCACCACCATGTGGTTCTTGGCGCCGCCCAGGGCCTGGACCCGCTTGCCGTGGCGGGCGCCGGTTTCGTAGATCTTCTGCGCGACGGCGGTCGACCCGACAAAGGACAGCGCCTTGACGTCGGGATGCTCCAGCAGCGCGTCGACCGCGTCCTTGTCGCCCTGCACCACGTTGAACACGCCATCGGGCAAGCCGGCCTGCTTGAGCAGTTCGGCCATCATGATCGACGCGCTGGGGTCCAGCGGGCTGGGCTTGAGCACGAAGCAGTTGCCGGCGGCGATCGCCACCGGGTACATCCACATCGGCACCATCACCGGGAAATTGAACGGGGTGATGCCGGCGACCACGCCGAGCGGCTGGCGCATCGTCCAGTTATCGATGCCGGTGGAGACCTGGTCGGTGTAGTCGCCCTTGAGCAGCTGCGGGATGCCGCAGGCGAATTCCACGATGTCGATGCCGCGCGTGACTTCGCCCACGGCATCGGTGAACACCTTGCCGTGTTCGGCGGTGATCGCGTGGGCCAGCGCGTCGCGGTTGCGGTTCAGCAGCTCGAGGAACTTGAACATCACGCGGGCGCGGCGGATCGGCGGCGTGTCGGCCCAGGCCGGGAACGCTGCCTGCGCCGATGCGACCGCAGCATCCACTTCGGCGCTGTTGGCCAGCGCCACCTGGCCGCTCACCTTGCCGGTGGCGGGGTTGAAGACGTCGGCGCGGCGGCCGCTGTTGCCGGGAACGACGCGGCCGCCGATCCAGTGTTCGATCGAAGCAGCGGCGGCGGATTGGGTGGACTTGTCTGGTGCGTTCATCGGAGGCTTTCGAAAGGCGCGGGGCGCGCGGCACCGGGCCGGCGGGAGTCAAGAATATGTCAAGAATAGCGCTTCTTCGCGGCCGGTCCGCACGGCCCGCTCTCCTACACCCATGGCCCTGGCCCAGCAGTTAGGATGGCAGGCTGACAATCCCGGCCCTCATGGACCAACCCACGCCACGCATCGAGCAGCAGTCCAATCCCCAGGGCAAGAGCACGCTGGTGCTTGGCCAATGGACCGCGGCGCAGTTCGCCAGGCGCAGGCTGCTCAAGGGACTGGAAGCGCAGTTGAAGGATGCGGTCGCCGCCGGCGGCCGCTGGGACCTGACCCGGGCCGACCAGCTCGATCACGTCGGCGGACAGCTGCTGTGGGACCACTGGGGGCGCAAATGGCCGGAGCCGATCGAGCTGCTGCCGGGACAGCGGGCGGTGCTGGAGCACGTGGCGCAGTTCACCGCCCTGCCGCCGCCGCGCAAGAAGATCGGCTGGTCCGGCCGTTACCTGGCGATCGGCGCCGCCGTGCTGCGCGCTCTGGGCCACATGCAGTCGTTCCTGGTCCTGATCGGCGAGCTCACCCTCAATCTCTTGAAGCTGGCGCGGGCGCCGCACCAGGGGCCGTGGCGCGACCTGTCGGGCCACCTCTATCGGATCGGCGCGACCGCCCTGCCGATCACCGCGCTGGTCGGCTTCCTGATCGGCGTGGTGCTGGCCTACCTCACCTCGCGGCAATTGCGCCAGTTCGGCGCCGACTCCTTCATCGTTAACATCCTGGGCATCGCGCTGATCCGCGAGCTCGGGCCCATGCTGGCCGCGATCCTGATCGCCGGCCGCTCGGGCTCCTCCATCACGGCCCAGATCGGCGTGATGCGCGTGACGGAGGAACTGGACGCCATGCGGGTGATGGGGATTTCCCAGAGCTACCGCCTGGTGATGCCGCGCGCGATGGCGCTTGCCGTGGTGATGCCGCTCATCAGCGTCTGGACCACCGTTTGCGCGCTGGCCGGCGGCATGCTCGCGGCCGACGTGTCGCTGGGCATCACGCCGACGTTTTTCCTCAATGCGCTGCCCCAGGCGGTGAGCCCCGGCAACCTCGGCCTGGCCAGCGCCAAGTCGGTGGTGTTCGGCGTGCTGATCGCCCTGATCGGCTGCCACTTCGGCCTGCGGGTCCAGCCCAACACCCAGAGCCTGGGCGAGGGCACGACGGCCTCGGTGGTGACCTCGATCACCGTCGTGATCCTGGTCGACGCCCTGTTCGCCGTGATGTTCAAGGACGTCGGCCTGTGATGGCGACAAGCGCCCGCGAGACCACGCCGGCCACTGCCGCAACGGCCGCAACGGCCGCCGCCGCGCCGATGGTCGAGATCCGCAAGCTGTGGACCGTGTTCACCAGTCCGGAGCGGCGTTTCGTCGTCCACGAAGACCTCGATCTCGACGTGCGGCAGGGCGAGGTGCTGTCCCTGGTCGGCGGCTCGGGCACCGGCAAGACCGTCCTGCTGCGGCAGGTCCTGGGCCTGGAGACGCCGACCCGCGGCGACATCGAGGTCCTGGGCCAGTCGGTGTCGGAACTGGGCCGGCGCGGCGCGGCCAGCCGGATCGGCATGCTGTTCCAGCACGGGGCGCTGTTCTCGGCCTTCACCGTGCTGGAGAACATCGCTTTCCCGCTGCGCGAACTCAAGACGCTGACGCCGACGCTGATCCGGGAAGCGGCGATGGTCAAGCTGCAGATGGTCGGCCTGAAGCCGGAGGACGCGGCCCGCATGCCGTCCGACCTGTCCGGCGGCATGATCAAGCGGGTGGCGCTGGCGCGGGCCCTGATCATGGACCCGCCGCTGCTGCTGCTGGACGAGCCCACGGCCGGCCTCGACCCGGACAGCTCGGACGGCTTCGTCACGCTGCTGCGGTCGCTGCACCGCGACCTCCATCTGACGGTGATCATGGTCACGCACGACCTCGACACGCTGTTCGAGCTGTCCACCCGCATCGCCGTGCTGGCCGACCGGCACGTGGTGATCGCGGCGCCGCCCAAGGAAGTGATCGCCCATCCCCATCCTTTCATCCACGATTTTTTCCTGGGGCCGCGGGGCCAGCGCGCAATGGAACTGCTGCGCGAATACCCGTTCGCCATCTAGAAAGAGAGAAAGCAGAGACAAGACATGGAAAACAAATCCCACGCCCTGGCCGCAGGCATCTTCGTCGCGTTGCTCAGCATGCTGCTGCTGGGGCTGGCCGCCTGGCTGACGCGCGACACCGGCGAGCGCAACATCTACGAGATCTCGACCCGCGAGACGGTGACGGGACTGCAGCCCCAGGCGCCGGTGCGCTACCGCGGCGTCGACGTCGGCAAGGTCGACACCATCGGCTTCGATCCCAAGACCACGGGCAACGTGCTGCTGCGGCTGGAGGTGGACAGCGCCGCGCCGGTCACGGCGGAAACCTTCGCCACGCTGAGTTTCCAGGGCGTGACGGGCCTGGCCTTCGTGCAGCTCGACGACAGCGGAAAACCGGCGCCGCGGCTGGTCCCCAACGACGAAGCGCCGCCGCGCATCCCGCTGCGGCCGGGGCTGCTGGCCAAGCTGCAGGACCGGGGCGAAAAGATCCTCGACCAGGTGGAGCAAGCCACGGTCCGGATCAACCAGGTGCTGGGCGATCCGAACCAGAAGCGGCTGGCCGCGGCGCTGGACAACGTGGGCGAGGCGGCGACCAGCGTCAGCAAGCTTTCGACCAGCGTGACGACCATCCTCAATGCGCAGCTCGGGCCGGACCGGGTCGACATCCCGTCCTTCGTCAAGAACGCTGATGCAACGCTGAGCTCGGTGCGCGGGACCGCGGACCAGGCAAAGGCCACCATCGCCGAGTTCGGCAGGGTGGGCCAGCGCCTGAATGCCAAGGACGGTCCGGTCGACCGGCTAGCCGAAGGCGCGGAAGGCCTGGCGCACGCCGCCGATTCCTTCAATGCCGCGACCCTGCCGCGGATCAACCGCGTGACCGAGGACGCCTCGCGCGCGGCGCGCCAACTCAGTCGCACCGTCAACGGGATCAACGACAACC
>JAQGNJ010000273.1 GCA_028291885.1 Ramlibacter sp. | reverse complement strand
CAACGCGCCTTAGCGAGAGGACGTACGCCGCTGCTAGCATGGGTCATGTCCGCCCGCGGCTTCTGCCTGTTCGACACGCCGATCGGCGCATGTGCGATCGCCTGGAGCGAGGACGCCATCGCCGGTGTGCTGTTGCCCGAGGACGATCCCGCGCAGACCGCCCCCAGGATGCAGCGGCGCTTTCCGCAGTCGCCGCTGACGACGCCGGCGCCGTGGGTGCAGGCCGTGATCGAACGGGTGCGCGATCTGCTCGAGGGCCGCGGCACCGACAGCCTCGCCGACGTGCCTCTCGACATGGCGGCCGTGCCGGAGTTCAACCGGCGGGTGTACGAGATCGCCCGCGCCATCGCCCCGGGCCAGACTCTCAGCTACGGCGAGGTCGCGCAGCGGCTGGGCGACCCCGGCGCGGCGCGCGCGGTCGGCCAGGCGCTCGGTCACAACCCCTTTGCTCCCATCGTTCCCTGCCACCGGGTCCTGGCCGCGGGCAAGCGGTCCGGCGGCTTCTCCGCCGGCGGTGGCGTTGCGACCAAGCTGAAGATGCTGCAGATCGAAAGGGCGCAACTCGGCGACGGTCCCGGCCTGTTCGATTAAGGGCCGGCGTTCACGGGGAGGGCTGGATTCAGCTGACGATCGACGCGGTGCTCGGGCGGTTGCGAGGGTCGGCGCGCGGATCGAGGCGGCTTTCGAGTTCGGCCAGCCGGGTCCCCAGGCTGTGGTTCATCAGTTCCAGCTGGGTGCGAAGCTCGCGCTGGCCCTGGGCCATGGCTTTGGCCAGCTCGCTGGCTGTGGTCGTTTCCCGCTGGTGGATCTCGCGCATCTGCGCATCCAGGTGCTGGCGCAGGTCGGTGAAGCGCGAGGCTTCCGCCTTGTCGGCCAGCTCCCGCTGCGCGTGCAGCTCCTTGTAGTGCTGCCGGTTGTCCAGCAGATTCACCGTCTGCATGTGGGCCGAGCTGATCAGGAAGGCCAGCAGCGTGACGCCCAGGATACTGAGCAGGATCAGGCCGAGCGGCGCGTCCATCACGAAGATGCCGAAACTCAGCGGAGCGGGACGCACGATTTCCGACCAGTTCAGGGCGGCGAAGGCGGCGACCAACAGGACGGCTGCAAGAAGAACGATGAGGCGCGCGCGCATGGTGGGCTCCTATGGATGGATGCTCATTGTGGGAACCAGCGGCCGAGCTCGATGTCAGCCGAGACGCCGAAGTCCTGTCCGCCCGCTGTGGCAAACTCGCGCCCCTTGCCGGTCACCCCTTTGACAATGCAGAAAATCATCCGCCAGATCGCCGCCGAGTTGCGGGTCCAGCCCAACCAGGTCCAGTCCACCGTCGACCTGCTCGATGGCGGCGCCACGGTGCCCTTCATCGCCCGCTACCGCAAGGAAGCCACGGGCGGCCTCGACGACATCCAGCTGCGCGAGCTGGAGCAGCGCCTGGGCTACCTGCGCGAGCTCGAGGAGCGGCGCGAGGCCGTGCTGAAAAGCATCCAGGAGCAGGGCAAGCTGACGCCCGAGCTGCGTGCGGCCATCGAAGCGGCGCCGACCAAGCAGGAAGTCGAGGACCTGTACCTGCCGTACAAGCCCCGCCGCCGCACAAAGGGCCAGATCGCCCGGGAAGCGGGCATCGAGCCGCTGGCCGACAGGCTGTTCGCCGATCCGTCGCTGGTCCCGGCCGACGAGGCCCGGGCCTTCGTCAAGGGCGAAAAGGGCGAGGGCGGCGAGGACTTCACCACCGTCCCGGCCGTGCTGGACGGCGTGCGAGACATCCTGTCCGAGCGCTGGGCCGAGCAGCCCGCGCTGGTCCAGACGCTGCGCGAATGGCTCTGGCAGGAAGGACTGTTCAAGAGCACGCTGACGACGGGCAAGGACGAGAACCATCCGGACGTCGCCAAGTTCCGCGACTACTTCGACTACGACGAGCCGATCGGCCGCGTGCCTTCGCACCGCGCGCTGGCCGTGTTCCGCGGCCGCCAGCTGGAGATCCTCGATGCCAAGCTGGTGCTGCCGGTCGAACCCGAGCCGGGCAAGCCTTCGATCGCCGAAGGCAAGATCGCGCTGCACCTGGGCTGGAGCCACGCTGGCCGTCCGGCCGACGACCTGCTGCGCAAATGCGTGACCTGGACCTGGCGCGTCAAGCTGTCCCTGTCCACCGAGCGCGACCTGTTCGCCCGCCTGCGCGAGGAAGCCGAGAAAGTGGCGATCAAGGTGTTTGCCGACAACCTGCGCGACCTGCTGCTGGCCGCGCCGGCCGGACCGCGCGTCGTCATGGGACTCGATCCCGGCATCCGCACCGGCGTGAAGGTGGCGGTGGTCGATGCGACGGGCAAGCTGGTCGACACGTCGACGGTTTATCCGCACGAGCCTCGCCGCGACTGGGAAGGATCGCTGCACACGCTGGCCAAGCTGTGCGAGAAGCACGGCGTCAACCTGATCGCGATCGGCAACGGCACGGCCAGCCGGGAGACCGACAAGCTCGCGGCGGATCTGGTCAAGCGCCTTGTCTCCGACACCGGCGAGATCCAGCGTGTGGTCGTCAGCGAAGCCGGCGCCTCGGTCTACTCGGCAAGCGAATTCGCGTCCCAGGAGATGCCCGACGTCGACGTCAGCCTTCGCGGGGCCGCCAGCATCGCGCGGCGGCTGCAGGACCCGCTGGCCGAGCTGGTGAAGATCGATCCCAAGTCGATCGGCGTCGGCCAGTACCAGCACGACGTCAACCAGGGCGAGCTGGCCCGCACGCTGGAAGCAGTTGTCGAAGACTGCGTGAACTCGGTCGGCGTCGACCTCAACACCGCCAGCGTCCCGCTGCTGTCGCGCGTCTCGGGACTCTCGGCCACGGTCGCGAAGTCCGTGGTGCGCTGGCGCGAGAGCAACGGCGCTTTCCGCAGCCGCCAGCAGCTGCTCGAAGTGTCCGGCCTGGGCGCCAAGACTTTCGAGCTGAGCGCCGGCTTCCTGCGCATCCGCGGCGGCGAGAACCCGCTGGACATGACGGGCGTGCATCCGGAAACCTATCCGGTCGTCGAGAAGATGCTGGCGCAGACCGGCAAGCCGGTGACCGAGCTGATGGGCCGCGCCGAGATGCTCAAGACGCTCAAGCCGGAGCTGTTCGCCAACGAGAAGTTCGGCGTCATCACGGTCAGGGACATCCTGGGCGAGCTGGAAAAGCCGGGACGCGATCCGCGGCCTGACTTCAAGGTGGCGCGCTTCAACGAGGGTGTCGAGGACATCGCCGACCTGCGCGAGGGCATGGTGCTGGAAGGCACGGTCAGCAACGTCGCGGCCTTCGGCGCCTTCATCGACCTGGGCGTGCACCAGGATGGCCTGGTCCATGTGAGCCAGCTGTCGCACAAGTTCGTCAACGACGCGCGCGAAGTGGTCAAGACCGGCGACATCGTCAAGGTCAAGGTGATGGAGGTCGACGTGGCCCGCAAGCGCATCGGGCTGTCGATGAAGCTGGGCGATGCGCCCACCCGCCGCGATGCGCCGCGCGAGAACCGCTACGAAGGCGCGGGCCGCGGCCAGCGCCCGCCGCAAGGCCAGCGCCAGCCGGCCGCGCCGGTGAGCACCGCGATGGCCGGCGCCTTCGCCAAGCTGCAGCGCACCGGCAAGTAGCGCGGCGCCGTGATCACATCGAGGTGGCCAGCAGCTCCTCGTACTCTTCGCGGCTGGCGATGCGCGGATTGGTCTTGTGGCAGTGGTCGGCCAGCGCGCCCTGGACGATGCGGTCGAACCAGTCGCGCTGCACGCCCATTTCGGCCAGTCCGCGCGGCAGGCCCAGCCGGGCGTTCATGTCGCGGATCGCTTCGGGAATGTCCGCCTCCGATGCGAGGCCCATCGCATGCGCCATCCGCTGCAGCCGGTTCTCCTTTTGCACGGATTGCGCCTGCCCGTTGAAAGCGACCACGGCGGGCAGGAACATGGCGTTCAGCGTCCCGTGGTGCAGCCGCGGATCGACGCCGCCCAGGCTGTGGCTGAGCGAATGGACCGCGCCCAGGCCCTTCTGGAAAGCCATCGCGCCCTGCATCGAGGCGCTCATCAGGTTGAACCGCGCTTCGCGGTCGCCGCCGTCGCGGGTGGCCCGCTCGATATGGGCCCAGCCGCGCTGCAGGCCGTCCAGCGCGATGCCGTCGGCCGGCGGGTTGAACGCGCTGGACATGAAGGTTTCCATGCAGTGCGCGATCGCGTCCATGCCGGTCGCGGCGGTCAGCCTGGGCGGCAGTCCCAGCGTGAGTTCCGGATCGCAGATCGCCGTCTTCGGCACCAGATGCCAGGAGTGGAAGCCGAGCTTGCGGTGGTCGTCGACGATGATGATCGCGCCACGCGCCACTTCGCTGCCGGTGCCGCTGGTGGTCGGCACGGCGATCAGCGGCACGGCCTTGTCGGTGATGCGCGGCGAGCCGCCCTCGATGGTTGCGTAATGCGTGAGCGGCCCCTCGTGGGTCGCCGCGATCGCGACGCCCTTGGCGCAGTCGAT
>JAQGNJ010000228.1 GCA_028291885.1 Ramlibacter sp. | reverse complement strand
GCTCCGGGCGCGGACATGCGCTGCGACAGCCGGCCTTCCTTGCCGACCGTGGTGCTGAGGCGGGCGGCTTCGCCCGTGATCCGTTCGGCGTTGCGGATGGTCTGGTTGAAAGCCTCGGCGATCCGGCTATCGACGCCCGACCAGCTGGACGGCAGGCGGGTGCTGAAGTCGCCCGCTGAAAACGCCATCATTGCCGCAAGGACCTGTCGCGAACGTGCCTCCGCGTCGTCATCGGCTGCTTGGGGGGGCCGCGCGATCCGGCCCGAACGGGAGTCGGCGCCGGCCTCGCCGGGCTTGGATGGGGTGGGAGAGGTCTTGCGGCTCTTCATCCTTGGCGTTTGTGTCGCCTGATCCATGTTGTCTCCGGGGCTTGAGGTTGACGGCGTCGGCGCATTTCGCGCAGGCCACATTGCCAGCTGGCATGGACGGGTTCAGTGTCTGCGGTTATTTCCGACGCTCCTGTAGGACGAAGCTGACAGGTTCTCCGAGGCTGTGGAATTGCACACGGCCCGCCTGCAAAATGAAAAAAGTTTGCGCGCGAGATCGCAGAACCCAGCCGAAAGGGTGAAAACCTTGGGCAGCAATGGGGCTCTTGCAAGCGACCGAACCGACCATCGAGAAACAATCGACGCCCGGGCAGATCGATCTCCTCAGCTGATCGCTTACCGCCTCATCCGCGGCGGGATTGCCTACACCGGTTAGGAAAATCGCTTAGAACTCCACCGTTCAGCCCGACAAGAGTTAAGCAAAATGCAGGCATGCGTATGAAGAGGAATGGCGCGAGCAGGTGTGCGCCCCTGGTAGAGCCTGGTTCGCGTGTCAAGGAAAACCCCTCCGAAGTCCTGCACCGGTTGCGCAACGCCGAAGCGCTCCTGAGGATGGCGGCAAAGGTGGGCCGCTTGGGCGCGTGGTCGTTCGACCTCGAGACGGAAACCCTGACCTGGTCCGAAGAAATCCGTGCCATCCATGAGGTCGCTCGCGATTTCCGGTGTACGGCGCCCAGGGCCCTCGAGTTCTATGCCCCCGGTTCGCGGCCCGCGGTCTGGGCGGCCTTCGAGGCCTGCATCAAGCACGGCACGTCGTACGACCTCGAGGCCCAGATCGTCACCGCGCGCAATCGCACGGTGTGGGTGCGCGCCATCGGCCATGCCGAGCGCGACATGGGCGGCGCGATCGTCAAGGTCCAGGGCGCGCTCCAGGACATCTCGACCGGCAGAGAGGCCGCGGAGAACAACCGGATGCTCGCCGAACGGCTGACGATGACGCTGGAGAGCATGGCCCACGCGTTCTTCACGATCGATCGCCAATGGCGATTCACCTATATGAACAGCGAGGCGGCGCGCTTGTTGTGCTGCGACCGCGAAGCGTTGATCGGGAAGGTCCTGTGGGACGAATTCCCCGAGTCCATCGGCAGCGACTTCCACCTTCAGTACGAACATGCATTGGCCACCGGCGTCGCTGTCGAAATGCAGACCTTCTACGCACCGCAGCAGATCTGGGTGCAGCTGCGCGCCTACCCGTCGCCCCAGGGCCTGGCCGTCTCGTTCCGCGATGTGTCCGACATGGTGCGCAGCCGCGAGGCGATTCTGCGGCTCAACAGCGAACTCGAGGAAAGGGTCAGGGCCAGGACCGCCGAACTGCAGGCGGCCAACCGGGAGCTGGAGTCCTTTTCCTATTCGGTGGCGCACGACCTGCGATCTCCCCTGGCGGCGCTCAACTGCTTCGGGCAGATGCTGGAATCGTCGGAAGCGGATGCGATCAGCGCCCAGGGCAAGCACTTCCTGGACCGCATGCGTTGCGCCGCTTCCCAGATGGACAGCATGACGCGGGGCCTGCTCGAACTTGCCAGCCTGTCGAAAGCCCGCGTGCGGCAGGAAGCCGTCAACCTGGGTTCGATTGCGCATCAGGTGATCGGCGACCTGGTGGCGCAATCGCCGGAGCGGGCGACGCAGATCGTTGTCGAGCCCGGCCTGCTGGTCACGGGAGACGAGGTCCTGCTGACGCAGCTGCTGTCGAACCTGATCGGCAACGCGTGGAAGTTCACGGCACGCTCAGCCGTGACCAGGGTCGAAGTCGGTTGCATCCGCGGCGCGGACCATCCCGTCTATTTCGTCCGCGACAACGGAGCCGGCTTCGACCTGACCCATGCCGCGCGACTGTTCGAGCCCTTCCACCGCCTGCACAGCGCCTCGGAATACGAGGGCACCGGCATCGGCCTTGCGACCGTTCAGCGCATCGTCAGCCGCCACGCCGGGCGCGTCTGGGCCGAGGCTGCGCCCGGCGAGGGCGCCAGCTTCTTCTTCACGCTGCACTCCGAAGGCGTGGCCGGCGCAGCCGAGGCGGCCGACCACCAGACGCGTCAAGCCTAGCTCGGCGCGGGCTGGCGCGACTCCAGCCGGAAGGCGGCCGGCGTGCAGCCGGTATAGCGGCGAAACACCCCGGTGAAGTGGCCCTGGGTGCGAAAGCCGATCTGCGCGGCCAGGTGGATCAGCCCGGTCTCGCTGCCCCTGAGCAGGGCCTTGGCCCGCTCGATGCGGCGCATCACGACGTACAGGTGCGGCGGCTGGCCGGTGGCCTTCTTGAACATGCGAGCAAAGTGGAACGGGCTCATGTGCACCTGGGCCGCGAGGTGCTCCACCCGGATCGATTCGGCCAGGTGCGCTTCCACGTAATCCTGCACCCGCTGCAGCTTGTGCTGCGGCAAGCCGGCCGCCGGCGCGGCGCCCACCGCCGCCGCAGCGGCATAGCGGCGCGCCAAGTGCACCGCCACCAGCGCTGCCAGCGGCTCCAGGGCGCCCGCCACCGCGTGACCCTGCACCAGCTCGCTGCGCAGCGCGTTGCCGATCTCGCGGATGAAGGGATCGATGGCGGCGTGCGGCGCCACCAGCTGCGGTGCGGCCGTGCCCAGCGCGGTGCGCACCTGCGCGGCGAAAAAGCCGCTGCCGATCTCCAGGGCCAGGGTGTCGCCGGCGCGCTGGCAGCGGATGCGGCAGGCCTGGCCGGGCGGAATCACCGCCACCATCGGCGCGCGCACGAAGGCCTTGCGCTCGGCACGGCCGGCGCTGCTATAGGCAATGCTGGCGGCGGCGCCGTCCGCGGGGATCAGGATCCGCACCGCATGGCGCGGGCCGGGATCGTCGCTGGCGGCCGGCAGCAGCGCGATGCTGGCCAGCGGCGCGTCCGGCAATGCGGCGAAGGGGGCGTCCTCGGACGCGGCGTCAAGGGACATGCAGGCCTCCCGGCGTGTGTGTTTGATGTGCAGTCACCTTAAGCGGCGCCTGTCCGGCGCGCCATTGACCCTTGGTTCATGCACCCCTTGGCGCAGCCTGCCTTTTGCTTGCGGCTGCGAGTTGTGTGCGTGCTTCAGCCCAGGCTGGGCTCGACCCGCTCGGCGATGCGCACCAGCTCGGCCAGCGACTGCGCGCCGGTCTTGTCCATCACGTGGCGGCGATGCACCTTGACGGTGATCTCGGCGATCCGCAGCTCCGCGGCGATCTGCTTGTTGAGCATGCCGCGCACCACCCGGCGCATCACCTCCAGCTCGCGCGGCGACAGCGAGCCGACCCGCCGGCGCAGCTCGGCCAGCTGGATGCGCTCGCGCAGCTGCGAGG
>JAQGNJ010000221.1 GCA_028291885.1 Ramlibacter sp. | reverse complement strand
TAAGTCGAACCCCCCGATTTTGCCCTCAATCCAGAGCCCCCTCGGCGCCCTGCCGGCGCGCTTCCGGCGCGAGCGCGTGCTGATCGTGGGCTGCGGCGACGTGGGGCTGCGGGTCGCGCGGGCGCTGAAAGGCAGGGTGCGGTTGCTCGCGATGACGTCGTCGCCGGATCGGCTGCCCCTGCTGCGGGGGCATGGGATCACGCCGCTGCGGGGCGACCTGGATCAGCCGAAGTCGCTGGCGCGGCTGGCGGGAATCGCCACGCGCGTGGTCCACCTCGCTCCGCCGAGAAGCGACAACGAGCAGCTCTGGTGGCGTGACCTGAGAACCGGCAGCCTGCTGCGGGCGCTGCGCTTGCGCTCGCTGCCCAGCTCGTTTGTCTATGGTTCCACCAGTGGTGTGTACGGAGACTGCGGCGGCGCGCGTGTTATGGAAACGCGGGCGGTCCAGCCGCGCACGCCGCGTGCCCAGCGCCGTGTCGATGCCGAGAGGGCGGTACGCCATTTCGGTCGCTCCGCACACGTGCGATCCAGCATCCTGCGCATTCCGGGCATCTATGCACCGGATCGGGAAGGCGGCACGCCGCACGGGCGGCTGCTGAAGGGAACGCCGGTGCTGCAGCACGCCGACGACGTCTACACGAACCACATCCACGCCGATGACCTGGCTCGCGCCGTCATCGCGGCGCTCTGGCGCGGCAAGCCGCAACGCGTCTACAACGTGAACGACGACAGCGAGCTGAAGATGGGTGAGTACTTCGACCTGGCCGCCGATCTCTACGGATTGCCGCGCCCCCGGCGCGTTTCTCGCGGCACCGCGCGGGACGAGTTGCCGCTGATGCTGCTCAGCTTCATGGCGGAGTCGCGGCGGCTGGTGAATTCGCGGATGAAGCGGGAACTGCGGTTGGCGTTGCGGCACGCGAGCGTGAAAACGGGGCTGCTCGCCGCGAAAGTGTTGTCTCGCCCGTGAATCAAATCCCCGCCGGCTTCATCATCGTCGTCATCCGGTCCACGCCGCGCAGAGTGAACGTCTTCACTTCCGCGCCCTGCAGCACCGTCAGGCGGATCTCGTCTTCCGGGCTGCCGCGCGACCACAGCTTTCGATAGAACTCCTCGAGCGTGGCGACCTTGGCGCCGTCGACAGCCAGCACGACGTCGCCGGACCGAAGCCCCGCCGATTGCGCCGGACTGTCTTTCGTCACGCGCACCACCTGCACCCGGCCATCCTGCTCGGCCGAAGTCAGTCCGAGCCACGGCCGGTGGCTCTGGCGGCTGCTGCCGGTCTGCTGCAACTCGGCGAGGATGGGTTTGAGCAGGTCGACGGGAACGAACATGTTGCCGGGCGTGCGACGGTTCTCGCCGGTGGCGTCGCCCACGAACAGGCTGCCGATGCCCAGCAACTCGCCGCGCTGGTTGAACAGGCCCGCGCCGCTGTGGTTTCCAATCGGCGGGCTGGTGAACAAGGCCGTTTCGATGTGGTATTCCCAATAGCCGGAGAAGGGCCGCTTGCTCACCAGCTGGGTCATCGCCACGTCGGCGTCGGAGCCGCCGATAGAGGCCATCACCATGTCGCCCGTTCGCAAATCTCCGTGGCTGCCGAGCGGAACCGGTGCCAAGCCGCGCAGCGGAACCAGCGGCCGGATCAAGCCGAAGCCGGTGGCGAGGTCGTAGGCGACGGGCCGGGCCGGCACCATCCTGCGGTCCTGCGTGATGACCTCGATGGTCTGCGCCTCCATCACCAGATAGCCAATCGTCAGGATGAGCCCGTCGGGGCCGATCACCACGCCGGAGCCGGACCGCTGCCTGCCCAGCGTCTCCGCGGAGCGGGCACCCTCCGCCGCAGTCACCTGCAAGCCAACGACGGCGGCGTTCGCCTTCGTCAGCGCCTCGATCATTGCCTGCGCGTCCGCAGGCGGCGGGTTCGCGGCCAGGCACGTCGTCCCGCCTGTGAGGACGAGCAGCGAGGAGAGGATGAATCCGAACCAGGATCGGGTGCGCATGGCCGTTTCCTTTTGCTCGCGAGGCGAGAGGGAAAGAATGCACCCGAAGACAGGCACTTGCAAGCGCCGCGCAGGACGGCACCTTCACACGCGGCGCGCCGTGCCACGTATGATTTATTTTTCACTCTTCCTTGGCGCAAAGTGACCATCTTGCTTACCGGCGGCACCGGCTACATCGCGAGCCACACCGCCGTCACCCTTCTCGAGGCCGGCCACCAAGTGGTCTTGTTCGACAACCTGTGCAACAGCCAGCGCGACGTCGTGGCACGCATCGAGCAGATCACGGGCAAGGCCCCAGTGTTCGTCGAAGGCGACATCCGCGATACGCAACTGCTGCGCACCACGCTCGATCAGCACGGCTGTGACAGCGTCATCCACTTCGCGGGACTCAAGGCCGTCGGAGAGTCGGTTGCCAAGCCGATCCTCTATTACGCCAATAACGTGCAGGGAACGATCAGCCTGTTGCAGGCGATGGAAGCGGCCGGCACCCGCACCCTGGTTTTCAGTTCGAGTGCGACGGTGTACGGGGAGCCGAAGTACCTGCCGTTCGACGAAAGCCATCCGACCGGCGCCACCAATCCCTACGGCAGGACCAAACTGCACATCGAGGAGATGCTGAAAGACGTTTGTGCTTCCGATTCGTCCTGGCGTGTGAGTTGCCTGCGCTATTTCAATCCCGTCGGTGCCCATCCGAGCGGGTTGATCGGCGAGGACCCACAGGGAATTCCGAATAACCTGATGCCTTTTGTCGCCAAGGTGGCAACCGGCGAATTGGAAGCAATCGGGATTTTCGGTTCCGATTACCCGACCGCGGACGGAACGGGGGTTCGCGACTACATCCACGTCATGGATTTGGCGGAGGGGCACCTGGCTGGATTGCGCTTCCTGCGCGACCACACCGGCTGGCACGCCTTCAACCTCGGGACTGGGCAGGGTTACAGCGTGCTGGATCTGGTCGCGGCTTTTGAACGCGCCTGCGGAAAGCAGCTGCAGCGCAAGATGCTTCCAAGACGCCCGGGCGACATTGCCAGCTCCTATGCCAATTCGGCAAAGGCCGAGTCGGAATTGGGCTGGCGCGGCACGCGCTCACTGGACGACATGTGCCAGTCCACCTGGAAATGGCAAAGCAGCAAGTAGCCAACTAAAGCTTTACTAAAATCAGGTCGGTTAATTAATTTGCTGAATTGCAGCTTGCCCCAACGGTTGCCTATAATTCCGGCGGTAATCAGCACAAAGGAATCAGATGGCAACTTACCTTGAACTTCGGGCGCGCGGAGAAAAGCTTCTTCAGGAAGCAGAAGAATTGCGCGTCAAGGAATTGAACGATGTCATTGAAGACATCAAGGAAAAGATCAAGGCGTATGGATTGACCGGCCAGGACCTGGGCCTGACCAGCGGCGCCACCACGCGGCGCAAGCGCTCCGGCGGGCCTGCCGCGAAGGGCGTCGTCAAATACCGCAGCCCGACCGGCGAAACGTGGTCCGGCGGCCGCGGCCGCAAGCCGCGCTGGGTCACCGAAGCCCTGGCAGCGGGCAAAAAGCTGGAGCAATTCGCCGTTTAGCCCGACAGTAAGCAACATCTGGCGCAACCAGGTGTTGGTTTTTTCGCGATAGGGGGAATGGCTCCGGGGCTTTTCGCGGAGACTGCGGCGCCTATCGTTAGAATCGCGGTCGGCTCGCCCAGTGTTTCGGCTGGAGTCGCCCTGATGAACATCCAAGACGCGAAAATCGGAATTATCGGCCTCGGTTATGTGGGACTGCCATTGGCTGTCGAATTCGGAAAGCACCGCCCGGTGCTGGGGTTCGACGTCAAGCCGGCTCGGATCGCCGAATTGCAAGCGGGGCACGACAGCACGCTCGAAGTGACCGCGGCGGAACTGAAAAGCGCCGGCCACCTCAGTTTCAGCAGCAATGCGCAAGACCTGAAGAGCTGCCAGGTCTTCATCGTCACCGTCCCGACGCCGGTGGACGCCGCCAACCGGCCGGACATGACGCCCTTGATCAGGGCGAGCGAAACCGTGGGGCGGGCGCTTTCCAGAAACGCCGTCGTCATTTATGAATCGACGGTCTATCCCGGCGCCACGGAAGAGATTTGCGTGCCGGTGCTGGAGAAATTCAGCGGACTGAAATTCAACATGGACTTCTTCTGCGGCTACAGCCCCGAACGGATCAACCCGGGCGACAAGGAACACCGTCTGCCGACCATTCGCAAGATCACCAGCGGCAGCACGCCGGAAGTCGCCGATGCTGTGGATGGTTTGTACGCCCAGATCATCACTGCCGGGACGCACAAGGCGGCAAGCATCAAGGTGGCCGAGGCGGCGAAGGTGATCGAGAACATCCAGCGCGACGTCAATATCGCGTTGATGAACGAGCTGAGCCTGATCTTCCACAAGCTGGGCATCGACACGCTGGAAGTGCTCCAGGCCGCTGGCACGAAGTGGAACTTTTTGCCCTTTCGCCCGGGGTTGGTCGGCGGGCACTGCATCGGCGTGGATCCGTACTATCTGACGCACAAGGCTGAGCAGGTGGGCTACCACCCCCAGGTGATCCTGGCCGGACGCCGCATCAACGACAACATGGCAGCCCACGTGGCCGACGAAACCATCAAGCTGATGCTGCGCAAGAACATCCCCGTGCTCGGAAGCAAGGTGCTGGTGCTGGGCCTGACGTTCAAGGAAAACTGCCCCGATCTGCGAAACAGCAAGGTGGTGAACATTGTGCGGACCTTACAGCGGTACAACACCCACGTCGACGTTTTCGACCCGTGGATCGACGTGCAGGATGCGCGGCACGAGTACGGGCTGGATTGCCTGGAGGAATTGCCCGCGAATGTTCAGTACGCGGCGGTGATCCTGGCTGTCGGACATCGGCAGTTTGCGGAGATGGGTGAGGCGTGCATCA
>JAQGNJ010000208.1 GCA_028291885.1 Ramlibacter sp. | reverse complement strand
CCTCACCCCAACCCTCTCCCGCAAGCGGGCGAGGGGGTTCTGACTCGCTCCCTCTCCTTGCGGGAGAGGGCAGGGGTGAGGGCCACGGCGAGCACCAGGCCCTCAAGCTCCTGTTCGAGGAAATCACCACCCGCCTGAAGTACCTGGTCGACGTCGGGATCGGCTATCTCACGCTGGACCGCCAGAGCCGCACCCTGTCCGGCGGCGAGGTGCAGCGGATCAACCTGACGACGGCGCTGGGCACCTCGCTGGTCAACACGCTGTTCGTGCTCGACGAGCCCAGCATCGGCCTGCATCCGCGCGACATGAACCGCATCACCGAAGCGATGAAGCGGCTGCGCGACGCCGGCAACACGCTGGTCGTGGTGGAGCACGATCCCGCCGTGATGCTGGCGGCCGACCGCATGATCGACATGGGCCCGGGCCCCGGCGAGCGCGGCGGTCAGATCGTGTTCGACGGCACGACCGACGAACTGCGCCATGCCGACACGCTGACCGGCAACTACCTCGGCGGCCGCAAGACGATCGGCATGGGGTTCAAGCGGGCGGTGACGGATGCGACGCCGCGCCTGGTCCTCGAGGGCGCGCGCGAGCACAACCTGAAGAACGTGTCGGTGGAGTTTCCGCTGCAGCGGCTGGTGACCGTCACCGGCGTCAGCGGCTCCGGCAAGTCCAGCCTGATCCAGGACGTGCTGGCGCCCGCGCTCGCGCGCCACTTCGGCAAGGCGACCGAAACGCCGGGCCTGCATGACCGCATGCTGGGCGCCGATCACCTGAGCGACGTCGTCTTCGTCGACCAGTCGCCGATCGGCAAGACCGCGCGCTCCAATCCCGTGAGCTATGTCGGCGCCTGGGACGCGATCCGCGAAATCTTCGCCGCCGCGCCGCTCTCGCGCCAGCGCGGCTACACCGGCTCGAAGTTCAGCTTCAACAGCGGCGACGGCCGCTGTCCGACCTGCGGCGGATCGGGCTTCGAGCACGTGGAGATGCAGTTCCTCTCCGACGTCTACCTGCGCTGCCCGGATTGCGACGGCAAGCGCTACCGGCCCGAGATCCTCGAGATCACGATCGAGCGCCAGCCGATCGGCGCCCTGAAGCCGCGCGCGATGAACGTGGCCGACGTGCTGGACCTGACGGTGAGCGAAGCCGCGTCGCTGTTCGCGAACGACCGCGACGTGATCCGCGCGCTGCAGCCCATCGTCGACGTCGGCCTCGAGTACGTGAAGCTGGGCCAGCCGGTGCCGACGCTTTCGGGCGGCGAATCGCAGCGGCTCAAGCTGGCCGGTTTCCTCGCCGGCGCCGCCAAGACGGCGACGTCGAGCCGGCAGAAGACGGCCACGCGCGGCACGCTGTTCCTGTTCGACGAGCCGACCACCGGCCTGCACTTCGACGACATCGCCAAGCTGATGCGGGCTCTGCGCAAGCTGCTCGACGCCGGCAACTCGATGATCATCATCGAGCACAACCTCGACGTGATCCGCGCGTCCGACTGGCTGATCGACCTCGGTCCCGAAGGCGGCGACGCCGGCGGCCTGGTGGTCGCGGAAGGCACGCCGGAAGACGTCAAGCTGCATGCGACGTCGCACACCGGCAAGGCGCTGCGGGAGTACGACAACACGCTGGGGATGGGCACGCACGTCGTGTCGGAAAAGATGCCCGACTCCCTCTCCCTCCGGGAGAGGGCAGGGGTGAGGGCTGGCGGGGCGAAGAGCCCTCACCCTAACCCTCTCCCAGAGGGGGAGGGAAAGAAGGCCCGTCCGAATTCCATCCAGATCGTCAACGCCCGCGAGCACAACCTCAAGTCGCTGTCGGTCGACATCCCGCACAACAAGTTCAGCGTCGTCACCGGCGTCTCGGGCTCCGGCAAGTCGACGCTCGCCTTCGACATCCTGTTCAACGAAGGCCAGCGCCGCTACCTCGAGTCGCTGAACGCCTATGCGCGCAGCATCGTGCAGCCGGCGGGACGGCCCGAGGTCGACGCGGTTTACGGCATTCCGCCCACCGTCGCGATCGAGCAGCGGCTCTCGCGTGGCGGGCGCAAGTCGACGGTCGGCACGACCACCGAGGTCTGGCACTTCCTGCGCCTGCTGTACGTCAAGCTCGGCGTGCAGCATTGCGTGCACGACGGCGCCGAGGTCAGGCCGCAATCGGCCGACAGCATCGCGGCGCAGCTGATGAAACGCTACAAGGGCCAGCACATCGGCCTGCTGGCGCCGCTGGTGATCAACCGCAAGGGCGTCTACACCGAGCTGGCCGACTGGGCGCGGCCGCGTGGCTACACCCACCTGCGCGTGGACGGCAACTTCCTGCCGACGACGGGTTTTCCGCGCCTCGACCGCTTCAAGGAGCACACGATCGAGCTGCCGGTCTGCGACCTCGACGTGACTCCCTCCAACGAGGCGCTGCTGCGGCAAAAACTGGCCGAGGCCCTGGAGCACGGCAAGGGCGTGCTGCACGTGCTGGCGCCGCTCGACGGCCTCAAGGGCGCTTTCCTCGCCGGCCTGGACCAGCACCATCACATCGGCAAGATCGAGGTGTTCTCGGTGCGCCGGGCCTGCCCGGTCTGCAGCACCAGCTACCCGGAACTGGACCCGCGCCTGTTCTCGTACAACAGCAAGCACGGCTGGTGCCCGGACTGCGTCGGCACCGGTGTCAAGCTGACGAAGGACCAGCGCGCCGCGTACGACGACACCGTGCGCGACGACAGCAACGACAGCAAGGGCCGCGAACAGACCTTCGGCGAACCTGAGGTCGACGACGTGGCCGACGAGGCCTGCGCCACCTGCCACGGCAGCCGCCTGAACCTGCAGGCCCGCAACGTGCAGTTCGACGAGACCGGCATCGCCGAGATCGCGGCGCTCTCGGTGGTCGACGTGCGGCGCTGGATCGAAAGCCTGCAGGTCAAGGACGTGCTGAGCGTGCGCGAGCAGGGCATCGCCCGCGACCTGATCCCCGAGATCAAGGGCCGGCTGGAATTCCTGGAAGAAGTGGGCCTGGGCTACCTCACGCTTGACCGGGGCGCGCCCACGCTCTCGGGCGGGGAAGCGCAGCGGATCCGGCTCGCGGCGCAGCTCGGCTCCAATCTGCAGGGTGTCTGCTACGTGCTCGACGAGCCGACCATCGGCCTGCATGCGCGCGACAACCAGATCCTGCTGAACGCGCTGCACAAGCTGGGCGACAAGGGCAATACGCTGGTGGTGGTGGAGCACGACGAGGACACGATCCGCCGCGCCGACCACATCATCGACATCGGTCCCAGCGCCGGCAAGCGTGGCGGCCGGGTGGTGGCGCAGGGCAGTGTGGCCGACATCAGCGACGTCGAGGAATCGGTCACCGGCCGCTACCTGCTGCACGCGATGAAGCATCCGGTGCAGCCGCGCCGCGCCATCGACCGCAAGGCCGAAAGGCTGGAGCTCAAGGGCGCCGACCTGCACAACCTGCAGGACGTCGACGTCGACGTGCCGCTGCGGCGCCTGGTCGCGGTGACCGGCGTCTCCGGCTCCGGGAAATCGACGCTGGCGCGCGACGTGCTGCTGCACAACGTGCAGGCGGCGGTGCAGCAGCGCTACACCAAGGCGGGCCGCGATGCCGACGACAAGGGCAAGCATCCCGCGTGGGTGGGCTGCAAGGACCTGGACGGGTACCAGGCGATCGACCGGGTGCTGGAAGTGGACCAGACCCCGATCGGCAAGACGCCGCGCTCCTGCCCGGCGACATACATCGGTTTCTGGGACACGATCCGCAAGCTGTTCGCCGATACGCTGGAAGCGCGGGCGCGCGGCTACGGCCCGGGCCGCTTCTCGTTCAACATCGGCGAGGGCCGCTGCCCCACCTGCGAAGGCCAGGGCATGCGCACCATCGGCAT
>JAQGNJ010000176.1 GCA_028291885.1 Ramlibacter sp. | reverse complement strand
CCGCCGATCGCGATGCGCGCTTCCAGCCGCGCGAGGCTCAGGCCGGCGCATTGGTGGATGCCGAAGCCGAACGCCAGGTGGCGGTTGTCGGTGCGGTCGAGGTCCAGGCGATCCGGATCGGCGAACTGAGCCGGGTCGCGGTTCGCCGCGCCGATGCAGAGCGTCACCAGTGCGCCCTGCGGCAGGTCCACGCCACCAACGGTGCATGAACGGGTCGCACGCCGGTTGCCGAGCTGGTTGGACGATTCGAAGCGCAGGAATTCATCCACTTGCACCGACAGATCGACGTCGCGGCTCGCGTCAAGTTTCTGCAGCAGCGCCGCCCTGGCTTCGGGCCATTCCTGCAGCGCGACCAGCGCATTGCCGATCAGGTTGGTCGTGGTTTCGTGGCCGGCGTTGAGGATGGAGACGCAGTTCTGCAGCAACTCGGATTCGCGCAGCTGCTCGCCGGCTTCACCTTCGCCCCGGATCAGGCGCGTCAGCACGTCGTGCTCCGGGTCGCCGGGATGGCGGCGCCGCTCGACGACCAGCTCGCGCAGGTAGTCGGTGAACTCGGTGACGCTGCGGTTGCCGAGCGCCTCCTGTTGCGGCGTGAGCTTCGGCTCCAGCGCACCGAGGATGGCGAGCGACCAGCCGCGCAGGGGGCCGCGGTCCCCGTGCGGGATGTCGAGCAGGTTGCCGATGATCTCCACCGGAATCGCGCAGGCGAAATCCTCGATCAGATCACCGCCGCCCTTCGCGGCGATCGCATCGAGCAGGCGACCGACCAGGGTCGCCAGTGCCGGTTCCATGTCGGCGATGGCGCGGCGGGTGAGCGCGCCCATGATCAGCTTGCGGACGCGCGTGTGCAGCGGAGGGTCGTTGAAGACGAGGCTGGTCGTGTGGTGCTCCAGCAGCGGCGCGTCGATTCCATACTTCGGCGTGAACTCCACCTTCTTGTCCGAACTGAAGGCCTGCGCGTCGCGGTACACCGCGACCAGGTCGGCATAGCGGGTGAGGAAGAAGGAGCCGTCGGGCATGCGCCGCACCGGCTGGGTCTCGCGCAGCACCCGGTACACCGGATAGGGATTGGCGTAGAAGTCCGGCGGCAGCGCGCGCAGGTCGAAGCCGGCGGCGATCTCTTGCGCGCGCGCCGCCGTCATCGGCGGCATGACGACGATGGGGCCGTTCATGGCCGCAGGAAGTCGACCAGCGCGGCCAGCACGGCGTCTGGCGCCTCCAACATCAGCTGGTGGCCGGCCTCGACGATGACGACCTTTGCTTCGGGCGCCCTGGCGATCAGCGGCTGCGCCATCTTGGGCAGCGTCATCGAGTCGTTGCGCCCCAGGATGAACAGGACCGGGCAGCGCACTTTCTCCATCGCCGCCTCTCCCCCGTCGTAGTCGTCGCAGGCCTGGAAGCCGCGGTGGAACAGGTTGACCTGCGTGTTGCTGGCCAGGACGCGCTTCATCAGCGCCTTGCCTCCGCCATGCAGCCAGGTGCCGGGGCCCAGTGCGGACGGCGGCGGCGCCAGCATCGAATGCGAAAACACGGTGACCATGTCGATTGCCTTCATCGGCTGGTTCAGCGAGCTGTCCAGCAAGGCCGGCGTGACCTTCATCGGCGCTGCCGTGGCGAGCAGGGCGAGGTGGCTCACGCGATCGGGCGCGGTGGCGGCCGCCTGCAGCACGGCGAGCGAGCCGAAGCTGTGGCCGGCCAGCGCCGCCTTCTGCACGCCGGCTGCGTCGAGCAGTCCGATGACGAATTGCGCTGCTTGCTCCACCGACCGCGGCGGCTCGCCCGCGCTCCTGCAATGTCCCGGAAGGTCGGGCGCCAGCACGTTCCAGCCATGGTGGGCGAAGGAGCGGGTCTGCAGGATCCAGACGCTGTGGTCGTTCAGCACGCCGTGCACAAAAACCACCGTCGGTTTGGCCGGGTCGAAGGGCTTGCCGCCGGTGTAGCAGAAGGTCTCGTGGCCGTTCACCTGCAATCTCATGATGCTTTCTCCGCCGCCTTCAACGCCCGCTTGAGGTCATCGATCAGATCGTCGGGGTCTTCCAGGCCGATCGACAGCCGGATCGTGCCCTGGGTGATCCCGGCGCCGGCGAGTGCTTCGTCGGTCATGCGGAAGTGCGTCGTGCTCGCCGGATGGATCACCAGCGAGCGGCAGTCGCCGACGTTCGCCAGATGGCTGAAGACCTTGAGGGTGTCGATGAACTTCTTGCCCTGATCGCGATTGCCCTTCATGTCGAAGCTGAAGACCGAGCCGGCGCCCTTGGGCAGCAGTTTGCGCGCCAGGGCATGGCTGGGGTGCGACTCCAGCATCGGGTGGCCGACCCGCGACACGAACGGATGCGCCACCAGGAATTCCACGACCCTGCGGGTGTTGCCCATGTGCCGCTCCATGCGCAGCGACAGCGTCTCGATGCCTTGCAGGATCAGCCAGGCCGTGTGCGGGCTCATGCTGGCGCCGAAATCGCGCAGGCCCTCGCGCCGGGCCCGCAGCAGGAAGGCGCCGACGGTCGACTCCTCGGTGAAGACCATGTTGTGGAAGCCTTCGTACGGCGCCGTCAGTTCCGTGAAGCGGCCGGCCGCCTTCGGACCTTCCCAGTCGAAGCTGCCGCCATCGACCACGACCCCGCCGATCACCGTGCCATGGCCGGACAGGAACTTGGTCGCCGAGTGATAGACCAGGTCGGCGCCGAGCTCCAGCGGTTTCATCAGGTAAGGAGACGTGAGAGTCGAATCGACCAGCAGCGGCACGCCGGCCTCATGCGCGATTTCGCTCACGACCGGGATGTCGAGCACGTCGAGCCCGGGGTTGCCGACGGTTTCGCCGAACAGCAATTTCGTGTTCGGGCGGATCGCGGCGCGCCAGCCGTCGATATCACCGGGCTTGATGAAGCTGGTTTCGATGCCGAAGCGGCGCAGCGTGTAGTGAAGAAGGTTCTGCGAGCCGCCGTACAGCGCGGTCGACGCGACGATGTGCGAGCCGGCGCCCATCAGCGTCGCGATCGCCAGGTGGAGCGCCGCCTGTCCGCTGGCGGTGGTGATCGCGCCGATTCCGCCCTCCAGGGCGGCGACCCGCTGCTCCAGCACGGCATTGGTGGGATTGCTGATGCGCGAGTAGACGTGGCCCGAGCGCTCGAGGTTGAACAGGGCGGCGGCGTGGTCGCTGGATTCGAAAACGAACGAGGTCGTGAGGTGGATCGGCACGGCCCGCGCGCCGGTCGCCGGGTCGGGCGCGGCGCCGGCATGCAGGGCCAGCGTGTCGAAACCGGGATCGGAATAGCCGGGCATGGAGTCTCCTCGGGGCCGCGCCCCTCGCGTTGTGACGCCTGGGATTGTGGGCTATATTCGTTCGACCGAGCCCCTGCGGGGCCCCAGGAGAACCCCCATGAAAGTCAGCGACATCCTGCGAGTCAAGGGCAATACGCTCTACACCGTCACGCCGGACGAGCCGCTCGCGCGCGCCATCGACGTGATGGCGGAAAAAGACATCGGCTCGCTGGTCGTGATGGACCACGGCGACCTGGTGGGCATGCTCACCTTCCGCGAAGTGATCCTGTGCATCGTCAAGAACGGCGGCGCCGTCGGATCTACGCTGGTCCGCAGCGCGATGGACGACCATCCGCTGACCTGCACGTCGGAAACGGACCTGGACGAAGTGCGCCGCATGATGCTCGATCGCCATGCCCGCTACATGCCCGTGATGGAGCGCCGCATGCTGATGGGCGTGATCAGCTTCTACGACGTCGCCAAGGCGGTCGTCGACAGCCAGAACTTCGAGAACAAGATGCTCAAGGCCTACATCCGCGACTGGCCCGGTGGGGAAGAAGAAACTCCTCGCTCCTGAATGCCGCAGCCGGGACAGGGACGCGGAGGACGCAGAAGAGGAAACCTTGAAGGTCCGCCTGTCGGTCTTCAGGCACTGGCCGAGTGGATCACCTCGCGGACGCGGGGGTAGATCTGCGTGGCCCAGCGGCGGCCGCTGAAGACGCCGTAGTGGCCGACGCCGGTCTGGATGTGGTGGGTCTTCAGGTAAGGGCGGATGCCGGTGCACAGGTCCTGCGCCGCGACGGTCTGGCCGACCGAGCAGATGTCGTCGCGCTCTCCTTCCACCGTGAACAAGGCCGTGCGCCGGATCGCCGACGGATCGACACGGCGCCCCCGGTACTGCAGCTTGCCAAGGGGCAGCTCGTAGGTCTGGAACACTTTCTCCACCGTCTAGTGCCGGTCCAGGTTCATGCTCAGGAAGGCCGAGAGCTGGATGAAGCCGGGATAGACCCGGCGCATGAAACCGGCATGCGGCAGGGGCACGTGGTTGATCAGGTTCTGCTCGAACCACGCGATCGGCTTGCTGGTCGCCAGCTTGTTGACGCCGGTCGGGTTCACCCGGCAGTCGACCGGGCCGGCCATCAGCGTCAGGCTGCGCGGCTGCGCCGGATGGTCGTCTTCCGCCATCAGCGCCGCCGCCGCGAGCGCCGCGACGCAGGGCTGGCAGACCGCCACCGCATGGACGCCGGGACCGATCGCGGCCAGGAACTTCATCATGTGCTCGATGTAGTCGTCGAGCGCGAAAGGGCCCTCGCGCAGCAGCGTCGCGAAATGGCCCGAGAGCGGCGCGACCAGCAGCACGGGAGGCTGGCCGGCGACGCCGGGCTTGCGGAAGCGGAGCAGGGTGCCGAAGGCAAGGGTCAAGGTCTCTTCCTCCACGACGGGGACGCTCTCGCCGAGAACGGTCACCGCGTCGATGCCGTAGGCCGGCCGCGAATGCGTCAGGCGCAGGCGCGAGATCACTTCGCTCGCCGCGGCGATCTTGCGCAGCAGCGTTCCTTCCGTGCGCTGGAACCAGAGCTGCGCGCCCTGGTGCTGCGCCAGCAGCCGCAGCGGTGAGAGCAGGTCCGAATGCGCCTGATAAGCCTGGTACAGCATCGCCATGGCATGACCTTTGCCGGGACTTGGCCCCGCATGAGCGGGATGCAGGCAAGTTGCGGGCCACCCATGGCACAACCCTTGCTCGATGGAGCGCGGCAGGGGCTCCCGTCCCGCGCAGGAGACACGCATGGCCAAGGCCGTTCTGACCCTCAGCAGCAAGAACTACGGCGCCTGGTCGCTGCGCGGCTGGCTGATGGCCCGCCTGGCCGGCCTGGCATTCACGGAGAAGATGATCCCGCCGGACGACCCGGCGATGAAGGCGGAAATGCTGCTGCTCTCGTCGTCCATGCTCGTGCCTTCGCTGCAGCACGACGGCATCAAGGTCTGGGACACGCTGGCGATCGGCGAATACCTCAACGAGGTCAAGCCCAGGGCAGGGCTGCTGCCGGCGGATGCGAAAGCCCGCGCCCACTGCCGCGCGATCTGCGGCGAAATGCATTCGGGGTTTTCGGCGATGCGCGGCGCCTTGCCGATGAACATCAAGGCCCATTTCCCACTTCAAGATCTGGTCGCGGGCCCAGGCCGACATCGACCGGGTGCTGGCGATCTGGAAGGAATGTTTCGGCGCCTACGGCGGCCCGTTCCTGTTCGGCAAGCAGCCCTGCGTCGCCGATGCGATGTACGCGCCTGTCGTCACGCGCTTCCTCACTTACGACGTTGCCCTGGACAAGGCCAGCCAGGCGTACTGCAAGCGCATCACCGAGCTGCCGGCGATGAAGGAATGGTTTGCCGCGGCGAAACAGGAGCCCGACGAGATCGACGAACTGGACGCGGAGTTCTGAAGGCCGTCACTTCCAGGGCGTCGGCTGCGGAATGGCGCAGACCGGCTCGACGTCGATCGACTTGAAATCGGCCGGCGAGACGATCTCCAGGTATTCCATGTCGGGCGAGTAGTCGAAGAGGTAATGCGAAATGCCGGGGCGCTGGTGGACGCAGTCGCCGGCCTGCACCAGCGTCTCCTTGTCCTCGTACATGAACCGGGCCCAGCCCTTGAGCATGAGGACAATCTGAAAATCCGCCTCGTGCTTGTGCCAACCGGTGCCCGTTTCTGGTGCCATGTTGGCCTTGACGAGGTGCGCGATCACCTTTCCGTGCGTCGCATCGGCAATGCCGAGGTCACGGTACAGGAAGAAGTCACGCAAGCCGCCCGACACGAAGTCGGTGTCGCCGGGTTTGACGTGGGAAAACTCGGTCGTGGTGGTGCGGTCCAGCATCTCGATGCTCCTTGAAAGGCGGGTGTGCACCGCGGTTGGTGCGCTGCAGCATAAGCATGAAACGTTCCCGAGGCGCCGTGCGGCGGGGGCTCGGTGATAATCCTTTCATGAGCGGCAACACCTTCGGAAATCTCTTCGCAGTCACCAATTTCGGTGAATCCCACGGCCCGGCCATCGGTTGCGTCATCGACGGCTGCCCACCCGGCATGGCGCTGACCGAGGCCGACATCCA
>JAQGNJ010000075.1 GCA_028291885.1 Ramlibacter sp. | reverse complement strand
GTAGCCCTGCACCACGTCCGCGCCTTCGCCGAAGAAGTGCTTCTCCATCTGGCGCTTGAGGTATTCACGGGCACGCTGGTCGGCCAGGTTCAGCCGGTTTTCGTTGACCAGCATGGTCTGTTGCTTGAGCCATGCGGCCCAGGCTTCCTTGCTGACGTTTTCCCAGATGCGCTTGCCCAGCTCGCCGGGGTAGGGCGGGAAGTCGAGCCCTTCGGCTTCCTTGCCGAGCTTGATGCATTGAACGGTACGGGCCATGCGGACCTCCTGATTAGCTTATTCGGATATGCAATTGAAAACTCGGTCGTTCGTTTTTTCGCGACCGGGCTCAAGAATGCGTCGTCGATTCGACAAAAGACCCCGAAGGAGCCTCATGAACCGCCGCCGCGACTTTATCAAGATTCCCCTGGCCGCCACGCTGGCTGCCACCTTGTCCCTCACGGCCCTGCCGTCGTTCGCCCAGCCGGTGACGCTGCTGAACGTTTCTTACGACCCGACGCGCGAGCTGTTCGTCGAGTTCAACCAGGCGTTCGCAAAGTACTGGAAGGCCCGCACCGGCCAGGACGTGACGATCAAGCAGTCGCACGGCGGCTCGGGCAAGCAGGCCCGCTCCATCATCGACGGCCTGGATGCCGACGTCGCGACGCTCGCGCTGGCCGGCGACACCGACGCGCTGGTGAAGAACGGCGGCTGGCTGGCCCCCGACTGGCAGAAGAAGCTGCCGCACAACGCCTCTCCGTACACGTCGACCATCGTGCTGGTCGTGCGCAAGGGCAATCCCAAGGGCATCAAGGACTGGGACGACCTGGTCAAGCCCGGCGTCAGCGTGATCACGCCCAACCCCAAGACCTCCGGCGGCGCCCGCTGGAATTACCTCGCCGCCTGGGAGTTCGCCAAGCGCAAGTACGGCGGCGACGCCAAGGCCAAGGACTTCGTCGCCAGGCTGTATGGCAACGTTCCGGTGCTCGACACCGGCGCCCGCGGATCGACCATCAGCTTCGCCCAGCGCGCCCAGGGCGACGTCCTGATCGCCTGGGAGAACGAGGCCCACCTGCTGGAAAAGGAGTTCGGCGCCAAGTTCGACGTGATCGCACCGTCGATCAGCATCCTGGCGGAACCGGCCGTCGCCGTCGTCGACAGGAACGTGGACAAGAAGGGCACGCGGACCGTCGCCGAGGAATACCTGAAGTACCTGTACTCGGAGGAAGGCCAGGACATCGCGGGCCGGAATTTCTACCGTCCCGCGGTCTCGCAGAAGGCGCAGGCCAAGTATGCGAAGCAGTTCGCCAAGCTGAACCTGTTCACGATCGACCAGGCCTTCGGCGGCTGGGGGCCGGCCGACAAGGCGCACTTCGCCGACGGCGGCAGCTTCGACCAGATCTACACCAAGAAGTAAGCCCGGCGGCGGGGATGCATCCATAATCGTCGGCTGTCTTTCCCTATCAAGGAGGTTCCATGAGCTCGACCAGGATCGCCGTCGTCATCGGCAGCATTCGCAACGATTCGATCAACCGCAAGCTGGCCATCGCACTGGCCGCGCTCGCGCCCGAGGAGTTCAGCTTCGAGCACGTGCGGATCGACGACCTGCCGCCGTACAGCCAGGACCTCGAGCAGGCGCCGTCGGAGCAGGTCAGGCGGCTCAAGACCCACATCGCCAGTTCCCAGGCCGTGCTGTTCGTGACGCCGGAATACAACCGTTCGATCCCCGGCGTGCTGAAGAACGCGATCGACCATGCGTCGCGCCCCTACGGCCAGAGCGCGTGGGCCGGCAAGCCGGCAGGCGTGATCGGCGCTTCGGTCGGCGCCATCGGCTCGGCCATCGCGCAGCAGCACCTGCGCACCATCCTGGCCTACCTCGACATGCCCACCCTGGGCCAGCCCGAGGCCTTCATCCAGTACAAGGAGGGCCTGTTCGACGAGCGCGGCCACATCGGCGTCGAGGAGACGCGCAAGTTCCTGCAGAACTGGATGGACAAGTACCTCGCGTTCGTGAAGCTGCACACGGCGCGGTGAAAGCGCGCGAGGGGCCGGAGCGGGGCTCCGGCCGGCCGGCTCAATCGAGCTTGGCGCCCGTGGACTTGACCACCGGCTCCCACTTTTTCATCTCCGCCTGGATGTAGGCGTTGTATTCCTCCGGCGTGGAGCCGATCGGCTCCTGGCCGATGTCCCGGATGCGCGCGGCGACGTCGGGCTGCTTGAGCACGCCGGCGAAGTCGTCGCGGATGCGGCGCACCAGCGCCGGCGGCGTGCCGGCCCGCGTCACCAGCCCGAACACGCCGGAATAGTCGAAGCCCTTGACGGCGCTCGCCATCAGCGCAACGCCAGGCGTCAGGGCCGAGGGCTGGGCCGCCAGCGTCGCGATCACCTTGAGCTTGCCGGTCTTCGAATGATCGAGCGTGCTCTGCAGGACGGGGTCGATCATCAGCTGCAGGTGGCCGCCGAGCACGTCGGTCAGGGCCTGGGCGCTGCCCTTGTACGGCACGTACTGCATCTTCGTGCCGGCCATCTCGTTGAGCAGTTCCATCCCCAGATAGCTTTGCGTCGTCGCCGAGCCATAGGCGATCTTGCCGGGATTCTTCTTCGCCAGCTCGATCAGCTCCGCCGGGTTGTTGGCGGGAAACGAGGGGTTGGCGTACAGCGCCATGTGGAAGCGGGTCAGCATCATCACGCCGGTCAGGTCCTTGAGCGTGTCGTAGGGCATCTTGCTGGCCAGCAGCGGGTTGATCACGTGCGAACCGGTGACGATGCCCAACGTATGGCCGTCCGCCGCAGCCTTGGCGACCACGTCGGTGCCCAGCATCGTGTTGGCGCCGGGCTTGTTCTCCACCAGCACCGGCTGCTTCCACTGCTGCGACAGCTTCTCGGCGATCTGCCGCGCCAGCGCATCGGTGGCGCCGCCGGGCGGGAAGGGCACGACCAGGCGCACGGCGCGGGTCGGAAACTCCTGGGCCTGCGCTGCGGGTGCAACGAGCAATGACGCGCACAGCGACGCGGTGGCGAGCGCGCACAGGCGCGAAAAGTTCTTGGGCATCTTGTCTCCTCGGGTTGTTGATCGCCTGCCTTCGGGCAGTGTCCGGAGGCGATCTTAGGCGAGCCGACATGACCTTCTACGCCGATGTGGGGTCGGCCCGCGGGGACTTGGCCGCGCGGACGCCCGACGGGCAAAAAAAAGGCCTGCGGATGCAGGCCTTCTCGACAAGAAGCGAAGACGCTCAGGCGGCGAGGGCGGCCTTGTCGGCGTTGGCGGCGGTCAGCGTCGGCTCCTTGATCGCCGTGGTGGCGGCGCTCAGCGCCTCGGCGCGAGCGGCCGGGCCCATCGCGATGCCTTCGGCCCGCACGAAGCGGATGTCGGTCACGCCGAAGAAGCCGAACACCGTGCGCAGGTAGCTCTCCTGGTGGTCCAGGCCGGCCATCGCCGGGTTGGCCGAATACACACCGCCGCGGCTGGAAGCGACGATCAGCGTCTTGCCGCCAGCCAGGCCTTGCGGACCCTGCTCGGTGTACTTGAAGGTGCGGCCGACCTGCGCGACGCGGTCGATCCAGGACTTCAGCTGGCTGGGGATCGAGAAGTTGTACATCGGCGCGCCGATCACGACGACGTCGGCGGCCAGGAACTGGCTCACCAGCTGCTCGGAGACGGCGTTTTCGCGCTGCTGCTCCTGGCTCAGGCCGGCTGCGGGGGCGCTGAAGCCGAGCGCGTTGGCCGTCAGGTGGTTGGGCGTGTCGACGGCCAGGTCCAGGTACTCGACCTGGGTGCCGGGATGGCTTGCCACCCACTGGGCCGTGATGTTCTTCGTCAGCTCGCGCGAGACGGAATTGGCGCCCAGGGCGCTGGAATCGATGTGAAGCAGTTTCATGGGGTTTCTCCTGAGGGATCAGCCTTTTGGGCCGTGCATGTATTGTGAGTTGCAACCAATCGATTGATAAGCCGCCAAAGTCGCGTTACATTGTTCTGAAAACAGGACGATCGCCACAGCCATGCAGGACCTGAACGACATGCTCTATTTCGCCGAGGTGGTCGACCGCGGCGGCTTCGCGGCGGCCGGCCGCGCTCTGGGCATCCCCAAGTCGCGGCTGTCGCGCCGGGTGGCGCAGCTGGAAGAGCGGCTGGGCGTGCGCCTGCTGCAGCGAACCACCCGCAAGCTCTCGCTGACCGAGGCCGGCGAGCTGTACCACCGCCATTGCGTGGCGATGCGCGAGGATGCCGAAGCGGCCGAGGAGGCTGTCTCCCAGGTGCTGACCGAACCGCGCGGCACGATCCGCGTGGTCTGCCCGGTGACGCTGGCGCAGAGCGTCATCGGCCGGCTGGTCCCGCGCTTCCTGGAGCGCTATCCCCACGTGAGGATCGACATGCAGGTCGACAACCGCGTGGTCGACCTGGTGCAGGAAGCCGTCGACGTGGCCCTGCGGGTGCGGCCGACGCTGGACGACAGCGGCAGCCTGATCGTCAAGAATTTCGGCGTCACCTACGGCCTGCTGGTCGCCTGCCCGGCGCTGCTGGCCCGGCACGGCGGCCTGGCCTCGCCGGACGACCTGCACAAGCTGCCGACGATGGCGATGTCGGCGGCCGATGGCCGGGCCAGCTGGAAGCTGCTCGGGCCCGGCGGCCGCGGCTTCGAGCTGCAGCACCGTCCCTGCTACACGGCCAACGACCTGACGACGCTGAAGTTCGCCGCGCTCGCCGGCACCGGCATGTGCATCCTGCCCGACTACATGTGCACCGACGAGGTGGCCCAGGGACGCCTGGTCGAGGTGCTGGCCGGATGGGCGCCGCCGCCGGGTGTGGTCCACGCCGTGTTCCCGTCGCGGCGCGGCCTCGTGCCCGCCGTGCGGCGTTTCCTGGATTTCCTCGGGGAGAACATGGAGGGCGCGATCGAGGTGTCGCCCGCGCCTGCGCCGCCCCTGAGGGGCTAGACCGCGACGCCGGCCAGCTGCGCCGCCTGGCGGTAGACCTCGATGTATTGCGCGGCGCTGCGCTCCCAGCCGAAGTCGCGCGCCATGCCCTGCACCTGGATGCCGCGCCAGCGGCGCCGCTCGGCGAACGCGGCGCGGGCGCGGCGCAAGGCCTCGCCGAAACCCTCGCTGTCCGCCGACCGCATCACGAAGCCCGTGCCGGTGGACGACGCACCGCTGTCGGTGACCGAATCCACCAGGCCGCCGGTCGCGTTCACCAGCGGCGGCGTGCCATACGCCTGGCTGTACATCTGGTTCAGGCCGCAGGGCTCGAAGCGCGAAGGCATGAGGAAGCAGTCGGCGCCGGCCTCGATCAGATGCGCCAGCGCCTCGTCGAAGCCGATCTTCACCGCGACCGATCCGGGATATCTGGCGACGGCCGCGGCCAGGGCGTCGTGCAGCGCCGGCTCGCCCTGGCCGAGGACGGCGAGTTGCCCGCCGTCGGCCATCAGCGCCGGCAAGGCTTCGAGCACCAGGTCGATTCCCTTTTGCGACGTCAGGCGGCTCACCACGCCGAACAGCATCGCGTCGGCGCGGCGCTTGAGGCCGCAGCGCGCCTGCAGCGCCGCCTTGTCCAGCGCCTTCTTCTCCAGCGAGCTTGCGCTGTAGGTGTGCGGCAGCAGCCTGTCGGTCGCCGGATTCCACACTGCCGTGTCGATGCCGTTGAGGATGCCGGTGAGCCGGCCGGCCCTGGCACGCAGCACGCCGTCCAGGCCGACGCCCGCTGCCGGCGTCTGGATCTCGCGCGCGTAGGTCGGGCTCACGGCGGTGATCGCATCGGCGAACTGCAGCCCGCCCTTGAGCATCGACAGCTGGCCCCAGAACTCGACGCCGTCCATGCCGCGCCATTGCCAGGGCACGCCGAGCGCATCGGCGACGCCGATCGGGAACACGCCCTGGAAAGCCAGGTTGTGGATCGTGACCACGCTCGCCGCGACGCTGCCGGCCGGCTCGCTCAAGCGCGCCTGCGCCAGGTAGAGCGGCGCCAGGCCCAGCGGCCAGTCGTTGGCATGGACGACGTCGGCCCGCCATTGCGGCAGCGGGCTGCGCGCCGTGCCCAGCCGCGCCGCGACGTGGCTGAGAAAGCCGAAGCGGATGGCGTTGTCGTGATGGTCCGCGCCGGTCGGAGTGACGTAGGGACTGCCGGCGCGGCTGTAGAGGCTGGGACAGGCGAGCAGCAGCAGCGGAACGCCGTTGCCGGGATCGATCTCCAGCAGTTGCGCCGCCGGCCATTGGCCCTCGGCCGGGATGTCGACGCTGGCGAGCACGTCGCCGGCGACCTTCATGCCGCTGTACGCCGGCATCAACAGGCGCACGTCGTGCCCCAGGCGCGCCAGCGTGGGCGGCAGGGCGGCGCTGACGTCGCCCAGTCCGCCGGTCTTGACGTGGGGCGCGCACTCGGGCGTCGCGAACAGGATCTTCATGCCGCGTCCGTCCCTTCGTCGGGCAGCAGCACGGCGAAAGGCAGCGGCGGATGGCCGCCGCCGGCAAGCACCTGCTCCATCGCCAGCACGAAGCTGCCGTCGCCATCGGCCTGGGCCGTGACGCGGTTGCCGGTGATCCAGTCGCGCCATTGCCGCACCCGGTGCAGCGTGGCCTGGTCGGCGGCGATCCGCAACTGCGTTCCCTGCCACAGCTCGGGGCCCCAGCGCCCGGCGTCTTGCTCGCAAAGGGTGCAGGTCAGGCGGGCCGCGACGACCAGCATCGCGTCGCTGTCGCGGCTGCGGCCGAAGGCAAGCAGGTGCTGCGCGGCGTCGCCCTCGGCTGACACCGGCAGGTAGCTGCCCATGCGCATCAGCGCCGGCCGCGATTGCCGCAGCTGCAGCAGCCGCCAGGTCAGGAGCTGCTTGAGGCGGCTGTCGGCCAGGTCGCCGAGCAGCTCCCGCCATTGCGCGGGCGACGGATGGCCGCCGGCATAGAGCGGCCGCAGTTCCTCCAGCTGGCCGGCCAGGCGCGGGAAATCGGCGGGGACGCGGTTGTCGGGATCGACCAGCCGGAAGTTCCATTCCTCGCAGCCCTGGTACAGGTCGGGAACGCCGGGCGCGGTGAACTTCAGCGCCAGCTGGCTCATGCTGTTGTGGAAGCCGAACGGGGCGATGCTGCCGGCGAACTCCTGCAGGTCGCTCAGGAAAGGGTTGGGACCGCCCGAGCGCAGCAGGCCGTCGATGCAGGCCTTGAGCGCCGCTTCGTATTGCTCGTCCGGGCTGGTCCAGCTGGTGCGGCACTTGGCCTCGCGCACGGCCTTGAGCATGTAGGCCTGCACCCGCTCGCGCAGCGCGTCGATCGCCTCCGGCTCCGGTTGCCGCGCCGGCCAGACACCGGCCAGCGTCTGGAACAGAAGCCACAGGTCGTTGCGCGACGGCGCGGGGCCGGCATCGGTCTGGCCGGTGTAGCGCTCGGCCATTTCCAGCCAGCGCTCGGCGCGTTCCAGCCAGGCCTGCGGCACCTCGGACAGCACGTTGATGCGAGCGCGCAGGTCCTCCGAGCGCTTGCTGTCGTGGGTCGACGTGGCCAGCATGCTGTGCGGCCGGAAGCGCGAGCGGGTCTGGTTGGCGCCATGGAAGGCCGCGACCGAGACGCCGAAGCGGGCCGGGTCGCCGCCCACGTCGTTGAGCGAAACCAGCCGCAGGTAGCGGTAGAACGCCGTGTCCTCGACCGACTTGGCCATCACCGGCGCGGTGAACTGCTGCCAGCGCGCCAGGAAGCGCTCGCGCAGCGCGGCATCGGCCTGGACCTCGCCCAGCAGCACGTTGCGCAGCTGGTCCAGCACCGCGCCCTCGGCGCTGCCCAGGCGGCGCCTGGCCGCCGCGATCGCCCATTCGGTGTGCTGGACGTCGTTGGGCGCCGGCGGCTCGTTGCCGCGCAGGTATGTGCGGTAGACGGGGAAGTGCGCCGCGACTTCCCCCAGCGCCACGCGCAGCCGGTTGCGGGTGAAGTCGCAGGTGCGGCGGTCGGCCCGGCTGATGCGGTAGAGCTGGCCGCTCAGCCAGTCGAGCTCGCTGAACAGCGACGTTTCGATGATCAGCTTCTTGCAGCGATAGACGATGTCGTCGAAGCCGTCGGTTTCGCGGGTGAAGACGCGGTAGATCCGGTCGAAGTCGCCGCCGTGTTCGCTGTCCACCAGGACGCCGTTGACGAGGCTGGCGAAGCGGTAGCCGGTGTCGCCGTGCACGGGCCAGCCGGCGGGCAGCGGTTCGTGGTCGGCCAGGATCTTCTCGCCCACCAGGTAGAGCGCGCGCGGTTCGCCGCCGGTCACCGTCGCCATCGCCGCGTAGCGCGATTGCAGCCGCTCGAAGTACTGTTGCGGATCGCTCAGGCCGTCCGGATGGTCGATGCGCAGTCCCGACAGGTGGCCGTCCTGCAGCCAGCGCAGCACCCGGCGGTGCGTCGCTTCGAACACGCTGCCGCGCTCCATGCGCAAGCCGGCCAGCGTGTTGACGTCGAAGAAGCGCCGGTAGTTGACTTCGTCGCTGGCGACCCGCCAGTCGGCCAGCCGGTAGGCCTGGCGCGAGATCAGCTCGTGCAGCGGATCGTGGCTGGCGGCGTCGCCGGCTTGCCCGTTCAGGTGCCGCAGGGCGGAGGCGATCCAGTGCGACAGCCAGCCATGGGCGTGCGCCAGCCGCGCCAGCGATTTCTTGTGCAGCGCGCTGTCGCGGTGGCGCCGCTCCCTGGCAGCGGTGTCCGTCTGCTCGCGCGGCGGCAGCTGCAGGAAGGCGTCCAGCAGCGAGGCGACGACCGCGTGGGCGTCGCGCTCGCCGTCGTCGGCCGGCGGCGGCGCCGCAATCGCATGAAGGATGTCGGGATAGTGGCGCGGATCGACCGGGAAGTGATGGCCGTAGTAGCGCACGCTGAAAGCGCCTGCCTCGGGCTCGAAATGCAGCTGCAGCTCACCGGCCTCCAGCACGCGGCCGTAGTGCGAGCCCAGCACCGGTAGCAGCACACGGCCGTCCATGCCCGGCACGGCCGGATGCCACTCGATGTCGAAGGTCTCGGCATGCAGCGAGGCGGGACCGTGTTCCAGCACGTCCAGCCACCAGGCGTTGTCGGTCTCGAGCACGCCCATGTGGTTGGGCACGACGTCCAGGATCTGGCCCATGCCGTGCCGCCGCAGCGCCAGGCACATGCGCTCGTGGTCTTCGTCGCTTCCCACTTCCGGATTGAGCGCGTTGTGGTCGACGATGTCGTAGCCGTGCGTGCTGCCCGGCCGCGCCTTCAGGTAGGGCGAGCTGTAAAGATGGCTGATGCCCAGCGCCGCAAGATAGGGCACGGCGGCAGTGACGTCGTCGAACCTGCAGCCGGCGTGGAACTGCACCCGGTAGGTCGCCAGCGGCACCTCGGCGGCTTCCAGCGGCGGCACCTCGGCCGCTTCGACCGGCGCCGGGCCGGCGCGCTGCTCGCGCAGGACGGCAGCGACGCCGAGGAAGCGCGCATCCTCGGCCAGCCGGTCCACCGGCACCGAGATCTTGCGCCGCCAGTTCGGGAACCTGTCCTCGCTGGTGCCGGGAACATTGACCTGCAGCAGCTGGCCGGTGACGTCTTCCAGCTGCACGCCGAGCAGCCAGGAGGGGGTGCGGGCGAGATAGGCGTAGACCGCCTCGACCAGCGCCGGTGTCGCGTCCGGCAGCGAGGTCGGCTGGACGGTGGCGCCGGCGGGAAGCAGACCTTCGTGCTCCAGCGCGAGCAGCAGCCGCGCGCGGTCCTGCGAGCGGTCGATCACGGCGCGGTCGAAGCTGGCCTGGTCGGGGAACAGGCCCAGCCGGTGCTGCAGATCCAGGTCCTCGCCGCGCCAGAAGCCGCGCAGCGTCGGCAGGTCGTGCGTGCTGACCACGGCGAGCGCCGGCGCATGCCACTGGCCCGGCGGGCGGAAGCTGCCGTCCTCCGTGCGCTCGAACAGCAGCGGCCGGTACGAGAGCAGCGTCTTCTCATGCATCGCCTGGCGCATCTCGGGCGCGACGTTGCCCAGGTCCTCGCCGATCACCATGCACTCGTGGCGATGGCTTTCCAGCGCCAGGATGGCGAGCAGCGCCTGCAGCGGATAGCGCACATAGGTGCCGCCTTCGCTGCCGGTCCAGAACAACCGCATCAGGCCCATCACGTGGTCCAGCCGCAGCGCTCCGGAATGCCGCATGTTGGCCCGCACCGTCTCGATGAAGGGCCGGTAGCGGCCCGTCTCCAGCCGCAGCGGATTGAGCGGCGGCAGGCCCCAGTCCTGGCCGGCGGTGGCGAGCGGATCGGGCGGTGCGCCGATGTGCATGCCCAGCGCATACATGTCGGGCTGGCTCCAGGTGTCGGAGCCGCCTTCGTTGACGCCGACGGCCAGGTCGCAGTACAGGCCCAGGCCCATGCCGCTGGCGCGGGCCAGCTGCTGCGCGGACGCGAGCTGCTCCTCGGCCAGCCACTGCAGCCAGAGCCGGTACTGCACGTCGCTGCCGTGCTCGCGCACGAAGCGCTGCACGGCCTGGCCCTGGGGATCGCGAAACTCCCCGGGCCAGGCCGGCCAGCCCCACACGGATTCGTCGGCGGCGAACAGGTGGGCCTGCAGCGCCTCGAACAGCGCGTGCCGTCCCAGCGTGTCGCGCCGCGCCTGCGCGTAGCCGCGGAAGCGCTCGCCGCGAGCCGTCCCCGCGCCCAGTTCGCTGGCCTCGAAGCGCTTCCACAGCAAGGACAGCACTTCTTGCTTGGCCGCGAGCACGCCGGGGTAGTCGACCATCTCGGCGGCGCGCAGCTCGCGCAGGCGCTGCTGGAAGCCTTCCGAGTTCACCAGAGCCGCGGCCTCGCGGCAGGAGGCCAGCTCGGGCAGCGACTGGATGTCGATGTAGATCGGGTTCATCGCGGCGCGGCTGGACGGGCTGTACGGGCTCGCGACCTCCGGCCGGTGCGGGAACAGCGCGTGCAGCGGGCTCAGGCCGACGAAGGACGCGCCTTGCCGCGCCAGCGTCACGGCCAGCTGCCGCAGGTCGCCGAAATCGCCGATCCCCCAGTTGCGCGACGAGCGCAGCGCATAGAGCTGGACGGTGCTGCCCCACCAGCGCTCGCCGGCCGCCAGCGCCGGATGGACCCAGCAGCGCGGCGGCGCGATCACGACCATGCAGGCGGCCGCGTCGGCATCGCCGGCCAGGCGCAGTTCGTAGTAACCGGCCGCGAGGCCGGCGCCCAGGTCGATCTTCCAGCGGCCGTCCTGCTGGAATGTCTCGCCGTCGCGCACCTGTTGCTGCCCTGTTTCGTCGGACAGCTGCCAGCGCTGCGGCGCCCGCGCGCCGGCGCCCAGCGTCAGCCAGGGATGCGTGCCCTCGGTCGCTACGAAGACGGGCGGCAGGACCGAGGCCGCCGCGGCGCAAGCGCTGTCGTCAGCGTCGGCGTCGATGCCGATCGCGGCCAGCGCCTTGCGCAGCACCGCTTCCGGCACGGCCTTGTCTTCGCCGTAGAAGCTGAAGTAGCGGGGCGCGACGCCGCTGCGTTCCGCCAGCTCCAGCAGCCGCGGCGAGGGATGGGTCTGGTCGTTCATGCGTTGTGTCTTGCGGGTGCGGCGCCGGCGTCGTCCAGCGTCCACAGCGCCGACCAGGCCGGCCAGCGGGCGGCGGCGGCGGGGTCGGCGTCGGGCCGATTGTGGGCGAACACGACTTGGCCGGAAGGGGCAGCCAGGCCGGCCGCCGACGCGTCGACCGGTTCCGGTCCGATGTTCAGGTCGAGCGCCAGCACCGCTGCGTCGCTGTAAAACCAGCGCACGCGGATTCCGGTCGCGCCGATGCGCTCGGCCTCGTGCTTGCCCGTGAGCAGCAGCTCCTGGCGGGGCACGATCGCGTCGCGCCGCACGGCAAGCGCTTCGCGCACCCGCTCGAGCAGCCGACGCCCCTCTGGCGATTCGCGCTGCGCCTGGTCGGGACGGCTGGCGGCAAAAGTCTCTTCGCCGCAGGGGTCGGGCAGCTCCAGTTCCGTGCCGTCGGCCTGGCGGGTCGCGTGGCCGAATTCGCGCTTGCGGCCCTCGCGCACCGCCTCGCGCAGCTCGCCCTCCCAGTCGGCGAAATAGAGGAAGGGGTCGCGGGCGCCGAATTCCTCGCCGAAGAACAGCAGCGGCGTCGCCGGCGTCAGCAGCGCCAGCAGGGTCGCCAGTTCGGCGGCTTGCGGCGCAACCAGCCTGGACAATCGTTCGCCGAAGGCGCGGTTGCCGACCTGGTCGTGGTTGTGGGCGAAGTTGACCATCGCGGCCAGCGGCTGCGGCGGCGTTTGCCGGCATTCCTCGCGCGCGCCGCCGGGTTTGCGGTGCGAGCCTTCGAACAGCATGCCTTGCGTGAGCGAGCGGGCCAGCAGTCCGACCGGGTCCGCGCCGTAGTCGTGGTAGTAGCCGCTGCTGTCGGCGGTCAGCGCCACATACAAGGCGTGGTGGAAATCGTCGTTCCACTGGCCGTCGTAGCGTCCGGGCTCGGGGCTGGTCGCCAGCCGCTG
>JAQGNJ010000061.1 GCA_028291885.1 Ramlibacter sp. | reverse complement strand
GGCGCCATGGCACGGGCTTGACGGTGGCGCCGGGCTGGAGCTTCTGGAAGCCGTCGACCATCACCATCTCGCCGGGACGCAGTCCCTCGAGCACCACCCACTGGCCGCCCTGTTCGCCGCCCACCTTGACGGGGCGCGGGCTGACCTTGCCGTCGGCGCCGACGACCATCACGCTGTCGGCCGTCCCCGAGCGGGTCACGGCCTGCTGCGGCAGCAGGATCGCATTGGTCGCCTTGGCCTGCTCCACTTGCACGCGCACATACATGCCAGGCAGCAGCACCGTGCCAGGGTTCGGGACTTCGGCGCGCAGGGTCACCTGGCCGCTGGTCGGGTCCACCGTCAGGTCGGCGAACAACAGCCGGCCGGCGCGCGAATGCACCGTGCCGTCTTCGAGCAGCACCTTGACGCTGGCGGCGTCGCTGCCGGCGGCGCGCTTGAGGCGGCCGGCGTCCAGCGCGCGGCGCAGGTTGAGCACCTCGGTCGCCGACTGGGTGAAGTTGACGTACATCGGATCGATCTGCTGGATCACCGCCAGCGGCGTCGCCTCGCCCTGGCCGACCAGCGCGCCTTCGGTGACGAGGGCGCGGCCGATGCGCCCGGAGATCGGCGCCGTCACGGACGCATAGCCGAGATTGATGTTCGCGGTCTGCACGGCGGCGCGGGCCGAGGCGACGTCGGCTTCGGCCTGCTTCTGCGCCGCCACGGCGTTGGCGAAATCCTGCTTGCTGATGGCGTTGGCTTCCACCAGCGGCTTGTAGCGCTCGGCCAGCATCGTGGTCTGCGACAGGTTGGCCTGGGCACGCGCCAGGGAGGCCTGCGCGCTGGAATAGCTCGCCTGGTAAGGCGCCGCGTCGATGCGAAACAGCCGCTGGCCGGCGCGAACGTCCGAGCCTTCGCGGAAGGTGCGCTCCAGCACGATGCCGGCGGCGCGGGCCCGCACCTGGGCGACGCGCGACGCCTCCAGCCGGCCCGGCAGCTCGGTCACGAGACCGACCTCGCCCGGCGCAACCGTCACGACACCGACCTCGGCCGGCGGCATGCCGCCGCCCGGCGGTCCCGCCTGCGGCTTGTCGCCGCAGGCCGCGAGGACCAGTGCCAGCGGCAATGCCGCGGCGAGCAACAGCCGGGACGGGATGTTGCGGCGCAGGGGCATGGGGGTTTGCGCATGCATGGTCGGGGTCACGAGGGCCATGGGAAAAATCCTATCGGGGGAGCCGGTGGGGTCCAGCGGCGGTGCGGTGCAGGGGAATTGCAGTATACATTCACTGTTGAATGTATAGTCGGCGGCACCGGAATCACCGGGAAACCGACGAGCCCAAGATGGTACGCCGCACCAAGCAAGACGCACTCGCCACCCGCAGCAGCCTGCTGGACGCGGCCGAACGCCTGTTCCTGGCCAAGGGCGTGTCGAGCACGTCGCTCAACGACATCGCGCTGGAGGCGGGCACCACGCGGGGCGCGATCTACTGGCACTTCAAGGACAAGGCCGACCTGTTCAACGCGATGATGGACCGGGTGACGCTGCCGCTGGAGGCCGCGTTCCAGCACGACGGCGCCAGGCGCGGCGAAGACCCGCTGCCGATGCTGCGCGAAGGCGTGGTGCGCGCCCTGCGCCACACGGCGAAGGACGAGCAGACCCGCCGCGTGTTCGAGGTGGCGACGCAAAAGGTCGAGTACGTCGACGAGCTCGGGGCGGTGCGGTCCAGGCATATCAAGGTCCGCCAGCAATTCCTGGACCAGATCCAGCGTTCGCTGCGCGGCAGCGCCCGCTGGCGCGGCAAGCGGCTGGCCATTCCGGCCAGCGCCGCGGCCCAGGGCCTGCACGCGCTGATCGACGGGCTGATCCAGAACTGGCTGCTCGATCGCGACGCCTTCGACCTGGTGCGGACCGGCGGGCGCACGGTCGACGCCTACCTGGCCGGCCTCGGCCTGGCGGCCTGAGCGAACTTTTCCGCGCTTGGCCGCGGCAGCCGCCCGAAACCGCCCGCCCATCCGGCGGAAAGTCCGATGGGGCGCGGTTTTTCGCTTAGGCTCTGGCCAGCTTCAACATCCCGCAGTTCCATGAACCTGATCGTGTCCACGCGCACCGAATCCAAGCACCTCCGTTTCGAAGTGGACGGCCGCTGGCAGTACGGCGATGCGCTCAAGCTGGCTTACCTGATCAAGGCGGCGCAGGGCCGCAGTTCGCTGGACCGTTTCCTGGTGGATTTCCGCCGGGTGAGCAGCGCGCCGGGCAGCGACGAGAAATTCATGCTCTGCGAGCGGCTGCTGCGGGTGTTCCAACCGCCGGTGCGCATCGCCCTGGTGGGCGACGCGACGCTGATCGACGGCGACGCCATCGCCGTTTCGGCCGAAGCCCCGCGGATCGCGGTCTTCGTGCGCGAGCGCGACGCGCTGGCCTGGTTGCTGGCCTGAGCTGAAAGGGTCCCGTCCTACGGGGCGCGAGCGGCCGGGCTCTTATCGTGTCTGTCTGCAAGGCGACCTCAGACATGGCAGACAAGAACAGGCCGGCTCCGGCGCCCGGCAGGATCGTGATGCTCGGATTCGGCAGCATCGGCCAGGCCAGCCTGGCGCTCCTGCTGCGCCAATTGCGAATCGCGCCCTCGCGGCTCAGGATCATTTCGCGCAGCCCCGATCGAAGCGCGATCGCGGCCGCCCACGGTGTCGAATTCCTGGCCCAACCGGTCGACGAGCAGAACTACGAAAGCCTCATCGACGCGCACCTCTCGGCCGGCGACTTCCTGCTGAATCTCTCGGTCGACGTGTCCAGCCTGGCGCTGATGCGCGCCTGCCGCCGCCGCGGCATCCTGTACCTGGACACCTGCACCGAACCCTGGCCGGGGCGCTACGACAATCCCGACCTCCCGCTTTCGCAGCGGACCAACTACGCGCTGCGCGAGGAAGTGCTCGCCTTCCAGCGTGAACAGCCGGTGGCGCCGACGGCGGTCGTGACCTGCGGCGCCAATCCCGGCGTCGTCTCGATCCTCGTCAAGCAGGCGCTCCTGAACATGGCGGCCGATTGCGGGCTGGAGGCGGGACGTCCCGCCGGCAGGCAGGACTGGGCGCGGCTGGCCCAGCGGCTTGGCGTGCGGGTGATCCACGTCGCCGAGCGCGACTCGCAGGTCGCGGACAGGCGCAAGCAGCACAACGAGTTCGTCAACACCTGGTCGGTCGACGGCTTCGTCAGCGAGGGCCTGCAGCCGTCGGAGCTGGGCTGGGGCAGCCACGAGCGCCACTGGCCGGCCGACGCGGCGCGCCAGGAGCAGGGCTGCGGCGCCGCGATCTACCTGCGGCGCCCCGGCATCGCCACCCGGGTGCGCAGCTGGACGCCGCTGGAAGGCGGCTACCAGGGCTTCCTCGTCACCCATGCCGAATCGGTGTCGATCGCCGACCACCTGACGCTGCGCGAGGGCGGCGAGGTCAGCTACCGGCCGACGGTCCACTATGCCTACCACCCCTGCGACGACACCGTGCTGTCGCTGCACGAGCTGGCCGGCAAGAGCTGGCGCTTGCAGGGCCGGCGCCGCATCCTTCGCGACGAGATCCGCGACGGCCGCGACGAGCTGGGCGTGCTGCTGATGGGAAATCCCCGAGGTGTCTACTGGTACGGCTCGCGGCTGTCGATCGGCCAGGCGCGGGAACTGGCGCCGCACAACTCGGCGACCAGCCTTCAGGTGGTGGCCGGCATCCTCGGCGGGATGGTCTGGGCGCTGCGCCATCCGCTGGCCGGCGTGGTCGAGCCCGACGATCTCGACCACGACGAATTCCTGGAGCTGGCGGCGCCGTACCTGGGCAGGCTGGCCGGCGTCTGGAGCGACTGGACGCCGCTGAAGGACCGCACGCGGCTGTTCGACGAGCCGGTGGACCGCGACGACCCCTGGCAGTTCCTGAACTTCCGCGTGAACTAGGGCCTGTTCACGCTATTTCCGGAGGACGCGTTGCTCGTCAAAAAGGTCATGCGCAAGGCGCGAAACGCCGCCGGGGTCGCCCCCCGGCAAGGCTTCGTAACGCGGCGCATGGCCTTTTGGCCGCAACCCCGCAGGGGAACAAGCCCAATCGGGCGCCACTCATCGTTACCCGCCTTGCCCGCATATCGATGCGGGCTGCGGCGGGCGCCTCGATTGACACCCGGTTGGGCGCGTTCGCGCCCCCGGACATAGCGTGAACAGGCCCTAGGCCGCGCCGGCGCATGCAAGAGGCCGATCCCGACGAGGTCGCCCGGCTCTGGCTGGCGGCGATGCGCCGGGGCGACTGGGCCCAAGCCTGGCGCCAGACGGATCGCACCGAGCTGCCGCGGCGCGCGCACCAGACCAGCGGCAGCTTGCGGTGGCAGCCTCGTCACCTGGTCTGGGACGGCACGCCGTTCGCCGGCAGGAGGGTGCTGGTGCGCTGCGAGCACGGACTGGGCGACACGCTGCAATTCATCCGCTTCGTCCCGGCGATCCACGCTGTCGCCAGGCAGGTCGTCGTCCGCATGCAGCCGCAGTTGCTGCCGCTGTTCCAGGGCGCGCCGCAGCTGGGCGAAGTCTGCAATGGCTGGACCGACGAGCCGCCGCCGGTCCACGACGTCCAGATCGAGGTGATGGAACTGGCTTATGCGTTTCGCAGCACGCCGCAGACGGTGCCGCCGCCGTATCCGCACCTGAATCGCCGCGTCGCCGGGCGCCTGCCGGTGAAATTGTCCGGCGATGGCCGGCTCAGGGTCGGCTTGCTGTGGGCGGCGAGCGAATGGGATCCGAGCCGCTCGGTGCGGCTTTCCGATCTGGAGCCACTGCTCGCGCTGCCGCAAGCGAGCTTCTTCAGCCTGCAGCAAGGCGACGCCGCCGGCGTCGCGGCGGCCGCTCGCATGGGCGTCCAGCCGCTGTCGGACCATACCGGCGACATCGTGGCGGCGGCGGCCGCGATGCTGGAGCTGGACCTGGTCATCACCGTCGATGCGATGCTGGCCCACCTGGCCGGGACGCTGGGCCGGCCGACCTGGGTGATGCTCAAGCACGAGGCCGACTGGCGCTGGATGCTCGATCGCGCCGATTCGCCGTGGTACCCGGGCATGCGGCTTTGGCGGCAGTCGCGGCCCGGCGACTGGGGTCCAGTGGTCAAGGAGATGGCCGCGACGCTCAGGACGTGGGCCCGTTGACCAGCCGCACCTGCGACCAGCCGGGTCCGGCCGCAACGACGCTCAGCGAGGCGGGAGCGATCTCGAAACGCTCGAGGTGGTCCAGCGACATTCCGAGGAATCCCGCCAGCAAGGCCTTGATGACGTCGCCGTGCGAGACGACCAGCACGGTCTGCTCCGGATGCTGCAGCGCCAGGCGCTCCAGCGCCTCACGCGCCCGCTGCGCCACCGCCGCGAACGGCTCGCCGCCCGGCGGCGTCGCGACGCCGCGGCGCCGGACCCAGGTCTCCCAGAGCGGCTCCTGGGCCAGCTCCTCGAAGCGCATGCCGGTCCAGCGGCCGAAGTCGATCTCGTCGACGCCGGCCTCGACCACCGCCTTGAAGCCGCGCCGCGCGCACAGCGGCGCGGCAGTCTCGAGCGCGCGCTGCTGCGGGCTGCTGTAGACCGCGTCCATCGGCGTGCCGTCCAGGCGCCGCGCGAGCGCCTGCGCCTGCGCATGGCCGCTTTCGTCGAGACCGACGCCGGGGAGCCGGCCCGCCAGGCCCTTGCCGAGCCAGTCGTGCGCGGCATGCCGGACCAGCAGGATGCTGGTCATCCCACCTGCGCCAGCGCGCCAGCGGCCTGCCCCGCGGCGGCAGCCGGCTGCCGGTAGCCCGGCGCATAGCGGCGCACCATGCGCGCGCAGAACTCGGCGTACTCCTCGGCCACCTGGGGCGGGCTGGTGTGGTGCGGCTGCAGGCCGCGGTGCTCGGGCGTGAAGCAGAAAGTCACCGTGACGTCGAACTCCTCCAGCGCCAGCATCTGGCGGTCGAACCAGGCGTCGGCGTCCGGCCGGAAGCTGTCGGCCCAGCTCAGGCCGGTGCGCAGCTGGCGCACGCCCAGCCGGCGCAGCCAGCGCACCGCATCGTCGAGCCGGTGGTCCTCGAAGTGGAACCACTGGCAGATGCCCATCTGCGGCGTGTAACGGGCGAACAGGTCGCAGGCCAGCTTGGGCGAGCCGTCCTCGCGCAGCAGCCCCATGTGGAAGTGCCGGTAATAGCTCGATCCCTCGGCCTCGCGATGGCGGGTGGTTGCGGGCCAGGACCTGGGCAGGTCGTACAGCGAGTACCAGAAGATGCGCGGCACGCGGCCGCGCAGCAGCTCCGCGGTGCGGCGCAGGCCGAACTCCTGCACCTCCTCGGCGCCGAAGGTCGACACGCCGACCTCGGTCACCCAGACCGGCAAGTGCGTCACGGCCTCGATCTCGGCGATGCGCTGGGGCCACTCGTCGATCTGCCAGTGGTTCCAGTCCAGCGGAAAGCCGTGGACGGCGACCGCGTCCACCACGTCCAGCACGCCGGCGCCCTGCAACCGGCCGATGAAGCCGGGGTCGATCGGCGAGATCCCGCCCAGCACCCGCGTCAGGCCCGGGCTCTCGGCCCGGGTCGCGGCGCAAGCGAGCTTGACCATCTGCGCGTAGCGGCTCCAGTCGGGATCGAGCTCGGGATCCCAGTGCGACTTGTTGTTCGGCTCGTTCCAGAATTTGGCTGCTTCGATCATGGTTCCTGTTCGGCGTTTTTCTGCGTGGCGCTCTTTCTCTTCTGCGCGGCCGGACCTGCGTCCGGCACTTGCGTGATGTCGACGTCGCCACGGATGAACGCCTCCACCAGTTCTCGCGCCTCTTCGTCGGTGAACTGCAGGGGCGGCGACTTCATGTAATAGCTGGAAGGCCCGTTCAGCGCGCCGCCGATGCCACGGTCCAGCGCGATCTTGGCGCAACGAACGGCGTCGATCACGACGCCGGCGGAATTGGGCGAATCCCAGACCTCGAGCTTGAGCTCGCAGCTGATCGGAACGTTGCCGAAGGTCGTCCCCTCCATCCGGATGTAGCAGAACTTGCGGTCTTCCAGCCAGGGAACGTAATCGCTCGGGCCGACATGGACGTCACGCTCCTTCATCGGGTTGCCGAGCTGGCTGGTGACGGCCTGGGTCTTGGAGATCTTCTTGGACACGAGCCGGTCGCGCTCCAGCATGTTGAGGAAGTCGGTGTTGCCGCCGAAGTTGAGCTGGTACGTGCGGTCCAGCTGCACACCGCGCTTGCGGAACAGGTCCGTCAGCATGCGGTGGACGATGGTGGCGCCGACCTGCGACTTGATGTCGTCGCCGATGATCGGCAGCCTGCGCTGCGCAAAGCGCTTGTTCCAGTAAGGCGCAGACGCGATGAAGACCGGAATGCAGTTGACGAAGGCGCAACCCGCTTCCAGCACCTGCTCGACATACCACTTGGTCGCCATCTCGGAGCCGACCGGCAGGTAGGAGACGACGACGTCGGTCTTCGTCGCCTTCAGGATGCCAACGATGTCGTCCGTGCTTGCCGTCGACTTCGGAACAACGTCCTTCAGGTAGGTTCCCAGCCCGTCGTGCGTCATTCCGCGATGGACCTTAACGCCAAGTTCCGGAACCTCGCAGAAACGATAGGTATTGTTCGGTTCGGAGAAAATCGCTTTAGACAGATCGATCCCGACCTTGTGCGCGCTGACATCGAACGCGGCGGTGAACTCGATATCGCGCGGATGGTAGCCGCCGAGGTCGACATGCATCAGGCCCGGCACATAGTCGTCGGGGCTTGCGTCGCGATAGAACTCGACACCCTGCACCAGGGAAGAAGCGCAGTTTCCAACCCCGATGATCGCGACGCGAACCTTGTCCATGAAATTCTTCCTCGTTGATTGATGGCAGAACGCGCTGTCGCGATCATCTGCACGACAGTGGCGAAGCTCGTGAATCGAATCCTACAAGTCGCGTGCTCGACCATAGTTTTTTTTCCATTGCCGAGCACGATCCGCCCCACTGTTTCGATTCCCTTCCGTAAGATAAAAACTGGAACAACAACAGACGACGATCATGCTGCAACAGGTATTGATTACGGGAGGCGCCGGATTCATCGGTTCGCATCTTGGCGATGAACTTCTCGCGAACGGCTATCGCGTGCGGGTGCTCGACACGCTCGAAAAGCAGGTGCACGGAGAAGGTGCGCGACGGCCCGAGTACCTCGATCCGCGCATCGAGCTGGTGGTCGGCGACGTCGGCGACCGCGAGGCGCTGTCGCGTGCCCTGCAAGGTGTGGACGCGGTCTACCACTTCGCCGCCGCGGTCGGCGTCGGGCAGAGCATGTACGAGGTCGCGCACTACACGCGGGTCAACAATCTTGCAACCGCCGTGCTGCTCGAAGCGCTGATCGCCAAACCGGTCAAGCGGCTGGTGATCGCCTCCAGCATGAGCCTCTACGGCGAAGGCCTGTACCGCAACGGCAAGGGCGAGAACACGCTGGCGGTCGAGCGTTCGGTCGACCAGTTGCGACGAGGAGAGTGGGAGTTGCGCGACGATGACGGCGCGATCCTGCAACCGGCCGCCACGCCGGAGACCAAACCGCCGGCGCTCGCCTCGATCTACGCGCTGTCGAAGTTCGACCAGGAGCGGATGGCGATGATGATCGGCAGGGCCTACAACATGCCGGTCGTGGCTCTGCGTTTCTTCAACGCCTACGGCCCGCGGCAGGCGCTCTCCAACCCCTACACCGGCGTTCTCGCCATCTTCGCCGCGCGCCTGCTGAACGACAGCCCGCCGAAGATCTTCGAGGATGGCCTGCAGCAGCGCGATTTCGTCAGCGTCTACGACATCGCACGTGCCTGCCGGCTGGCGCTCGAATCGCCGGCGGCTCCGGGCGAGGTCTTCAACATCGGCAGCGGCGAGCCGCGCACGGTGCGCGACATCGCGTCGCGGCTGGCGCGGCTGCTGGGCAAGGAAGAACTGCAGCCGGAGATCACCGGCAAGTACCGCGTCGGCGACATCCGCCACTGCTATGCCGACATCGGCAAGGCGCGCAAGATGCTGGGCTACGAGCCCCAGGTCCGGCTCGACGACGGCCTGGCCGAACTGGCCGCGTGGCTGGAGAGCCAGGCGGCCGTCGATCGCGTCGCCCAGGCCAGCGCCGAACTCACCGCGAGGGGGCTCACGATATGAGCACCACCCTAATTACCGGCGGCGCCGGATTCATCGGCTCCAACCTGGCGCACCGGTTGCTCGGCGCCGGCCGCCGCGTGCGCGTCTTCGACAATCTCTCGCGCCCCGGCGTGGAGCAGAACCTGCAATGGCTGCGCGACAACCACGGCGAGCGGCTGGATGTCGTGGTGGCCGATGTGCGGGACGCAGCGGCTCTCAACCACGCCGTCGCCGGCGTCGGCCAGGTCTTCCACTTCGCCGCCCAGGTTGCGGTGACGACCAGCCTGGTGGATCCGCAGGAGGATTTCGCCGTCAACGCCCAGGGCACGCTGAACCTGCTGGAGGCGGTGCGGGCGCGGGCCAATCCGCCCGCCCTGCTGATGACATCGACCAACAAGGTCTACGGCGGCCTGGAGGACCTGAAGGTCGTGGCGCAGGGCCAGCGCTACCAGCCGCTGGACCCGGCGGTCCAGGCCCGCGGCGTGTCGGAAAGCAGGCCGCTCGATTTCCACAGCCCCTATGGCTGCTCCAAGGGGACGGCGGACCAGTACGTGCTGGATTACGCGCGCAGCTACGGCCTGCGAACCGTCGTGTTTCGCATGAGCTGCATCTTCGGGCCGCGCCAGTTCGGCACCGAGGACCAGGGCTGGGTCGCGCACTTCATGCTGCGCGCGCTGCGCGGTGAGCCGATCTGCGTGTACGGCGACGGCAAGCAGGTGCGCGACATCCTCTTCATCGACGACCTCGTCGACGCCTTCCTGCTGGCCGAACAGCAAGGGGCGCGGCTTTCAGGCCGCGCTTTCAACATGGGCGGCGGTCCGGCCAACACCATCAGCCTGCTGGACCTGCTGGACCGGATCGAGGCGCTGCACGGCGAGCGGCCGGAGACGGACTTCGAGGACTGGCGCACCGGCGACCAGCGCTACTACGTCTCCGACACCCGGGCCTTCGAGCAGGCCACCGGGTGGCAGCGGCGCGTCGGCGCCGAAGAAGGCATCGCCAGGCTGTACCGCTGGCTGGCGGAACGGCATGTCCGGCGCGGCGACCAGGTGCTCGCCTGATGCATGCAAGCGTGATTGCCGCTCCGGGACGTGCCGAGGTCGCGACGCTGGACCGGCCGGTCCCCGGTGACGACGAAGTGCTGCTGCGGCTGGAGGGTTCGGGCGTGTGCGCCTCCAGCCTGCCCATGTGGGAAGGCCGCAGCTGGTTCGAATATCCGCAGCCGGCGGGCGCGCCGGGCCACGAGGGCTGGGGCCGCGTCGCCGCGGTCGGCAGCAAGGTCAGCGGCCTGAAGGAAGGCGACCGCGTCGCCGCGCTCAGCTACCGCGCCCATGCCGAATACGACGTCGCCGCCGCGGGGTCGCTGGTCAAGCTGCCCGAGTCGCTGGCCGGCGTTCCGGTTCCCGGAGAACCCCTGGGTTGCGCCGCCAACATCTTCGGGCGCAGCGGCATCGAAGCCGGCCAGACCGTCGCCATCATCGGCATCGGCTTCCTGGGCGCCTTGCTGACGCAGCTCGCTTCGCATGCGGGCGCCCGCGTCATCGCGATCACGCGGCGGCCGTTCGCGCTCGAACTGGCCAAGAGCTGCGGCGCGGCCCACACCATCGTGATGGACGACCACTGGAAGATCCTCGAGCAGGTCAAGGGGCTCACGGACGGCCGCTGGTGCGAGCGCGTGATCGAGGCGACAGGACTGCAGTGGCCGCTGGACCTGGCGGGCGAGCTGACGGCCGAGCGCGGCCGCCTGGTCATCGCCGGCTACCACCAGGACGGGCTGCGCCAGGTCAACATGCAGCTGTGGAACTGGCGCGGCATCGACGTGATCAACGCCCATGAGCGCGATCCGGCCGCCTACATCGCCGGAATGAAGCGCGCGGTCGACCTGATGGTCGAAGGCGTGCTCGACCCCTCGCCGCTCTACACCCATCGGCTGCCGCTGGACAAGCTGGGCGAAGCGCTGGAGCTGACGCGCACCCGGCCCGACGGCTTTCTCAAGGCGCTGGTGACGACATGAGCGCCATCCTCGACGACCCGCTCCTGGCGCGGCCGGCAACGCGGCGCAAGCCGCCGCGCGTGGGTTTCCTCGGCCTGGGCTGGATCGGCCTGCACCGCATGAAAGCCCTGGTCGCCGGCCAGGCCTGCGAAGTGGTGGCCGTGGCCGATCCGTCGCCCGACGCCATCCGCCAGGCCCTGCAGCTGGCGCCGCAAGCGGCCTCGCTGCACTCGCTGGACGAGCTGCTGGCGCTCGACCTGGACGGCGCGGTGATCGCGACACCGAGCGCGATGCACGCGGGGCAGGCGCTGGCGCTGCTGCAGCGCGGCGTCTCGGTGTTCTGCCAGAAGCCTCTGGCCCGGACTGCGGCGGAGACCGCCGCCATCATCCAGGCCGCCCGCAAGGCCGACCGCCTGCTGGCCTGCGACTTCTCCTACCGCTTCACCGAAGGCATGCGCCGCATCCGCGAAACCATCGCCGGCGGCGAACTCGGCACCATTCATGCGGCCGATCTCGTGTTCCACAACGCCTACGGGCCGGACAAGCCCTGGTTCCGCGACGCCGCCTTGTCCGGCGGCGGTTGCGTGATCGACCTGGGCACGCACCTGGTCGATCTCGCGCTGTGGACGCTCGGCTTTCCCAAGGTGCAAGAAGTCAGCAGCCGGCTCTACGCCCAAGGCCGGCGGCTCAGCCTGCCCTCCCCCGAGGTGGAGGATTACGCCATCGCCCAACTCGACCTGGACGGCGGCGCCGTCGTGCGGCTGGCCTGCTCGTGGAACCTCGCGGCCGGCCAGGACGCGGTGATCGAGGCGCGCTTCCATGGCAGCCGCGGCGGCGCTGCACTGCGCAATCGCGACGGCTCCTTCTACGACTTCGTCGCCGAGCGCTACGAGGGGACGCGGCGCATCGGCCTGGCCGAGCCGCCGGACGACTGGGGCGGACGCGCGATCGTCGCCTGGTCCCGCCAGCTGGCGCGCGACGGCAGCTATGACCCGGATATCGAATCCGCCGCCGGCGTCGCCGCCGCAGTGGACGCGATCTATGGCCGCTAGCCGCGCACGACGGGTCCTGATGACGGCCGACACCGTGGGCGGCGTCTGGAGCTACGCGGTCGAACTGGCGAGGGCGCTGGACAAGCGCGGCGTCGGCGTGGCGCTGGCCACCATGGGCGCGCTGCTCACGCCGGAGCAGCGGCGCCAGATCAGGGACATCCCCTCGCTGACCTTGCACGAGAGCGACTGGCGGCTGGAATGGATGCAGCAGTCGAGCGACGACGTGCAGCGCGCCGGCGAGTGGCTGCTGGAGATCGAGCGCGAGGAGCAGCCCCAGCTGGTCCACCTGAACCAGTTTTCCTTCGGCGCCCTGCCGTTCGCCGCACCGACGCTGCTGGTCGCGCATTCCTGCGTGCTCTCGTGGTGGCGCGCCGTGCACGGCGAGGCCGCGCCGCCGGTCTGGAACAGCTACCGCGCGAAGGTGGCGAAGGGCCTGGCGGGCGCGGGCCGGGTTGCCGCGCCGACGGGCGCGATGCTGCGTTCGCTGCGGGAGAACTACGGACACGGCCGCGCCGGCCTGGTCCTGGGCAACGGCCGCAGTTCCGCGCAATACCGGCCCGCGGCCAAGCAGCCCTTCATCCTCGCGGCCGGCCGCTTCTGGGACGGCGCCAAGAACCTGGAAGCCTTGCAGGCGGTCGCGCCGGGGCTGGCCTGGCCGATCCACGTGGCCGGCTCCACCTCGCAGCCGGACGGCGGGACAGTCATGCCGGCAGGCGTGGAATGCCTGGGCGAGCTCGCGCCGGAAGCACTCGCGGCCCGGATGGCGAGCGCCGCCATCTATGCCCTGCCCGCCCGCTACGAGCCGTTCGGCCTCTCGGTGCTGGAAGCGGGCCTGAGCGGCTGCGCGCTGGTGCTGGGCGACATCCCCAGCCTGCGCGAGGTCTGGGGCAGCGCCGCCGTCTACGTCGCAGCCAACGATCACGACGCGCTGCGCCGCGCGCTCTCGCGCCTGATCGAACGCCCCGCGGAAAGGACCCGGCTCGGTGCGGCCGCACGCATGCGCGCCCTGCACTTCAGCCCCGATCGCATGGCCGATGCCTACCTCGCGGCCTACGCGTCGCTGCACCCCGGCTTTGTCGCCGCCGAAGCCAAGGAGCTGCTGTGCGTGTCGTAGTCTTCTGCCACTCGCTGGTCTCCGACTGGAACCACGGCAACGCGCACTTCCTGCGTGGCGTCTGCAGCGACCTGCTGACGCGCGGCCACCAGGTGCAGGTCTGGGAGCCGGCGGACGCCTGGAGCGTGAGCAACCTGGTGGCGGAACACGGCCAGGCGCCGCTGCAGGGATTCGCCCGCGCCTACCCGCAGCTGCACAGCACCCGCTACACGCTAGCCACGCTGGACCTGGAGGCGGCGCTGGGCGAGGCCGACCTGGTGCTGGTGCACGAGTGGAACGAGCACGCGCTGGTCCGGCGCATCGGCGAGCACCGCCGCGCCAATGGCCACTACCGGCTGCTGTTCCACGACACCCACCACCGCAGCGTCACCGAGCCGCGCAGCATGGCCGCCTACGACCTGCG
>JAQGNJ010000021.1 GCA_028291885.1 Ramlibacter sp. | reverse complement strand
GATGGCGCCGGGTCTCGTGATTGCGGTCTTGGGAAGCCTCGTGGCCGGCCCCGCACTCGGGTGGCTTATGCAGCGGGTCATCGAGCGAGTGCAGCACATTCCCACGGCCATCATCCTGCAGTTTGTCGGGACCTTCACGGTGTGGCTGGTGGCGGAGCGCGCCGGGCTGTCGGGTGTGCTGACCACGGTGTGCTTCGCGATGACCCTTGCTCGCACGGCCCCGGCACGTATACCTGCGCGCATCCGCATTCCGACCAACGCGGTGTGGGCGGCTGTAATCTTTGCGCTCAACATCTTCGCCTTCATCTTCATCGGCCTGCAGATCCGCCCCATCGTTGCGCAACTCCCTTCCGCGGCCCTGCGGCAGTACCTGCTCGTGGCTGCTGCCGTGCTGGTGACGGTGATCGTCGTGCGCGTCGCCTGGCACATGTCCTTCAACGCCGGTGTGCGCTGGCGGCATGGTCGCTTCGGTTTCCATCCGCCGCGCCCCATGTTGCGGCCCAGCGTGGGCAGCGGACTGGTCGTCTCCTGGGCCGGGATGCGCGGCATCGTCACGCTGGCCGCGGCATTGGCCCTGCCGCAGGGGTTTCCGTCACGCGACCTGATCGTGCTGACCGCGTTCTCGGTCGTGCTTGGAACGCTGGTGCTGCAGGGGCTCACGCTCAAGCCGCTGCTGCGCGCACTCGCGCTGCACGACGGAGATCCGGTGGCCGAGGAATTGCGCACTGCCCGCGACCGCGTGCTGGCGGCAGCGCTCGCCGAACTGCCCGTGGGCGCCTCTGCCGCAGTCGACGTGGTGCGCAAGAACTTCAAGATGCGACTGGGAAGCATGGATCGCAGCGATGGCGCGCCCGCATCCTTTGCTTCGGGATGACAAGAACTGAGCCCTCGTCCGCGGTCCCATCCGGTGAACTCTGCTCAGTCGAGCGTGATGCCTGCACTGCGGATGATGCGCCCCCACTTTTCCGCATCGCGTTTCACCCACACGTTGACTTCCTCGGGTGAGGAAGCCAGCAGTTCAACGCCGTGCGGTTCGATTTTTGACTCCAGTGCCGGGTCCTTGAGAACCTTTTGCAGGGCCGCGTTCACGCTGGCAACGATCGGGGCCGGCGTCGCTGACGGCGCGTACATTGCGTACCACGTGGTGTATTCGAAGCCGGCAAGCGTGGCGGACATCAGAGGCAAGGCGCGCGTTGCGGGGGACTTGCTCGGCGCAGTGGCGGCAAGCACACGCACGTAGCCTTTGTCAGCCACTGCCTGAAGGGATGGCAGGCTGCTGAACATGGCGCTGACCTGGCCTGACACCAGATCGTTGACCGCGCCGGAGCTGCCCTTGTAGGGCACGTGAAGGACGTTGGTGCCCGAGATGGCTTTGAACATTTCCATGCCGAGGTGAGCGGTACCTCCAGTGCCAGCGGACGCAAAGCTGACTTTTCCCGGATTGGCGCGGGCATAGTCGACAAGCTCCTGCACGTTCTTGACAGGCAATTTGGCCGAAACCACCAGGACGTGCGCGCTCGTGGAGACCATCCCGACCGGACGCAATTTGGCGAGCAGATCGCCGCCACCGCTTTTGCTGAGCAACGGCTGCAATACCGCATTGCCCAGTGCCGGCATCCACAGCGTGTGACCGTCAGGCTCGGCACGTGCAACCGTCGTGAGGGAAGGAATCCCCATGCCCCCGCCCTGGTTCTCGATCACCACCGGCTGCTTGATCTCCAACGCCAGCTTCTGTGCGATCTCTCGCGCCGTCACGTCGGCTGGCCCGCCAGCGGCGTAGGGCACGATGATCCTGACGGTCTTGGCAGGCCAGGCCGCTTGCGCGAAAACTGTGCCGGGCACTTGGGAGATCAGCACGGACAGTGGCGCCGCAACGGATGATGAAAGAAACTGACGGCGGTTGGCAGAGGTCATTGATGGTGATCCTTGGATGAATGTCTTGGCCTGCAAGTGATGAGGTTCCGTTCGGTGTAGCCGAGATCCCCGCATTCGCGTGGTGAGAAAAGCGTCGCAGCAGCGCTTCGCCTTGGGTTTCTGGGCGGCCTGATTGTGTCTGCTTCTGGCCGGGGGCAGACGCGCCCAAGGTTCATCGAAGCACGTAGCTGGCCAGGACTGCCTGGACTTCGTAGATGCTCAGCTTCTTGTTGAACTGCTTCTGGATCGGAGCTGCTGTTCCAGAAATCCAGATCTTGAGTTCGGCATCCAGGTCGAACGTGCCGGCCGTCTCCACGCTGAAGTGGGTGATGCTCTTGTATGGGATCGAGTGGTATTGCACCTTGCTGCCCGTCAGGCCCTGCTTGTCCACCAGAACGAATCGCTTGTCGGTGAAGACGAAGTAGTCCCGAATCAGCTGGTAGGCGTGTTGGACCGACTCACCTGGAGCCAGGATTTGCGCGAATTCCTGCTGGATTTTTGCCGGGTCGATCTTGGCTGCGTTTGCGAGCATTCCGTCGAGAAGTCCCATGCCACCTCCTGTTGTTCGTCACTTCCCGAAGGGTCGAGGCATCGATGTCTCAGGCGTAGTCGTCAGGAGGAACAAATCCCCCGCTCATCTCGCCCAGGAGCTTGGCCGCGGCGATGGTGGTGCGGTCCTGGCCGAAGTCGCTCATGATCTGCACCCCGACGGGCAACCCACCGGCGGTCCGGCCCATCGGCACGACGGTCGCCGGCAAGTAGGAAAGCGTGGCCAGGCCTGGCCAGAAGATCTGATCGTTGTAGTCCCTGAGCTGTCCATTCACCAGCAGCTTCCGCTCCAGCCTGGGGACGTCCTGGATGTGGGGGAAGGCCGGCGTGGGGGACACCGGGCATATCAGCACGTCGTATCGCGAGAAGAAGTCCCGCCACCCCGCCCGGATCCTCGCTCTGGCGCGATGGGCGTCGTACCACTCGCGGTGCAGCTGCGTCACGCCGCGGATGTTCCGGGCACCGTAGCTCTGGTCGCCCTCCCGCAGTGTGCTGGCGTGAGTGACCATGGCAGCATGTTCTTCATCGGACAGGAACGGCCCCGTCGCGGCGCGAAGCAGCCGAATGTACACCTCGTGGGCTTGAGCGCCGTGGGGGAACGGCCGCGGCTCCCAATCCACCAAGGCGCCTGCTTCGGCCGCCAGCGACGCGGCGCGCTGCACGGCAGCCTGCACTTCATCGTCGACCTCGCACAACGGGTCCGTCGCCCGGACGGCGACGCGCACGCCCTTCCACGAATCAAACCGCGCCCGCGGCAGTTCGATGCGAAGGTGTGGATCCGTCGGCTCGGGCCCCACCAGCACGTCCAGGGCGACGGCGAGATCGTCCGCGGAGCGCGCGAGCGGGCCGCACACGAGCAGGTCGATGGGAAGGTCGGCGCGGCCTACGCCATGCCCGGCCTGAGGGACGATCCCGAAGCTCGGTTTATGGCCGAACAGCCCGCAAAAGTGCGCAGGGTTGCGAACGGAAGCAGCGATGTCGCTGCCCAGTTCGAGCGCCGTCATCCCCGCTGCCAGCGCCGCCGCCGAACCACCCGATGATCCCCCGGGCGAACGCGAGCGATCCCACGGGTTGTTCGTGCTGCCGTAGACGGGATTGAACGACTGCCAGTCCGCCAGCATCTGCGGCACGTTGGTCTTGCCGAAGACGATGGCGCCCTGCGCTCGCAACCGCGCGACCGCCGCGGCATCCGCCGTCGCAACGTTGCCGCGGTGCGCCGGCGCGCCCCAGGTGGTCTGCAGCCCGGAGACGTCGAAGGACTCCTTCACCGTCATCGGTACGCCGTGCAGCACACCGACGCGATCGCCGCGGGCGAGCGCCGCGTCGGCCCGTTGCGCGTCGCGCATCGCCTCCTCCGCACGCAACGAGACGATCGCGTTCAGCCCTGGGTTGTGGCGGTCGACGCGATCGAGATGAAAGCGAAGCGCCTCGACGCTGGAGACCTCGCCGCTGCGGATCTGTTCGGCCCAGGCAACGGCAGACTGGAAAGCTGCGGTGAGTGGCATCTGTGCGACCCCTACTTGTTGATGAACTTCCAGACCTTGCGATCCACGTCCGCCGCGAGCACCGTGGACCGGATGTGCGCGTCCCCGTTCTCCTGGAAGGCGTACTTGTGGGCGCCGCTGAAGGTCTTGAGCTTCATGAACTCACCCCGGATCGCTTCGCGCGCCTTGACCGGATCGGTGGTGCTCTCAAGGCGCAGGCGCCGCGCAATATCGGCGAACAGCAGGACGCTGTCGTACGAGACCCCCCAGTTGGCAAAATTGAAGGGGATCCCCATCGAAGCATCGGAGCGCTTCAGTGCCCGCTCGACCACGCTCTTGTAAAGGGCCGCGTCCGATCCGGGCGGGCCGGCGTCATTGGTCGAGAACCCCATCGCATGCCAGTTGCGGCCATATTCGCCGACGTTGTTCACGAATGTCCCAGGCCACAGGATGCCGGTGTTGAGCACGGGCACATTGACGCCCTGCGTCTTCAGGTCCTTGGCGATCAGCATCGCCTGGGCGGGAAAGGCCGCGGAGAGGATGGCATCGGGGTTGCGGCTCTTGATCTGGATGGCCGCCGCGGAGAAGTCCGTTGCGCGCGAGGAGAACTCCACCGTCTCCAGCACTTCCAGCCCGTGCTGCTTGGCGAGTGCGGCGTAGACATCGGCGCTCGCCTTGCTGGATGCTTCGCGCACGTCGGCCATGATGACGACTTTCTTGACCTTCGGGAACGCCGCGAGGAAGTCCTTGATCCCCTCCGGCATCACGGTATCGTCGGCATTGCCGATGCGGATGGTCCATGGCCGCACCGTGATGCCCGGCTTGTTCGCGTTGGCTGCGATCGCAGGCATCTGGATGCGGTTGGCCAGCGGGCTCACCGTCTCCCACTGCGTGCCTGTCATCGGCCCCACTACGGCGAAATAGCCTTCGCCGGCAAACTTGCGGAACAGCAGGACGGCTTGTCCGGGGTCGGTCGAGGAATCCTGCACGTCCAGTTGCAGCGGGCTGCCGTTGATGCCTCCCTTGGCGTTCACATCCTCGACCGCCAGCTTCATCACCATTTCCTGCGCCTTGCCATACGACGCAAGCGGCCCGGTGAGAGGCGTGATGAGGCCGAGCTTGATCGGCGGCTTCTGGCCCTGGGCGAGGGCCGAGCCCTGTCCCAGCGAAAGCGCGAGCGCCACGAGGGCGCAGCCTGCGAGGGCTTTTCTGCGGAAATTCATGTCTTTGTCTCCTGAGCGGTTGATGTGGAATTCAGGGGGTTGCTGTCGGCGTAACGATTGCGCGATGCGGCTCGAGGGCGGCCAAGCCGCTCGCTCGCCAGCGGCAGGAGTCGCCACTTGGCCGGACTCCTGCCGTGGGCTTCACTTGGCCATGTACTTCCAGACCTTCCGGTCCACGTCCGCTGCCAGCACCGTGGTCGGGATGTGCGCATCGCCCGTGTCGCGGAAGGTGTAGCTGTGGGCGCCGCTGAAGTTCTTCAGCTTGGTGAACTCACCGCGGATCGCTTCCCGCGCCTTGACGGGATCGGTCGTGCCGTCCAGGCGCAGGCGTCGCGCGATGTCCGCGAACAGCAGGACCCCGTCGTAGGAGACGCCCCAGTTCGCCACATTGAAGGGCTGGCCCACCGACGCATCGGCGCGCTTGAGCGCCCGCTCCACCAGCGAGTTGTAGACGGCGGGGTCGGAGCCCGCCGGCCCCGCATCGTTCGTCGAGAAGCCGATCACGTGCCAGTTGCGGCCGACGTCGCCGACGTGGTTGATGAACGGGCCGGTCCAAAGGATGCTGGTGTTCAGCACGGGCACGCCGACGCCCTGCGTCTTCAGGTCCTTGGCGATCAGCATGGCCTGGGCCGGGAAGGCCGCCGCCAGGATGGCGTCCGGATTGCGGCTCTTGATCTGGATGGCGGCCGCGGAGAAGTCCGTTGCGCGCGAGGAAAACTCCACTGTCTCCAACACTTCCAGGCCGTGCTGTTTGGCCAGTGCCGCATACGCATCGGCGCTCGCCTTGCTGGAGGCCTCGCGCACGTCCGCCATGATCACGACCTTCTTGATCTTCGGGTAGGCCCTGAGAAACTCCTTGACGCCCTCGGGCATCAGCGTGTCGTCCGCCGGCTGCAGCCGGATCGTCCACGGACGGATCGTGATGCCGGGCTTGACGGCGTTGACGCTGATGGCCGGCATCTGAATCCGGTTGGCCAGCGGGCTCACCGTCTCCCACTGCGTGCCGGTCATCGGGCCCAGCACCGCGAAATATCCTTCGCCCGCGAACTTGCGAAAGAGCAGCACGGCCTGGCCGGGGTCGGTGGAGGAGTCCTGGACGTCCAGTTGCAGCGGGCTGCCGTTGATGCCGCCCTTGGCGTTCACGTCCTCGATGGCGAGCTTCATCACGAGCTCCTGGGCCTTCCCGTACGAGGCGAGCGGGCCGGTCAGGGGTGTGATCAGGCCGAGCTTGATGGGCGGTTTCTGGCCTTGCGCCAGGGCTGCGCCTTGCGCGAACGTGAGGGCCAGCGCAGCAACCGCGCCGCCCACGATTGCTCTTCTTGCGTTTTGCATGTCTTGTCTCCGGATGGTTGATGGGATGGATGAAACTCAGTCGCCTGCGCTGCTTCGGTACTCTGCGGCCCGCGCCAGCGCCGCCTCGATGCGCCGATGCCGGGCTTCGATGACGGGTTGGGCCGAAGCATCCGTGAGGATGTAGAACTCGCCGTCCTCCATCGCGCGCCAGATCCGCTGAGCGACGTAGGCCGGTGAAACGCCCACGCGCGCGATCGCCTCGCGCAGGAAGGCCTGCTGCGGCCGTTCGGTCGCGCCGCCCAGGCGCTCGGGCCGGGTGTGCGCGTCGGACAGGTTGGTCGCCACTGCGCTCGGGCACAGCACGGCCACCCGCACGTTGGTGGACTTCAGTTCGTTCTCCAGCCCCTCGCTCAGGGCCACGACGGCGAACTTTGTCATCGAGTAGGCGCCGGTCAGCCAGTTGGGATTGACCTGCAATCCGCCGATCGAAGCGGTGTTGAGGAACAGCGCCGGCTCCCCGTGCCGGATCATCCGCGGCAGGATGTGGTGAATGGCGTTCACCACGCTTTGGATGTTGACTTCGCTCACCCAGCGCCAGTCGCCCAATTGCATCTCGTGCATCGGCACCCCGTGCATCGCGACGCCAGCGTTGTTGAAGGACAGGTGGATGTTGCCGAAAGTGTCCTGCGCAAAGTCAGCGAGCGCCTTGACCAGGTCGGGATCGGAAACGTCGCACTGCCGGTGCGCCACGCGCAGTCCCTCCTCCTGCAGGCGGGCAGCGCAGGCCGCCAACGGCCCGGGCTGGATGTCCGACAAGACCACGTTCATGCCCTTGCGGGCCAGCATTTCCGCCGTGGCGGCGCCGATGCCCGAGGCCGCTCCGGTCACGATCGCGCTCTTGCCGTTCCAGGGATGTGTCATGGCGATGCGTCGATTGGATGAGGGGAAGAAAGGAATCCGCCCAGGAGGGCGCCGCCATCGATGGGAAAAAGGCTGCCCGTCACGTAGCTGCCCGCATCGGAAGCGAGTAGCAACGCGACGCCCTGGATCTCGTGCGGCGCGCCGAGGCGGCCCAACGGGATCCTGCGGACCAGGTCGGCCTCCACGGCCGGGTCGTGCAGACGGCCGCCGCCGATCCCGGTCCGCACAAAGCCGGGGCATATCGCATTGACGCGAACCCCGAAAGGCGCCATCTCCAGGGCGGACTGCCGCATGAGCTGAATGACGGCGGCCTTTGCCGCGGCATAGGAGTACGACACGAAGGGCTCGGCCTGCATCCCGGCGATCGACGCGGTGATGACGATGCTGCCGCGCCGCGCTTGCTTCATGGCGGGAACCACGGCCTGCAGCGAGTTCAGGACGCCCAGAAGATTGACCTGAAGCACGCGGCTCCAGTGGCTGCTGTCCTGGTTCTCCAGGCGCCCCGTCACCGCTCCGGCCGCCGTAGCGAAGCCGGGGCCGCCGCTGATGCCCGCATTCGCGAACAGTCCGTCGACCCGGCCACTGTCGCCGATGAAGCGATCGACGGCGTCCTGCAAGGCTTGCGCGTCCGCGACGTCGACCGCACTGGCGACGCCTTGCGCGCCCAAGCGCGATGCAACCTCGTCGATCCGGTCGGCGTCGCAATCGACCAGCAGCACCCTGGCGCCGTTGGCTGTCAAAGCCTGCGAGATTGCCAGTCCCAGTCCGCTGGCGGCGCCCGTCACGACGTAGGCGCGGCCCGCCACGTCGAAGAGACGGGCAGCATGCGGCGCGGGCGACATCCCGCTCATGCCTCCTGGCCCATGTAGCTGGCCATCACGCGCGCATCGGCGGCCAGCTCGCGGGCCGGGCCTTCCAGCGTGATCTCGCCGTGGGTCAGCACCATGGCGCGATGCGCCAGCTGCAGGGCCTTGGACACGTTTTGCTCGACGATCAGGATGGACACCCCGGCATCGCGGATTTCGGCGAGGGCCTTGAAGACCTCGTTCGTGAACAGCGGAGACAGACCCATGGAGGGTTCGTCGAGCAGAAGCAGGCGTGGCCGATTGATGATCGCGCGCGCGACCGCCAGCATTTGCTGCTCGCCGCCCGAGAGGTTGCCGGCGAGCTGTTCGCTGCGCTCGCGCAGCCGGGGAAAGCGCGCATAGACCTGTTCGAGCGCCTGCTCCAGCGTCACGTCGGTCGGCCGGATTTCCCAGGCCAGCTGCAGGTTCTCCTTGACGCGCATGCTCTGCAGCGTGCCGCGGCCTTCGGGGACGTGGAGCATGCCGGCGCGCGCCAGCTGGTGCGCCCTGGCCTTGCCGATCTCGATGCCGTCGAAACTGGCGCTGCCGCCCGAGAGCGGCAGGATCCCCGAGATCGCGCGCATGAGACTGGTCTTGCCCGCGCCGTTGGCGCCCACCACGGCCACCGTTTCGCCTTCGCGCACCTCCAGCGATACGCCGCGCAGCGCACGGATGGGGCCATAGCTGGCCGACAGGTTGCGCACGGAAAGAATGGTTTTGTGCATGGCCGCGTCCTTATTCATCCGAACCCAGGTAGGCCTTGAGGACCTCTGGATGGCGCAGCACCTCCGCCGGCGTGCCTTCGGCGATCTTCTTGCCGTAGTCCATCGCCACCAGGCGGTCCGACAGTTTGCGGATCAGGTCCATGTCGTGTTCCACGAGCAGGATCGCACCCACGTGGTGCTTGAGAACGTGGATGTCGTCGATCAGTTGCCGCGTTTCCGATTCGTTCATGCCGGCGGCCGGTTCGTCCAGCAGCAGCAGCCGCGGATTGCCGGCCAGCGCCCTCGCGATCTCCAGGCGGCGCGCATCGCCGTAGGAGAGCGACGAGGCGGGCTGGTTCGCCTTGGCTCCCAGCTGCAGCAGCTCCAGCCAGTGCATCGCCTGCTCCTGCTCCGCCCGGTTCGAGCCGGACCGAAACACGGAGCGCAACAGGCGGGTCGCGGTTTCCTTGTTGGCCACGAGCACGTTCTCCAGCACCGACATGCGCTTGAACAGGCGGATGTTCTGGAAGGTGCGGCCGACGCCGAGGCGGCCGATGCGGTGCATGGGCAAGGAGGTGATCTCGGTTCCGTTCAGGTCGATGCGCCCGGATGTGGCCCGATAGAAACCGGTGATGGTGTTGATCAGCGCCGTCTTGCCGGCGCCGTTGGGTCCGACGATGCCCAGGATCTCGCCGCGCCGCACCTGCAGGTCGAGGCCGTCCAGCGCGCGCACGCCGCCGAAGTACTTGCAGAGCGCCGTAACGCTCAGGACGTCGCTGTCTTGCATTGTTCGCCCGGGGTGTTGGTTGTCGTGCCCTTGGCCGGCTTCCACCGGCTGCTCAGGGTGCGGAAGGCCAGCAGGCCCTGCGGCCGGAACAGCAGCATCAGCAGGATGGCGAGGCCGAAGACTGTGGGACGCCACTGCGCCAGCACACGGAAATACTCGGGCAACAGCGTCATCACGGTCGCGCCCAGCAGGGCGCCCCACATGTTGTTCACGCCACCCAGCACCACGTACAACACGACGTACACGGACAGCAGGATGTCGAAGCTTTCCGGCCGGACGAAGCTCATGTAGTGGCCAAAAAGCGATCCTGCGATGGCGGCGATGAAGGCGCCGCCGGCAAACCCGATCAGCCGCACCACGGGCACGTTGATGCCGAGGGAGGCCGCGACGCGATCGTCTTCGCGCACGGCGTCGAAGATGCGTTGCAGCGGGCTGCGCGACAGCCAGAACAGCGCGGCACCGACGAGAGCGACCGCAACCAGAACCGTCACGTGGGTCGCACCGCTCATGCCACTGAAGCCGGCAACGCCCCCGACATACTCCACGTTCTCCAGCAGGACGCGCCCGCAGAAAGTGATGCCGATGGTCACCAGGATCAGGTACACGCCGCGCAGCCGCAGCGCGGGCCAGCCCACCACGGCGGCCACCACGGACGCCAATGCGGCGGCGGCCAGGGTGGCCGGAATCAGCGGCCAGCCGAAATTGACCGTCAGCACGCCGGCCGTGTAGCAGCCGACAGCCATGAACATGCCCTGGGCGAAGGAGAGGCTGCCGGTCATCAGGACGACGTAGACGCTCCAGGCCAGGAGCACGTTGATGCCGGCGAAGAACACGTGGTCGGCGATCATGCGCGCTGCTCCTGGGCATGGATGCCGCCGCCGAACAGGCCCTGGGGGCGGAAAACCAGGACGGCAATCAGGGTCACCCAGGCAGTCATCTCCACCAGCCGACCCAGCCCCATCTGGAACATCAGCGCTTCCAGCACGCCGATCAGCAGGCCGCCGACGAGCGCGCCCCGCAGGTCACCCATGCCGCCGATGGCCATGATGGCAAGCGATTTCAACCCGAAGGTCAGGCCGACCTCGGAACTCGCAGCGCCCCCGCGCAGGGCCACCAGCAGCCCACCGACTGCAGCCAGGGCGGAGGAGACGAAGAACACCGTCTGCGTGACCCGGCGCACGTTGATCCCCAGCAGCGAGGCGGACACGCTCGATTCGGCGAGCGCGCGGATCTGGCGGCCCATGCGGCTCTTGTGCAGCAGCACGTGCAGCATGGCCATCAGCAGGAAGGCCACGGCGAGGATGACGATCTGCAGGTTCAGCACCGTGGCCCCGAAGAAGGAGTGGCCGGTTTGCAGCCATTCGCTCTGGGCCTTGAGCGGCACCGGTTCCGTGCCCCAGCCCTTGTGCACCAGGTCCGTGATGATGAGGCCCAGCGCCATGGAGGCGAGTGCCGCGGTGATCTTGCCCTCCGTCGTCTGGAAACGCCTGAAGGCGATGAACTCGGTCGCCAGGCCCAGCAGACCGCCAACCAGGAAGATCACCAGCAGTGCGAGTTGCCACGGCATGTAGTTCACCGTGACGAGGGCGACGAATCCGCCGACCATGAACACCTCGGAGTGCGCGAAGTTCAGCTTGTCGAGGGTGCCGATGACCAGCGAAAAGCCGATGGCCACGAGGGCGTACATCGCGCCGGTGACGATGCCATTCAGTAGCTGCCCAGCCAACATAAGGAAGATCCTCCGGTGAAAACGAAATCTGAAAGGCGGTTCACTCGTGCCGCTTCAGCACACGGAGCGTCAGCTCGGTGAACAGGGCACGGTCCGCCGGGGTCAACGGCTCCATCAGCCACTCCTGCGTGTCCAGGACGGCGGCGTTCGCATCCTTGAGCAGCGCCTCGCCTTCCTCTGTCACGTACAGCAGCCGCACTCGACGGTCTTGCGGCGAGGCCTGGCGCCGGAGCAGCCCGCGCGATTCGAGCCGGTCCAGTACGCCGGCGATCGTGGAGGTGTCGATGTAGATCTCCCGCGAGAGCGTGATCTGGTCCAGGCCCGGCCGCTGCAGCGTGGTCACCAGCGCGGACCATTGGATCGGCGTCAGCCCGAGGCTGGCCATGTCCGCGGTGAAGCGCGCGACGGCAAGCTGGTGGAGGCGGCGAAACAGGTGGCCGGGAAGCTGCTCCAGGCGGATCTCGCGCTTGCCTGCGGCGGAAGCAGGCGCCCTAGCCAAGGTATTCATAGTCGTCTGCCTGGAACTTCGCGGTCAGGTTCCAGTAGTCCAGCAATCCGTACGGCCAGGTCTGCGACGCGCGGCCGCTGCTGTTCTTGTACCAGCTGGTCGTGCGGGCGGCGCCCCATGCGCGCTTGAGGTTCCCGGCGTCGACCCAGGCGTTGTAGGCGGTGAACGGCTTCTCCTTGCAATCGAGCGCGGCGCGGCCGCAAGCCAGCACGTGCCGGAGCGCGCGCATGGCGTATTCGACCTGGCACTCCGAGGAGAAGATCGCGCTGCCGTTGATCACGACCGCGGTGTTCGGGCCGCCGGTCATGAACAGGTTCGGAAAACCGGGCACCGTGATGCCCAGGTAGGCGCGGCAATCGCCCGCCCAGCAATCCCGGTGGAGATCGCGGCCGTTGCGGCCGGTGATCTTCATCGGCGCGAGGAAATCGGACGCCTTGAAGCCGGTCGCGAAAATGATGACGTCGAAGTCGTGCAGCACGCCGTCTTGCGTCTGGATGCCCGTGGGGGTGACCCGCTCGATGCCGGTGGTGTTCAACGCCACGTGCGGCTTCTTGAGCATGGCTGCCCACACGCCGTTGTCGCGCAGCATGCGCTTGGCGGCGGGTGGATAGTTCGGCGTCATCTTTTCCAGCAGATCAGGCCTGTCCTGGTACTGCCGCCCGAGCCACTCCAGGCACCCCTGGCGCAGTTCCTCGTTCTTGCGCCCCACCGAGATTGGGTGGTCCCAGTCGTCCTCCACCTCGGTCAGCGGCAGCCGGCCCTCGACCGCGATCCAGAACTGCCAGAAGCGGTACCAGCGACCGTAGTAAGGGACGTGGTTCAGCAGCCACTGCATGCCGGGCTTGATGTCGTCGTGGTACGTCGGCGTGGGCAGCATCCAGGGCGGGTTGCGCTGGAAGACCGTGAGTTGCGCCACGCCGTCGGCGATCGAGGGACCGATCTGGAACGCGCTCGCGCCCGTTCCCACCAGGGCCACCCGCTTGCCGGCCAGCTCCAGGTCCTTGGGCCACGTGGCCGAGTGCACCGTCCGGCCCCGGAATGAATCCAGGCCCGGGATGTCGGGAATGCTCGGACGGTTCAAGATGCCGACCGCCGTGATCACCGCGTTGAATTCCTCGTGGGTCACCGCACCGCAGCGGTCCCGCACGGTGAGCGTCCAGGTGGCCCGCTGCTCGTCGAAGCGCATCGCGTCCACCTCGCTCCCGAACCGGATGTGGCGGCGCATCCCGGCACTCTCCGCCACCGTCTTCAGGTAGGCATGGATCTCGGGTTGGCGGGAAAACTGCTGCGGCCAGTCCGGCTTCTGGGCGAAGGACAGGCTGTAGGCGAAATTGGGGGTGTCGAGGCGGCAGCCGGGATAACGGTTCTCCCACCAGACCCCACCGACTTCCTCGCTCTTCTCGTACACGGTGAAGTCCACTTGCGACTGCTGCAGCCGGTAGGCAGCCGCGATGCCGGACACGCCTGCACCGATGACGGCGACGCGGAAGCGAGCGCCGGGCGCCACTTCCGGGAGCGTCCAGCCTGGGGCGCCGAGGTCCTGCGCGATGCCCAGCTCGTGCTCGAGCAGCGAACGGTGCTCTTCGAGGTCGCCGCGGATCAGGTACTGCACGCAGGCATCCAGCAGCGCGGGGGGCGGCTTGCCTTGGTACGCCTGTCCGCCGTCACGGTACTTCAGCAATGCACCGACGCCGAGCCGCCTGGCCTTCTCCTGCGCTTGCTGGCTCATCCCGCCATGAGGCGCGATGGTGGTCAGCATCGGCGGGGACGGCGGCTTCAGGTCGGCTGCAATCAGCGACGTGTCGCCGGTGATCATGGCCAGTGTCGCCATCAACGCCGGCAGGTCCGCGTCTTCCACTGCCTGGCGAATGAAATCGTCGGAAACGTCGATTTTTGCGAAGCGGCTGAACCGCTCCATGACGTCGCCGGATGCTGCCGGCGTGGTGGGGGCGTGTACCTGTGGGGCCATGATCGGAATGCCTCGGACTGGTTTGTAGGCATCCAAACTGTTTGAATGCGTACGACTTTCCGGATCCTAGTCGGAAGGCGTCACACCGGGCCCCGTGTTTTCCCGAAGTCGTCAACTCAAGCTTGTCCGCCGTGCCGGCGTAGTGGTACTCCCCGCCGGTCATGCGCGCCACTTCGCGCAAGGTGGGCTCGTCCAGGCGCAGCTACATGGCCAGGCGGTCGGCCGTGGCGGCATCGCCATCGACCGTGCCCAGGCCAACCACATGGATGCGCACTCCGCGATCGGCCGCCATCTTTGCCGCCTCCAGCGTGTCCACGCCCGTCGTGCGGCGGCCGTCGCTCAGAAGGATGATGGCGGCGGAGTTGTAGGAGCCCGGCGCGACGGGCGTGATCTGCTTGGGCGGCGGTTTTTCCTTGTCGTCCGGCTGCGCCCCCGCGGCTTGCTGCCGAAGCTCATCTCCGCGACGTCGAGGCCGTGGTCGGGAAACAGTTCGGACAGGCACAGGACGATCGCGTTGCCCACTGCCGTGCCCATCTGCATCTGGAAGCCGTCGATGGCCGCGACCAGCGACTCGCGGTCCAGTGTCGCCGCCTGGGCCACCTGGCTGCTGCCGGCGAAGGTGACGAGTCCGACCTCGATGTCCCTGGGCAGGTCGCGCAGGAACAGCTTGGCCGCGTCCTGCGCCGCCGCCAGCCGCGTCGGCTTGACGTCGGTGACGCGCATGCTGAGCGACACGTCCATGGCCAGCTGATCGACGACCGGGCCCAGGGCAGCGGCACCCGGGCGACCGGCCGGGCCGCGGCGAGCAGCAACATGGAGCAGGCGAGCAGCACCAGCGCAGGCGGCACGTGCCGCCGCCAGTTGTGCCGGACCGCCGCCGCACGGACAACCCCCAGGCTGCTGTAGCGCAGCGCCGGCTTGCCGCGGCGGCGCAGCAGCCAGAGACAGGCCAGGGGCAGCAAGGGCAGCGCCAGCATCAGCCAGAGGTACTGCGGCCAGAGGAAGAACATCGGCAGCATCCTGCCCCCGGCGCCGGCGCTTGGCAACCGCCGATCTACACCGACCTCAGTTCGGCAACATGAATCCGGCAAAGAAGTCCGCCAGCGCCCGATGCGCATCCAGCGGCAGCACGTGGGCGATGTACTGGTCGGGGCGCACCACGACCAGGGCGCCCTGCCCCCGGGCTATGCCTCGCAGGTCGAAGATGTCGGGTCCGTTCTTCAGGTCCGGGCAGAAGACCTTCTCGTAGTCGCGCAGGCCGTAGCGGCCCTTGCGCGGCAGCAGCAACGCGGGCAGCGATGCGATCTCCAGCTGGTCGTGCGGCTGCTGGAAGATCGCCCGCAGATCGAACACCGCGTCGATGTCCTGGTCCGCTCGGGTGTACCTGCGGACCGGCGAGTCCGGCGACTCCTGCAGGAACCTGCACAGCCCGCCGACGCCCGCCTGCCCGTCCACGTGATCGTTCGCGCCGGCAAAGGCGTACAGCCGCCAGCGGCCGTCGGCCTTGCCCACATGCCCCAGGTGGACCGGCCTGGCATCCGAGATGCGCAGCACCGGCGCCGAATGAAAGCGCGTGCCGATCACCAAGCCCGTGGCCAGCTGCTGGTGCGTTGCCTCCCCGCGGATGATCGAGGGGCGGT
>JAQGNJ010000028.1 GCA_028291885.1 Ramlibacter sp. | reverse complement strand
CCACCCGCCGCCACCGTGTGGATGCTCATCATCGGGGCGCGCATGCGAACGCCCGCGACCTGCGTTTCGAACTCGCGTTCGAACTGGCCGGCGTAATGCGAGACGTCGGTGGAGGTGCCGCCCATGTCGAAACCGATCACCTTGACCGGGCCACCCAGCGCCGCCGAGGATTGACGATGGGCCAGCTCCGCTGTCCGGGCCATGCCGACGATCCCTCCCGCGGGACCGGACAGGATCGCGTCCTTGCCCTGGAAGGCGTGGGCGTCGGTCAGGCCGCCGGACGACTGCATGAAGAACAGCTGCACGCCAGGCATCTCGCCGGCCACCTGGTCGACATAGCGGCGCAGGATGGGCGACAGGTAGGCATCGACCACGGTGGTGTCGCCGCGGCTGACGAACTTCATCATCGGGCTGGTTTCGTGCGAGGTGCTGACCTGCGTGAAGCCGACCTCGCGGGCGATCCGTGCCGCTGCTTTCTCGTGCTCGGTAAAGCGATAGCCGTGCATGAACACGACGGCGACGCTGCGCAGGCCCCGGTCGTGCGCCGCCTGCAGCTCGCTGCGCAGCTGCGCTTCGTCCAGCGGCTGCAGCACCTCGCCTTGCGCCGCGATGCGCTCCCGCGCTTCGATGACGTCGCTGTACAGCAGCTCGGGCAGGACGATGTGACGGTCGAAGAGGCGGGGACGGTTCTGGTAGGCGATGCGCAGCGCGTCGCGGAAACCTCGCGTCGTCACCAGCAGCGTCGGCTCGCCCTTGCGTTCCAGCAGTGCGTTGGTGGCGACGGTCGTCCCCATCTTCACCGACTCCACCAGATGGGGCGTCACCGGCTCGCCGGGTTTCAGCCCGAGCAGGTGGCGGATGCCGGCGACCGCCGCATCGCGGTACTGCTCCGGGTTGTCCGAGAGCAGCTTGTGGGTGGTGAGCGTGCCGTCGGGACGGCGGCCGACGACGTCGGTGAAGGTGCCGCCGCGGTCGATCCAGAATTGCCAGCGCCGGGTGTCCATGATGGTCTGCATTGCGTTCGTTCTTACAGGGAGGCGGCCGCGCGCGCGGCCTGGTCGTACATGCCGGAGAGCACGCGCAGCAGGCGGGCCAGATCGCCGATGTCGCGGTTCAGGCCGTCGTCGGCGTTCAGCGCGTTGATCAGGCAGCTCTCGCGGATCTCTCGATAGCGCTCGACATGGCGGTGGCCGAGCTCGGTGGCGGCATAGGTGACTTCCTTGCCGCTCTTGCTGGAAGCCACCACGCCCAGGTTCTGCAGCTTCTTCAACGCGTAGTTGATCAGGTGAGTGTCTTCCACGTTCATGATGAAGCAGATGTCGGCCAGCCGCTTGTCGCGCGCCCGATGGGTGACGTGGTGCAGCACCAGCACGTCCAGCGGCGTCAGGTCCTTCAGGCCGGCGGCGCTCATGCAATGGGCGATCCAGCGATGGAAGGCGTTGCCCGCGACGATCAGGCCGAACTCGAACTCGCTCATCTCGGAACTGCGCGGCGACACCAGGTGCGCCGACGAGACGATGGGCTGGGACGGGGCGGATCGGGTCGCTTTTGCCATGTTAGGATTCTAGACCTCGTCGACAATCTGCCGACAATTTGTCGACGAAAACAAAACATTACTTCGCCGTTTCCCGCATGTCCGCCGCCATTCCAGAGACCGTGAACGCGGCCGCGCCAGCCGCCGGGCCGCTGCTTTCCGTCCGTTCGCTGGCGGTGGAATTCCCGGTTCCCGGCGGGCGCTTGCGCGCCGTCGACGGCCTGAGCTTCGACGTCATGTCCGGTCGCACGCTGGCCATCGTCGGCGAATCGGGCTCCGGCAAGTCCGTGACTTCGCAGGCGATCATGCGGCTGACCGATTATTCGGGCGGCGAGATCGTCGACGGCGAGGTGCTGTTCCGCTCGCCCGTCAGCGGCCTGCAGGACCTGCGGCACGCCAGCGAGCAAGCGATGCGCTCGATCCGCGGCAACGAGATCGCGATGATCTTCCAGGAGCCGATGACCTCGTTGAACCCGGTGTTCACCATCGGCAACCAGATCGCCGAAACGCTGGTGCTGCACCAGGCCATGGGCGGCACGCAGGCCCGCGAACAGGCCCTCGCCTTGCTGGAACTGGTGCGCCTGCCCGACGCCCGGCGCCTGCTGGACGCCTATCCGCACACCCTGTCCGGCGGCATGCGCCAGCGCGCCATGATCGCGATGGCGCTGGCCTGCAAGCCGGCGCTGCTGATCGCCGACGAGCCCACCACCGCGCTGGACGTGACCATCCAGGCGCAGATCCTGAACATCATCCGCGAGCTGCAGCGCGACCTGCGCACGGCCGTCATGTTCATCACGCACGACATGGGCGTGGTCGCCCAGATGGCCGACGACGTGGTCGTGATGTGGCGCGGCCGCCAGGTGGAACAAGGATCGGTCGAACAGATCTTCAACAACCCGCAGCATCCGTACACCCGCGCCCTGCTCTCCGCCGTTCCCAGGCTGGGCAGCCTGCGCGGCCAGCCGCTGCCCAAGCGGACGCCGCTGGTGGTGCTGGAGGATGGCGAGCTGCGCGAGGTCGGCACGGAGCAGGTGCAGGACACCGTGGACCGGCGGGCGCCGCTGCTCAGCGTCGAAAAACTCACCACCCGGTTCGACGTCGCCCACAACCTGCTGGGTCGCGCCACCCATCGGGTCCACGCGGTGGAGGAAGTCAGCTTCGAGATCTATCCCGGCGAAACGCTGGCCCTGGTCGGCGAATCCGGCAGCGGCAAGTCCACGATCGGCAAGACGCTGCAGCAGCTTGTGGAGGCCACCAGCGGATCGGTCCGTTTCGACGGCCACGACCTGGCCACCATGAAAGCCCGGGACCGGCAGCGGCTGCGCCAGGAGATCCAGTACATCTTCCAGGACCCGTACGCTTCGCTCGATCCGCGCAAGACCGTCGGCTTCAGCATCGCCGAGCCGATCGTCACGCACCGGCTGCTGACGGGCACGCGCGCGCTGCAGCAGCGGGTGGCGGAACTGCTCGAGTGCGTGGGCCTCAACCCCGGGCACGCGCAGCGCTATCCGCACGAGTTCTCCGGCGGCCAGCGCCAGCGCATCTGCATCGCGCGGGCCCTGGCCTGCGACCCGCGGCTGGTGATCGCCGACGAATCGGTGTCGGCCCTGGACGTTTCGGTGCAGGCGCAGATCATCGACCTGATGATGGAGCTGCAGGCACAGCGCGGCCTGTCCTACCTGTTCATCACCCACGACATGGCGGTGGTGGAAAAGATCAGCCACCGCGTGGCCGTGATGTACCTGGGCCAGATCGTCGAGATCGGCAGCCGCCAGGACATCTTCGAGCGTCCGCAGCATCCGTACACCCGCAAGCTGCTGGCCGCGGTGCCGGTCGCCGAACCGGGCCATCACATCGACTCGCGCCTGATCCAGGGCGAGATCCCAAGCCCCATGCGCAAGGCCGGCCACGGGCCGGAGATCCTGCGACTGGTCGAAGTCCATCCCGGCCACCGCGTCGCCCAGGTCACCTGACCCCTCTCACTCCCGGAGAATCCCATGAAGCTCAAAGCCCTCTTCGCAACCAGCAGCCTGGTGCTCGCCTGCCTTGGCGCGCCCAGCGCCCATGCCGCCGGCACGCTGACGGTCGCACTGCACCAGGACCCCGGCAACTGGGACCCGATCGCCACCTTCCTGGTCTCCTGGGGCGCGGTCGGCAGCCAGGTGTTCGACGGCCTGATCGTCCGCACGCCCGACATGAAGCTGGTGCCCGGCCTGGCCACGAAGTGGGAGTTCCTCGAGAAGAACACCAAGCTGCGCTTCACCTTGCGCCCGAACGTGAAGTTCCACAACGGTGAACCTTTCGACGCCGAGGCGGTGAAGTTCAGCTTCGACCGCCTGCTGGGCGAAGAAGGCAAGAAGGGGCCGCAGCAGTCCAACTACACGTCGATCGACAAGGTGGTGGTGGTCAACCCGATGACGGTGGACTTCGTGCTCAAGAGCCCGGACCCGGTGCTGCTGACCAAACTGGCCGGCTACGGCGCGATGATCGTGCCGCCGAAGTACATCAAGGAAAAGGGCAGCCAGTTCTTCGGCATGAACCCGGTCGGCACCGGCCCCTTCAAGTTCAGCGAGTACAAGCCCAAGGTCAATCTGGCGCTCGAGCGCAATGCGAACTACTGGGGCGGCGCACCCAAGGTGGACCAGCTCAATTACCGCTTCATCACGGAGCCGGCGACGCAAGCGGCAGAACTGCAGGCCGGCCGTGTCGACGTCGCCAACCAGATCCCGCTGTCGATGGTCGAGACGCTCAAGAAGGACAGCAAGCTGAACGTGGTCAGCATGGACGGCCCGGTGGCGCTGGCGCTGCGCTACAACACGCAGCGCGGCATCATGAAGGATCGCGACGTGCGCAAGGCCCTCACGATGGCCGTGGACCGCGACGCCATCATCAAGACCATCCTGCTGGGGAACGCCAAGCCGATCGCCAGCTTCCAGGGTGTGCTGTCGTTCGGCAACGACCCCGCGATGAAGCCGCTGCCCTTCAACCCCGCCCAGGCCCAGGCCATGCTGAAGAAGGCCGGCGTCAAGCCCGGCACCCAGATCCAGCTGGACTTCCGCGGCCCGGACAGCAACTTCCGCGAAGTGGCACAGGCCGTCGCCGGCTACCTGCAGGCAGTGGGCATCACCGTGTCGCTCAAGCCTTACGACACCAACGTGCTGCTCAACGACATCATCCCGGCCGGCAAGACCGGCGAGATGTGGCAGAACCAGTGGGGCGGCTGGACCTTCGACTACGACAACACGGCCTACTCGATGTACTACACCAAGCAGCGCTGGAACCCGTTCGACGACGACGCCAAGCTCAACGCGCTGCTGCACACGCAGCGCAACACCTGGGACCAGGCCGCGCGCAAGCAGACGCTCAACGAGATCGCCCGCTACGTCGCCGACCAGGCGCTGGAGATGCCGCTGTACAGCCTGAACACGGTGTACGGCCTGAACAAGCGGGCGAAGAACCTGGACCTGCCGGCCGACGGGCGCTTTCGCTTCGTCAACGCGACGGTCGAGTGACCCGCGGGGCTTTGACGGCAAGCGAGCGATAGCGTGGGCGGCTTCATCCTGAAACGGGTCCTGCAGGCGGTGTTCGTGCTGCTGGTGGTGACCCTGTTCGTGTCTTATGCGGTGCGGCTCTCGGGCGACCCGGCGTTGATGCTCAGCCAGGGTGCGGGCAGCGTCACCGAGCAGGACCTGCAGAACATCCGGACCGGCCTGGGCCTGGACCGTCCCTTCCTGGTGCAGTACGCGGACTTCGTGCGCGGCATCCTGGTCGGCGATTTCGGCAACAGCTTCATGGGCGGCACGCCGGTGCGCGCCCTGCTCGCCGACGCCCTGCCCGCCACCTTGTCGCTGGCGTTCGTCTCGCTGCTGCTGTCGGTGATGGTGTCGGTGCCGCTGGGGATCCACGCCGCAGTCAACAAGGGCCGCGGCGTCGACCAGTTGATCCGCATCGTCTCGCTGGTCGGCCTGTCGTTCCCGAATTTCTGGCTGGCCATCATGCTGGTGCTGCTGCTGTCGATCACCTTCCAGCTGCTGCCGCCGTCCGGGTGGGACGGGCCGCTCAGCCTGGTGATGCCGGCCCTCACCATGGCCATCATCCTGTCGGCCACCAACGTGCGGCTGGTCCGCACGGCGATGCTGGAGACGCTGTCTTCGCAATACATCACCGTGGCCCGCAGCAAGGGCCTGTCGCAGCGTGTCGTGCTGTACAAGCATGCACTGCGCAACTGCGCCATTCCCCTCATCACCTACATCGGCCTGCAGTTCGGCAACCTGATCGGCGGCATCGTGGTGGTCGAGAAAGTCTTCAACTGGCCGGGCCTGGGCACGCTGGCGTTCGACGCCATCTCCGGCCGCGACTATCCGGTGCTGCAGGGCACGGTGACCGTGCTGGCCCTGATCATCGTCGCGGTCAACCTGCTGGTCGACGTGGCCTACGGCCTGGTCGATCCGCGCATCCGGAGCAAGTGAACATGCAGCCCGCCGTCCTGCCCAATGCAGCGCCCACCGGCCGCGCCTTCCAGTGGCGCTCGCTCGAATTCATCCTCGGCGCGCTGCTGACCGGCGTGATGCTGGTCCTGGTGCTGTTCTCGGTCTGGATCTTCCCCGACCGCGGTGCGGCGATGGACCTGGCCGCCCGGCTCAGCCCCCCGTTTGCCCAGTGGGCGCATCCCCTGGGCACCGATCCGCTGGGCCGCGACGTGCTGGCCCGCGTGCTGGTGGGCGGCCGCATTTCGTTGATGGTCGGACTGCTCTCCACGCTCGGCGCCTCGCTGCTGGGGATCACCATCGGCCTCGTCGCCGGCTACTACCGCGGCATCTGGGACATGATCCTGATGCGCTGCGTCGACGTGCAGCTGGCCCTGCCCTTCATCCTGGTCGCGCTGACCTTCATCTCGATCCTGGGCGGCGGCCTGGCCAACATCATCATCTTCATGATCATCTCGCAGTGGGTGCAGTTCGCCCGGCTGGTGCGCGGCATGGTGCTGTCGACGCGCGAGCGCGAATACGTGCAGGCCGCCCGCGCCTTCGGCGTGCGCGACCTCGCGATGGTGCGGCACCACATCCTGCCCAACGTGATCGGGCCGGTGATCATCCTGGTCACGCTGAACGTGGCCAACAACATCCTGCTGGAAAGCAGCCTCACCTTCCTGGGCCTGGGCGTGGACCCGCTGATCCCGAGCTGGGGCGGCATGCTGGCCGACGGCCGCACCTACATGCAGACCGCCTGGTGGGTCAGCGTGTTCCCGGGCGTGGCCATCATGCTCACGGTGCTGGGCCTGAACCTGCTGGGCGACTGGCTGCGCGACCGCATCGACCCGACCGGCAAACTCTGATGGCCGACGAGGTCCTGTTCGAGACGACCGTGCCCCGGACGCTGGACGCGTGGGTGGAGCGGTTCGCGCAACCGCGGTGGCGCGGTGCGAGCGTCGAGGGCTGGCTGTTCGAAGGCGCCGTCGCGCGCCGCGGGGCCGAACAGCGCCTGCGATCGGCCGGCGTGCAGGCCACGCTGCACAGCGCCTACAAGCCGCTGGTGCACTTTTTCCTCGAACAGGTCGATTGCAGCGGATTGGCCGCCGTCACGGTGCGCTATCCGGTCCATCCGCGCGCATCGGAGAATCGCTTCCTGCTGGAGGCCTATCCGCTGGCCGCCATGCTGCCCGGATGTGCGCTGGCGTTCGAGCCGGGAACCGACAACCTGGATTACGAGTTGGCCCTGACATCGAAGGACGGCCGCCGGCAGCAGGTGAACGTGTTCGCCCCCAACCGCAGCCACACCGGCCCGACCGGGATCGGGCATCTGTCGCCCACCGGCTGGTTGCGGGTCCACGGCGGCGGCGCGTCCTCGATCGACGCCGCGCAGCCGACCGAGCACGAGCAGCTGTTCGAGCAGGTCCTGCGCACCGTCCTGGACCACGAGTGGCCGAGGGCCGAGCCTTACTTCGAGCGCCTGGACATCCGGATCGACCTGCCCGGCATCGAGCAGCCGCTGCCGATGGCGGGCGAGTGCATCAGCACGCACGAAGCGCTGCATGAAGACATCTATTTCTCGCTGCTGGAGATCTTCCAGCGCCGCTCCGGCCGCGTGCCCGGCGACCGGCGATTGCAGCCGGGGCAGATCGTGCCGGACGTGCGCGCCGGCGAGTCGCCGCGACTGCGCATCGCGCTGCGCGGCTTCGAGCCCGCGCCCGCGCCCGCGCCCGCCATTGTTGCCTCCGCCGATCGCTCGACGCCGCTGGACGAGCTCGACACGGCACCGGAACCTGCGCGCATCGCCGCCGAAATGGAAGGCCTGGCCGGCCAGCGCTTCGGCGCCGTCAGCCTCCAGGGCCGCGCCGTCGCCGGCCTGTACCAGCAGGGACCCTCGGCCGCGGTGTTCATCAGCGGCGGCCAGCACGCCAACGAAACTTCGGGCATCGTCGGGGCGCTGCGTGCGGCCAGGGCGCTGAAGGCGCAAGGCGACGCGCACTTCGCGCTGATCGCCCTCGAGAATCCCGACGGCTACGCCTTGCAGCGCGAGCTCTCGGCCTGGCACCCGGGGCACATGCACCACGCGGCGCGTTACAGCGCGCTTGGCGACGACCTGGAGTACCGCGAGCAAGCGCCCCTGTACGAGCGCAGCGCACGCGAGCAGGCAGTTGCGCGCTCAGGCGCGCAGCTGCACCTGAACCTGCATGGCTATCCCGCCCACGAGTGGACGCGGCCCTGGTCCGGCTACCTGCCGCAAGGCTTCGAGCTGTGGACCGTGCCCAAGGGCTTCTTCCTGGTCCTGCGCCATCATCCAGGCTGGCAGGCCGAGGCCCGCGCGTTGGTGGAGCAGGTCTGCGCCGCGCTGGCGCGGGTCGCGGGCCTGGCGGAATTCAACGCGCGCCAGCTGGCGCTGTACCGGCGCCATGCCGGCGAAGTTCCGTTCGAGGTGATCCAGGGCATCGCCTGCGCCGTGTCCGAGGTTGACCGGCCCGGTGCGCCGGTCACGCTGGTCACCGAGTTCCCCGACGAAACCATCCATGGCGACGCATTCCGCTTCGCGCACACCGTGCAGATGGAAACGGTGCTGGCCGCAGTCCGCGCCTGGCAGTCGCTGGCGCGCCGCTAGCCCCGGACGGCAGGCCGGTCCGTTGCAGCCACGGCGTTTCACCGGGGGAAACACCGGAGACGCTGGCCCGTTCCTTGCATTTATGCTTTGGTCCTTCTTCATCCCGCATCGTTTCGGAGCGACCATGAACCTCAAACACGCCCTGATCACCCTGGCCGCGTTCGGCGCCACCGGCGCCTTCGCCCAGACCAAGTGGGACCTGCCGGCGGCCTATCCGGCCTCGAACTTCCACACCGAGAACCTGCAGCTGTTCGCCAACGACGTCGAAAAAGCCAGCGGCGGCAAGCTCAAGATCCAGGTCCACGCCAATGCGTCCCTGTTCAAGGCCAACGAGATCAAGCGCGCCGTGCAGGGCGGGCAGGCGCCGATCGGCGAACTGCTGCTGGTGAACGCCGAGAACGAAAACCCGATGTACGGCGCCGACGGCATCCCCTTCCTGGCAACCAGCTATGCGGAGGCCCGCAAGCTCGCCACCGTGCAAAAGCCGTACCTGGACAAGCTCCTGGCGGCCCAGGGCATGAAGCTGCTCTACGCCGTCGCCTGGCCGCCGCAGGGCATCTACGTGAACAAGGAGATCGCTTCGGTGGCCGACATGCGCGGCCTGAAGTGGCGCGCCTACAGCCCGGCCACCGCCAAGATCGCCGAACTGGTCGGCGCCCAGCCGGTCACCATCCAGCAAGCGGAGTTGTCGCAGGCGCTCGCCACGGGCGTCGTCAACAGCTACATGAGCTCGGGCTCGACGGGCTACGACTCCAAGACCTACGAGAGCATCAAGTACTGGTACGACACGCAGGCCTGGATGCCCAAGAACGGCGTCATCGTCAACCAGAAGGCCTTCGACGCGCTGGACAAGCCGACCCAGGCCGCGGTCCTCAAGGCGGCGGCCGACGCCGAGGTGCGCGGCTGGAGGATCAGCGAAGAAAAGAACGACTGGTACAAGAAGGCCCTGGCGGAAAAGGGCATGAAGATCATGAAGCCTGCGCCCAAGCTGATGGCGGACCTCAAGCAGGTCGGCGTCATCATGCAGGCGGACTGGGCAAGGAAGGCGGGGCCCGACGGCGTCGCCCTGATCGACGCCTTCAACAAGAAGTAAGGCGCATTCCTTGCGCCGCTTCCTCGACCGCCTGTACCTGGTGTCGGGCGCGCTGGGCGCCATCTTCATCGCGCTGATCTGCGTGCTGATGATCGCGCAGAGCGTGCTGCGCGAATTCAACGTGCGCACCGGCGCGGTGAACGACGTCGTCGCCTGGTTCTGCGCCGCCGCGTCGTTCTTCGCCATGGCCCATGCCTTCAAGCACGGCGACTTCGTCCGCGTGAACCTGCTGCTGGAGAAACTCCCGCCGCCGATGCGCCGCTTGGTGGAGATCGCGTGCCTGGTGATCGGCACCGTCAGCGTCGCGTACCTGGCCTTCTGGGCCAACAAGTTCACCTACGACAGCTGGGCCTTCGGCGAGGTCGCGCAGGGACTGCTGCCGATCCCGATCTGGATCCCGCAAGCCAGCTTCGCGCTGGGTTCGCTGCTGCTGCTGGTGGCCCTGGTCGACGAACTGGTGATCGTCCTGCGCGGCGGACGGCCGACCTACGTCGTCGCGGTCGAAGAGCGGCACGCCCACGGCGATTTCTCCTCCGACGTCTAGAGCGTCCACTCAAAGAAAAACATGGACATATTGCTTGTCGGCGGCCTGCTGCTGCTGGTCATGATGCTGCTGCTTTCGGGGGGCGTCTGGATCGCGATGACGCTGGCGATCTGCGGCTGGGTCGGCCAGGCCTTCTTCACATCCACGTCCCCGGGCAACAACCTCTTCTCCTCGTTCTGGGAATCGAATGCGTCCTGGGAGCTCGCGGCCTTGCCCCTGTTCATCTGGATGGGAGAGATCCTGTTTCGCAGCCGCCTGAGCGAAGAGATGTTCGAGGGCCTGCGTCCCTGGCTGAACCGGGTGCCAGGGCGGCTGATGCACACGACCATCCTGGGCTGCGGCATCTTCGGCTCGGTGTCGGGTTCGTCGGCCGCGACCTGCGCGACCATCTCCAAGGTCGCCCTGCCCGAGCTGCTCAAGCGCGGCTACAGCGAGAAGCTGGCGCTCGGTTCGCTGGCGACGGCCGGAACGCTCGGCATCCTGATCCCGCCGTCGATCACGATGGTGGTCTATGCCGTGGCGGCGGACGCATCGATCATCCGCATCTTCCTGGCAGGCTTCCTTCCGGGTTTCCTGCTGATGGCGCTGTTCTCCGGCTACATCATCTGGTGGAGCCTGCGCAACCCGGACCAGGTTCCGCCGGCCGACCCGCCGACCGGCTTCGTCGAGAAGATCCGCCTCTCGGGCAACCTGATCCCCTGCGGCGCGCTGATCGTCTTCATCGTCTGGGTGCTGATCGCCGGCTACGCGACGGCAACCGAATGCGCAGCCTACGGCGTGGTGGGCTCGCTGGCGCTGGCCTGGTGGAGCAAGTCGCTGACCTGGAAGAGCTTTTGCGAAGGCCTGATGGGCACGACGCGCACCAGCTGCATGATCATGTTCATCCTGGCCGGCGCGTCGTTCCTGACCAAGACGATGGCCTTTACCGGCATCCCGCGCGAGCTGGCGAACTGGGTCGACGCCATGCACCTGTCGCCCTACATGCTGATCGGCGTGCTCACGCTGGTCTACCTGGTGCTGGGCACGGCGCTGGACGGCATCAGCATGATCGTCCTGACCAGCGCCGTCGTGCTGCCGATGATCCAGAAGGCCGGCTTCGACCTGGTCTGGTTCGGCATCTTCATCGTCCTGCTGGTGGAGATCGCCGAGGTGACGCCGCCCGTGGGCTTCAACCTGTTCGTGCTGCAGAACATGACGGGCAAGGACTGCAACACCATCGCCAGGGCCGCCATTCCGTACTTCATCTGCCTGGTGGTGTGCATCGTGCTGATCACCGTGTTCCCGCAGATCGTCACCATCCTGCCGGACGTGGTGATGGGCAAGGAGAAATAGCGGACCCGCCGGGCTCTGGCTTTGCTCGCCGGTCGAGTTGCGTACAGGTCGGGCAACTGTCCTACGCCGGGAATCGCTGGAACTGGTTGCCTCCTGCCGGGATCGCGCCGATGCTGCCTCATCGACGTGTCAGGAGACCAGCATGCCAGCAACCCAGAAGCCGCAGCAGAGCGACCAGTCCGACGACGCATCCGTCGACGGCCAGCCCGCCGGCGTCCCGGACGAAGACGGTCCGCACGATGTGCCCGACGACCAGGTGATCGAGAAGACCTTGCCGGCCAGCAGCCCGGGCGGGGACCGCGGCCGGCCGTCCTGAGCCGGAGACTTCGCGGCCCGCCGCCTCCTGGCCGGACGGAATGTCAGACGCCCAGCTGGAACGCGTTTGTCACCTCGAGCATCGGGTTGTAGTAGGAGTGGGTGGCCGAGCCCGCGAACAGCATGCCCAGAGCCCTGTCCTTCAGGTCGACCAGCAGCGAGCCGGAGTCTCCGTAAGAGCTCATCCTGCTTGTGATGATCTGGTCGACAAACTCCGTGCGCGCTCCAGCAATCCCGAGCGTCCAGTAGTCGACGAACACCGTTGCCGCGACAGCGACCACCACACCTGTCGTCGTCCCGGTCGTGCGGCCGCATTTCTGCACGACCTCGCCTGCGCGCAAGGAGCGCGGCGGCGCCAGTTCTTGATCCTTCCGATGCCGGGGATGTCGTTCGAGAGCGCAACGTCCCAGCCCACGGATGCGACGGCGGCATCCATGCGGCTGCGGGCATAGGGGCCGAAGACATGCGGATTGACCGACAGGCCCTTGGCGCAAACCACGGGCTCCAGGGTTTGCGCCACCAGCAGGCAGTTGCGCGGACCGTCCGCGATCTGCTTCCACATCGTCAACATTTCCCAGGGTCCGGCGAAGTCGAGTTCCTCGACCTGGGGAAAAAGCAGGATTGCGAAGTTCATGGTTTGCCTCCGGGGGGCTATTTGCCGGCGAGCACGTTCTTCGCCTGGGCCACGCTCATGTCGCGCGGCAGCCGGACGCCGTTCTTCACCGCGAGGATCTCGGCCATCACGCTCACCGCGATCTCGGGCGGCGTCTTGCTGCCGATGTAGATGCCGATCGGCCCGCGCAGCCGCGCCAGCGACTCCTTCGTCTGCTCGAAGTGCTCGATCATCCGCTCGTGCCTGGCCTCGTTGTTGCGCCGGCTGCCGATCGCGCCGACGTAGAAAGCTTCGCTCTTGAGCGCCTCGAGCAGCGCCAGGTCGTCGAGCTTGGGATCGTGGGTCAGCGCGACGACGCAGCTGCGCCGGTCCGGCTGGAAGGCCGTGACCACGTCGTCCGGCATGTCCGACAGCACCGTGGCGCCGGGGACGTTCCATGCGCCGCGGTATTCCTCGCGCGGATCGCACACGGTCACCGAGAAGCCGGAGAACAGCGCCATGGTCGCGAGGTATTCGGTGAGCTGGCCGGCGCCGATCAGCAGCATCCGGTATTCGGGGCCGAAGGTGTTGATCACCAGCTTGTCGTTCGCTTCCAGGCCGGTCGGCGACGGCGCCGGCGCGAGCGTCGCGACGCCGTCGGCCAGCCGCACCGTGCGCTGCATCAGCTTGCCGGCCTCGAGCTCGCGCACCAGCTGCGCCAGCCCCGCCGCGTCGGGGTCGTATTCGAGCAGCAGTTCCAGCGTGCCGCCACAGGGCAGGCCGAAGCGATGCGCTTCATCCGCCGTGATGCCGTACTTCACGAAGGTGGGCGGGCCCGACGGGATCTCGTGGCCGGGTTCCCGGGCGGCGTAGGCCTGGGTGAAGCGATAGATCAGGTCGTCCTCGATGCAGCCGCCCGAGACGGAGCCGACCACCGAACCGTCCTCGCACAGGCCCATGATCGAGCCGACCGGCCGCGGCGACGAGCCCCAGGTGCGCACCACGGTCGCCATCAGCGCCCGCTGTCCCGCCACGCGCCAGTCGCGCAGCGTGCGCAGCACCATCACGTCGAGGTTTTCCATTCCCGATTCCTCCTTTTCGATCTTGCTAGAACTGGTAGCCGGCGCTGACGCCGACCAGCCAGCTGCGTCCCGGCGCCGGCTCGAAATAGCGGGCGTTGCCTTCGTTCACGATCACCGAACCGACGTAGTCGCGGTTGGCCAGGTTGTCCACGCGCACGAATTCCCGCAGCGACCAGCGGCCGACCTTCTGCGCCAGCGACACGCGCAGGTTGAACACGCTGGAGGCCGGCGCCGCGTCGCTGTTGCTGTCGTCGACATACAGCTTGCCCACGCGCCGCCACTCCAGCGCCGTCTCCAGGCCCCAGGGCCGGTGGGCCCACGCGACCTCCGCATACAGCGTCGTGCGCGGGATGCCGGGGATGCGGTTGCCCGCGGCGATGCGCGTCGTGGGCGTCACGCAGGGCACGGCCGTGCAGGTCAGGAAGCTGTCGCTGTACACCGCATCGAGATAGCTGGCCGCTGCGTAGGCCGACCAGCCTCCCTGCCAGCGGCCCGTCGCGGTGGCTTCGAAGCCGTCGCGTTTGGTGCTGCCGACGTTCTGGAAGGTGCTGCGGCCGCCGGTGTTGCCCAGCACCGCGATCTCGTTGGTCGTGCGGGCGCGGAAATACGCGGCGTTGAGCGCCCAGTCCTCGCCGAACAGGCTCTTGACGCCCAGCTCCCACTGCCGGCTGCTGGCGCTTTGCAGGTTGAAATTCAGGCCGGTCGCGCCGCTGGGACGGTATGCCAGCTCGTTGAAAGTCGGGGTTTCGAAGCCCTTGCCCAGCGATGCATACACGTTGGTCGTGTCCGTCGCGTGGAAGACCACGCCCAGCACCGGCGACGTTGCGCTGTAGCTGACCGAGCCGCTGTCGTCCGGATTGCCGGGGACGATGTACTGGTCGCGCGATTCGAACTTCACCCGCGAATGGCGCAGTCCCGCCGACAGGCGCCAGCGCAGCGCCGGCACCCATTCCGCCTGCAGGTACTGGTCGACGCTCTGGACCTGGTTGGACTCGTCGCGCCGGCGCGCCCCCTGCACGCCGAGCGTGCCGCCGACGAAGTTCTGGAAGCCGCGGCGGTCCTCCTCCAGCCGGTCGGCCGACAAGCCGGCCGTGACGGTGAGCGGCTGGTCCAGCAACCGGTCCTTGCGGATCCAGCGCGCGTCGACGCCGCCGTAATTGCGGGCCAGGTCGATCACGCCGCCCGGGTGCGTGGGCGGCTGTTGCGTCGCCACGGGGATCGCCTGGAACTGCTGCGTCGCCCGCTCGCCGACGTAGGCCGTGAGCTGCATCGCATTGCGCCCGTCGAAGCGGTGGTCCAGCACCACCCCGGCCTGCGTCTGGTCGACCGACTTGCGGGTGTTGAAGGTGAGCGCCACCGGCGTGGCGCGGCGCGGATCGGCCCGCAGCTCGGCGCGCGTGAGGCCCAGCGGGTCCTGCACGTCGGGCATCCGCACGCTGTTCAGGACGAAGGTCCAGCGCGTGTCCTCGTTCAGCGTGTATTTGACCTTGCCGTTGAAGCCGGTGCGCTGCGCCGCGCTGTGCTCGCGGCTGCCGTCGGTCTCGAAGCGCGAGGCGCTCAGGTTGTACTGCAGCGCGCCCTGTTGCCCGCTCAGCTTCAGGCCGGTGCGGTTCAGGCCGTCGCTGCCGAACGCGGTGGCGATCTCGGCCACCGTCTCCGGCCCGCCGTTGGCGGTGAACATGCTGATCACGCCCCCCGAGGAGTTGCCGTAGAGCGCGGAGAACGGCCCGCGCAGCACCTCGATGCGCGCGGCGGAAGCCAGGTCGAAATGCGAGACCTGGCCCTGCCCGTCCGGCGCCGTCGCCGGAATGCCGTCCACATACAAGCGCAGGCCGCGCACGCCGAAGGTGGAGCGCGCGCCGAAGCCGCGGACCGAGATCTGGATGTCCTGCGCGTAGTTCTGGCGGTTCAGCGCCACCACGCCGGGCACCCGCGCCAGCGACTCCGACAGGTTGACCTGCAGCCCGCCGTTGCGGATGGTCCCCGCATCGATCACGTCGACCGAGGCCGGCGTGTCGAACGCGCGCTGTTCGACGCCGCGCGTCACCGAGATGACGACGGGGCTGAGCGTGCCCTCGCGCGCCGGCGCCCCGGCCTGCGCCATGGCGGCGACCGGCAACAGCGCCGCGAGTCCCTGCAAGGCCCGCTTGCCGCAAGGCGGATCGAAGAGCTTGAAAGATTGCATGATTGAGCCCCTGGAAAGTATGAAGCTGCGCCGCATCGAAGGACGTCGGCCACGCTTGTCGCGAGTGTCCCGCCGATTCAGGAAGCTAGCAATTTGGCGAGCACCAGGTGGTTGCCTTCGCGCGCCATGTCCGCAGCGGTCTTGCCGCGCGCATCCCTGGCGCTGCGCTCGGCTCCGCGTTCCAGCAGCAGCCGCACTGTCGCTTCGTGCCCATAGGCGGCAGCCCACATCAGCAGCGTCAGGTCGTTTTCCAGCCGGGCGTTGACCTCGACGCCGCTCGCGACCAGCGCCTCGATGCAGGCGGTGCATCCGGTGGCGGCCGCGTAGGTGGCGGCGTTCTTCCTGACCCGGTCCAGCGGCGCGGTTCTGGCGCCGGCGGCCAGCAGCGCGCGGAAGATCGCATCGTTGGCGGCCAGGCCCGCTCCCATCAGCGGCGTGACGCCCGAGAGGTTGGCCAGGTTGGGATCGGCGCCGGCGGCGAGCAGCGCAGTCGCCATGTCGGCATTGCCTTTCGCCGCCGCCATGTTCAGCGGCGTGTCGCCGTTGCGGTCTCGCGAATTGACGCTGGCGCCCTGCTCCAGCAAGGACTTGACGCGCGGCACCTGGCCGCTCCGCGCCGCCATGACCAGCTGGCCATTGACGTTGATCTGGTCCGCGCCTTGCTGGGCCGGCGCCGGCGTGGCGATCGCGCCGAGCATGCACAGAGCCATCCACCTGGTTGCTTGCTTCATGGTCATGTCTCGAAAAGAGAAATTCGCGGCCGCCGGTTGGCTATGCGGGTTTACCAGAGAGGCCGCCGCTTGCATCCGGAGCGGGAACTCTAAATACTGCATTCTGCCGCATCGAAGCGTGAACAACGCCCGCAGTTTCCCTGTCATTGCGACCCACGAACCTCAATTCAGGAGACGAACGATGAACACGTCAAGGAGACTACGGCTTGCAGCCGTCACTACCCTGCTGGTGCTGGCCGGTGCGGCCGGCGCCCAGGAAATACAGGGTCAGCAAGGGCGATATTCCGGGCCCAAGGAAATCGTCAACGCCCCCAACGTGTCGCAGGCGCAGCTCAATGGCGCGGACCGGCAGGGCAAGGACTGGCTGCACACCAACGGGGGCTACTCCCAGCACCGCTTCTATCCGGGCAGCCAGATCAACGCCGGCAACGTCGGCAAGCTGCGGCCGCAATTCATGTTCCAGACCGAGGTGCGCGAGTCGATGGAGACGGCGCCCATCGTGGTCGATGGCGTCATGTACATGACGACCTCGTTCAATCATGTGTACGCGCTCGACGCGGTGACCGGACGCGAGTTCTGGCACTACAAGCACAAGATGGGACCGATCACCACCTTCTGCTGCGGCCCGAACAACCGCGGCGTGGCCATCGAAGGCGGCAAGCTGTTCATGGGCACGCTCGATTCCAAGCTGCTCGCGCTGGATGCCAAGAGCGGCAAGCTGCTGTGGGAAACCGAGATCGCCGACCCGGAAAAGGGCTATAGCGAAACCATGGCGCCCACCGTCGTCCACGGCAAGATCCTGATAGGCACCAACGGCGGCGAATACGGCCTCCGCCGCGTCGTCAAGGACTTCGACTCGGGCTCGGGCAAGCTGCTCTGGACCTTCTACACCATCCCCGAGCGGGGCCATGAAGGCGTCTGGGCCGAGAACGACGCCACCGGCCGCAACATGAAGCGCGACATCGCCACCGAAAAAGCGGCGCTGGCGCGCGACAGCTCGTTCTACCAGACGCTGGGCGGAGGCGTGTGGATGAATCCGGCCGTGGACCTGAGGACGCGCACCATCTTCTTCGTCGTCGGCAACCCCTCGCCCGACCTGTACGGCGCCGAGCGCCCCGGCGACAACCTGTATACGAATTCCATGGTCGCCGTGAACCTGGACACGGGCGCCTACAAGTGGCATTCGCAATACATCGCCCACGACGTGTGGGACCTGGACGCCGTCAGCCCGCCGATCCTGCTGGACGTGAAGGACAACTCCGGCCGCATGGTGCCCGCCGTCATGCACGCCGGCAAGACGGGCCACGTCTACATCCACAACCGTGAGGACGGCAAGCTGATCCGCTTCTCGGACGCGATGATCCCGCAGGAGAACATGTGGGTGCTTCCCACCGCCACCGGGGCCCGCATGCTGCCCGGCGCGAACGGCGGCGTCGAGTGGTCGCCGATGGCGTTCCATCCCAAATACCGCATGGCCTACGCCCTGAACCTGCACCAGCCCATGACCTACCACGTGGAAGCGTCGAAGTACCCGGGCGGCAAGCTCTGGCTGGGCGGCGCTTTCAAGGTGATCGAGGGCGAGAACCAGTGGGGCCGGCTGGCGGCGGTGAACGTGGACACCGGCAAGCTCGCCTGGAAGTTCGACACCGAGCAGCCGCTGATCGGCGGCGCCCTGGCCACCGGCGGCGACCTGGTGTTCTATGGCGAAGGCAACGGCCTGTTCCGCGCGCTGCATGCGCGCACCGGCAAGCTGCTGTGGGAGTTCAACTGCGGCGCCGGCGCCAACGCGATGCCGGTCTCGTACACCGTGAAGAACAAGCAGTACGTGGCAATGGGCTGCGGCGGCAACACGCAACTCGACTTCAAGCGCGGCAACACCATGGTGGTGTTCGCGCTGCCGGGCTCCTGATGCGGCAGCTCCCGGCCTGGATGCAGCGGGCCGCACTGGCCGCCGGCCTGTGCGTGTTCGCGGCGCTGCCGGCGGCGGCCCAGAACATCGAGGCCGGCCGCGCCAAGGCGCAGGCCTGCGCCGCCTGCCACGGCGCCGACGGCAATTCCGTGGCGCCGACCTTTCCCAGCCTGGCGGGCCAGACCTGGCGCTACATCTACATCCAGCTGCGCGACTACAAGGAGGGCCGGCGCAACAACCCGGTGATGTCGCCGATGGCCGCGCCGCTGTCGCGCGAGGACATGATCGACATCGCGAATTTCTTCGCGGCGCAGCCGCTCAAGCCGACCAATTTCCGCGCCGACGAAACCAGGGTCAGGCTGGGCAAGGCCAAGGCCGACGAGACGCTGTGCACCATGTGCCACCTGGGCGGCTTCCTGGGCCAGAACGAGATCCCGCGCGTGGCCGGCCAGCAGTACGACTACATCGTGCAGCAGCTGCGCGACTTCAAGGCTCGCACGCGGACCAACGACGCGGGCAGCATGACCAGCGTGGCGCAGACGCTCAGCGACGCGGACATCGAGAACCTCGGCCACTACCTGGCCAGCCTGCGCTGAAAGGCAGCCTTACTTCTGGATCGTGGCCAGGAAGCCGAGGACGGCCTCGATCTCCTCGCGCGTCAACACGTCCTTCCATGCGGGCATGCCCGCATCGGGGCGGCCGTTGCTGATGGTCTGCAGCGCCGTGTCTTTCCAGGCGTCCTTGTAGCGCGCATGCAGCCGGCGCAGGTCACGCTCGGCGATCGGGCTGTAGCCATCCTTCCCATGGCAGTGGGAGCAGGTGTTGTTGAAGCGCACCTGGCCCGCCTTGGTGTCGACAGCCGTGTCGGCCACGCGCACCACGAGCGAGCCAGGCACGGGCACGGCCTGGGCCATGCGCGTGGACTCCTTGCGCCGCGCGAGCTGCGCCAGCTCCACCGGATTGCCGCGCGGGAAGCCGTACTTGTCCGCCAGCGCCGCGATCTCCGGCGCCAGGTCCGCAAGCGCCTTGTCGATCGCGGCCAGCAGCGGCTGGTGGTCGCTGCGCACGGCAACCGCCACCTGCCCGCCCAGGCCCTCGCCGCGCACCGGCGTCACGCGCCAGCGCTTGCCGAAGCGCTTCATGTTCTCGTAGCCGGCGCTCGGCCCCAGAGCAGGGCGCCGTCGATCTCGCCTCGGGCGAGCGCGTCGAAGGCCTCGCCCTGCTCCTTGAAGCTGGACGTGGCATAGCCCTCGTGGCGCGCCAGCAGGATGTGCGGCGGCGTGCCGTGCAGCACGCCGATGCGCAAGCCCTTCAGGTCGGCCAGTCCGGCGAATTGCCGCGAAGCCGGAGCGACCAGCGCATAGCTCAGGTCCAGGAACGGCCGCGTCTTCTGCAGGCCGCGCGCGCGGTAGTCGGCATTGGCCGGCAGCGCGAAGTACGCGTCGCAGTCGTCTCCTCGATTTGGTTTTTGCCCGGATGGCAAACGAATTGTTTAATCCCGCGATGGCGCCTGCTCACGGGAAAACCCTGCGCCGGGCATCAAATTCTCAAAATGAAACAGCCGCCGGCGATCGGCAGCCGGGGTTACCCGCGGGGCGGACCCGGACGCCGCGCCATGCCGCGTTGCGGGTCGTAGCCCCACAGCGCGATCGCGAAGAACACCAGCGCGCAGCCGGCGGTGACGGCCAGGTGCAGGGGCTGCAGCTGGCCGTACAAGGCAAAGCGGATCGCTTCCACCGCGTGGGTGAACGGGTTGTAGCTGGCCAGCGTGTGGATCAGCCGCGCGCCCGACTCCTCGAGCTTCCACAGCGGATACAGCGCGGTGCTGATGAAGAACATCGGGAAGATGACGAAGTTCATCGTGCCGGCGAAATTCTCCAGCTGCTGCACGTACACCGACAGCACGAGGCCGAGCGCCGCGAGCATCAGCGCGGCGAGCAGGAACACCGGCAACGCCAGCAGCACGTTGGCCGGCGCGAGGTCGATCCCGAACAGCATGCTGACGATCAGGAACGCCAGCATCTGCAGGAACGACAGCAAGGCACCCGCCGCCAGCTTGCTGGCGAGGATCCAGGCGCGCGGCAGCGGTGCGGTCAGCAGCAGCCGCATCACGCCCATCTCGCGGTCGTAGACCATGGCCAGCGAACTCTGCATGCCGTTGAACAGCGCGACCATCCCCAGCAGGCCGGGAAGGATGTAGACCTTGTATTCGATGTAGGTCTCGTACGGCGGCGCGATGGCGACGCCGAAGACGTTCTGGAAGCCGGCGGCGAACACCAGCAGCCAGAGCAGCGGCCGCACCAGCGCCGAGAACAGGCGGCCCGGCTGGCGCGCGAAATTGCTGGTTTCGCGGCCGACGACGGCGCGCATCGCCTGCAATGCATGGCGCATCTTCATTGCAGCTTGCAGCCGGATTCCGGCTGGTCGTAGCCGAGCGTGTCCAGGGCGCTGCGCTGGTGCAGGAAGCCTTCGACGGGCGCGATCTCCACCACGCTGTTGCCGTGCGCCAGCAGCAGCGGCTGGCGCAGCTGCCCGTCCCAGGCGCGGAAGGTCAGGCGCTGTCCCTTGTAGCCGTCCAGCGCCAGCTCGCCCTGCCGGAGCGCCTTGAGCTGCTGCGGCAATGCGGCGCCGCCGGCGGCGGCCTCCGCGACGGCGCGCGCCGCCAGCCAGGCGGACCAGTCGTAGCTGCCCATCGCACGGCCGGCACGTTTGGCGAAGCGGCGGTTCAGCTGGGGCGCGCCGTTGCGGTCGTACCAGGCGCTCCAGGCCTGCGCGGCGAGGCCGCTGCTGCCGACCACGGGGCGCGGCAGCATCACGCGGTACGGCAGGTCGCGCGCGAATTCGCCGTCGGCATCGAGCACCATGACGACGTCGTAGTCCGCGTTGGCGGTGAGCAGGCGCACGTTGCCCGATTCGCGCTCGCGCGGATCGGCCGACAGCTTGAACGCGCGTTGCGCGACGGGCTTGAGGCCAAAGCGCTTTGCGCTGCGGGCGAAGGCCGCGAGCAGCAGCTCGTCGCCGCGCGACGGGCCGTGCAGCACCAGCGGTTTGGTCCACTTGCGCGAGACCAGGAATTGCGCCAGCGCATCGGCCTGCATCGCGTGGCTGGGCAGCGTGTGCAGCAGGTTGGGCGCGCATTGCGCAGCCCGCAACAGGTCCTCCGGCGCCGCGGTGTTGAACAGCAGCAGGTCCTTGCCGCGCGCGGCGGTCGCAAGCTGCGCCACGGCTGCGGCGGGCAGCTCCAGCAGCACGTGCTTCACGCCCTGCTTGACCAGCGAATCGAGCGCGGACTGCAGTCCCGCCATGTCCGGGGCCTCCACCGTCACGAGCCGCGCGCCGGCCCAGCCGCCGGCCTGCAGCGTGAAAGCCGCGTCGTCGAGCGCGAGTTTCGCCGCAGTGGCCGCGCGTCCGGCCGGCGCGTCGACGTAGCCCTTCTCCAGCGCTTGCGGCGTGTAGCGCGGATCGTCGGCGAGGCTGAGGAACCCGACCGCCAGCTCCTTCGCCAGGGCCGGCAGCGCGCAG
>JAQGNJ010000279.1 GCA_028291885.1 Ramlibacter sp. | reverse complement strand
GCGGGGGCGCCAGGCGCGCGCGAGCGGGGGCGGAGGACCTCGCCAGGCCGAACGCCTCGTCGCGCGCCGGCTGCCGCGCGACCGCGAAGAAGCGGTGCGCCACGTTGGCGCGATAGGTGACGATAGGACGGAAGGCCGCCCGGTGGCTGCGCTCGAGCAGGTCGTCCAGCGTGGTCTGGAAGACCTGTTCGACCCGGGCGCCACAGAGTTCGCCGTGCGTGATCTCCAGCTGCAGCAGCGCGCTGCGGTTGGCCGCCAGGATCCGGCCGCCGTCGTCGACGACCAGCCGGCCCTCGTGCAAGGTGTAGACGAACTCGGGCCGGCTGTGGAAGTGGATCGGGTGGGCATCGCGAAAGCGCATGTCGAGCAGCCGGTTCTCGATCATGCGCGAGGTCATGCCCAGGAGCACCAGCAGGTGCTGCTGCGGCTGCACCGAGCTGCTGCTCACGTCGAGAACGGCCGTCATCTGCCCGGAGGGCCCATAGATGGGCACAGCCGAGCAGGTCAGCGCGCTGAACTGGCTCTGGAAGTGATCGTCCAGTTGCACCACCACCGGCCCGGCCTCGGCCACGCAGGTGCCCATGCCGTTGGTTCCGACTTCCGCCTCGCTCCACACGGCCCCCACCTCCAGTCCCAGCGGCTGCGCCAGCCGCTCGAACTCCTGCGAGGTGACCATATGAAGGATGACGCCGTCGGTGTCGGTGAGCACCACCGCCAGGTCGGGATCGCCCAGCTGCTGGTAGAGCGTCGTCATCTCGTAGCGCGCGCAATCGATGACGGCGTGCATGCGCCTTTGCCGGGCCGGCAGGTCGACGCAGCCGAGCACGGCGGGCCGGCGCGCCTGGCTGGGATCGAGCCCGTGCTCGTTGAGGCAACGGACCCACGAATGCGCGACCGCCGCACTCGTGACGTGCTGGATGCCTCCGCGCACGACATCGAGCACATGATGCGCATGCTGGAGCGGATCGGAGATCGGCATGGGATGTCCCCTCCCTGTCGTCCTGCCGGCCGCAACCGCCAGGGACACAGCCATTCTGGTACAGAGTGTCGCGCAGCGCATCGGTATTTTGTGAACACGCGTACGCAACCTGTCATGCGGCAAGCGGTTCCGCGCGGTCGCACGCGCACCGCGCCCGGCCGCCCAACGACGCTCCGGCCTCTGCGCCACGGCACGCAGCGCGACTTCGCGTTTCCACTGAGCCGATCCGGCACGGAATATGTGAGCGACAACGACGCGGCGCGAAATGCCGCGCCAACCCCAAGGAGACAAAGATGAGTCACCCGAGAAGCAGTTTCCCGTGGCGGCACTGCGTCGCCGCCGCGCTTTTCACGCTGCCCGCCCTGGCGCACGCCAACCCCGACGTCGAGAAGAACATCGCCGACCCGAAAAACTGGGCGATGCAGGCCGGCGACATGTTCAACCAGCGCTACAGCAAGCTCAGGCAGATCAATACCGGCAACGTCGGCAAGATGCAGGTCGCGTGGACCTTCTCCACCGGCGTGCTGCGCGGCCACGAGGGCTCGCCCCTGGTGATCGGCGACCGGATGTACCTGCATTCGCCATTCCCGAACAAGGTGTTCGCGATGGACCTGAACACGCAGAAGCTGCTGTGGAAATACGAGCCCAAGCAGGATCCGGCCGTGATCCCGCAGATGTGCTGCGACACGGTCAACCGCGGACTGGCCTATGCCGAAGGCAAGGTCTTCCTGCAGCAGGCCGACAGCACGCTGCTCGCGCTCGACGCCAACACGGGCAAGGTCATCTGGTCGGTCAAGAACGGCGACCCGAAGGTCGGCGCGGTCAACACCAACGCGCCTCACGTCTTCAAGGACAAGGTCATCACCGGCATCAGCGGCGGTGAATGGGGCGTGCGCGGCTATATCAGCGCCTACGACATCAACACCGGCAAGCAGGCCTGGCGCGCCTACAGCACCGGACCGGACGCCGAGATGCTGGTGGACCCGGTCGGGACCATGACCTGGACCGACGGCCGGATGGCGCCGGTCGGCCGGGATTCCTCGCTCAAGACCTGGCAGGGCGACCAGTGGAAGATCGGTGGCGGCACGACCTGGGGCTGGTTCAGCTACGACAAGGCCAACAACCTGATGTACTACGGCACCGGCAACCCGTCGACCTGGAATCCGGCGCAGCGGCCCGGCGACAACAAGTGGTCGATGACCATCTTCGCGCGCGACGTCGACACCGGCGTGGCCAAGTGGGCCTACCAGATGACACCCTACGACGAATGGGACTTCGACGGCGTCAACGAGATGATCCTCGCCGACATCAACGTCAAGGGCCAGCCGAGGAAGACGCTGGTGCACTTCGACCGCAACGGCTTCGGCTACACGCTCGACCGGGTGACCGGCGAACTGCTCGTCGCCGAGAAGTTCGACCCGAAGGTGAACTGGGCCACCGGCATCGACATGAAGACGGGGCGCCCGATCGGGGTCAAGCAGTATTCGACGGCCGCCGGCGGTCCCGACGTGAACACCAAGGGTGTGTGTCCCGCTGCGCTCGGGTCCAAGGACCAGCAGCCGGCTTCGTTCGACCCGAACACCAGGCTCTTCTACGTTCCCACCAACCACGTGTGCATGGACTACGAGCCGTTCAAGGTCGAGTACACGGCCGGCCAGCCCTACGTCGGCGCCACCTTGTCGATGTATCCGGCGCCGGGAAGCCACGGCGGCATGGGCAACTACATCGCCTGGGACGCCGGCACCGGCAAGATCGTCCAGAGCCATCCGGAGAAGTTCTCGGTCTGGAGCGGCGCGCTCAACACGGCTGGCGGGCTGTCCTGCTACGGCACGCTCGAGGGTTATCTCAAGTGCGTCGACGCCAAGGACATCAACAAGGAACTGTTCAGGTTCAAGACGCCTTCCGGGATCATCGGCAACGTGTTCACCTACGAACACCAGGGCAAGCAGTACCTCGGCGTGTTCTCGGGCATCGGCGGCTGGGCCGGGATCGGCATGGCGGCGGGCCTGGAGAAGGACACCGACGGCCTCGGCGCGGTCGGCGGCTATCGCGAACTGAACCAGTACACCGAGCTGGGCGGATCGCTGACCGTCTTCACCCTGCCGACGAACTGACGCCTCGGGTCCGCGGGTCATGAAGTCCAAGTCTGCGCGCAGCCTGGCCGTGGCCCTGTCCATGGCCGCGGCCAGCGCCGCGGCCCAGGCCCCGGCGGCGCCGCCCCAGGACGCGCCCTACAAGGTGGTGGACGGCTACAAGGTGGACGCCTTCACGATGACGGGCTTTCGGACCTGGCGCGCCGCGGCATGCGACCGCTGCCACGGCGCCAACCAGGAAGGCATGGTCGGCCCGTCCCTGGTCAACAGCCTGAAGACGCTGGGCAAGCAGGAGTTCGTGAAGGTCGTGCGCGACGGCCGCCTGGACAAGGGCATGGTCAGCTTCGGCACGAACCAGACGGTGATGAACAACATCGATGCGCTGTACACGTATCTGAAGGGGCGCTCGGACGGCGCGATCACCCGCGCCAAGGTGGAGGAGATGACCGCTTCGGACAAGGGATCATGACGGCGTGCGGCTGGATTTCCCTGGTGGCCGCGGCGCTGTCATGGACCGGCAGCGCCGCGCAGGGACAGGCCGGTTCCGCGCAGCCCCAGCCCACGTCCTTCCGGGTCTGCCAGGACCCGAACAACCTGCCGTTCTCGAACCTGAAAGGCGAGGGCTTCGAAAACAGGATCGCCGAGATCTTCGCGCGCGACCTGGGCGTGCCGGTCAGCTACTACTCCTTTCCCAACCGGCTGGCCTTCATCCGCAACACGCTGCGCTACAAGCTGCCGGACGAGGCCTATCGCTGCGACGTGGTGATGGGCGTGCCGGCCGGTTTCGACCAGGTTTCGGCGACACGGCCGTACTACCGCTCGACCTACGCGCTGGTGTTCGCCAGGAACAAGGGCATGGACGATCTCAGGACGTCCGACGACCTGCTCGCGCTGCCGCCCGAGAAGCTGCGCACCATCCGCATCGGCCTGTACGACCGCTCGCCCGCGTCGCTGTGGCTCGCGCGTCACGGGCTGGTCGATCGCGGCGTGCCCTACGCCATGATGAGCCCGGACCCGGAGCAGTATCCGGGGCAGATCATCGAGCGCGACCTGGCGCAGGGAAAGATCGACGCCGCCATCGTCTGGGGACCGATCGCCGGTTTCTTCGCCAGGAGGGTGCGCTCGCCCGAACTGCTGGTCGTGCCCATGAAGTCGGAGCCCGGCATTCCCTTCGAGTTCGCGATGGCCATGGGCGTGCGCTATGGCGAACCCGCGTGGAAGCAGCAGATCGAGGGCCTGATCGCCAGGCACCAGGGCGAGATCCTCGCCATCCTGCGCGAGTACGGCGTGCCGCTCGTGGCGGACGATGCCGCCACGGCCGGCAAATGAAGGGGCCGGTCATGGCGAACGCCAACCAGGACCGGATGGCCAGGCTCGTGCGCTGGACGCTGGCGCCGCTGGCGGCGGCCCTGCCCCTGGCTGCGGCGCAGCCGCAGGCCGCCAGCCCGGGCCCGGCCGCCTCCGCTGCCGCGACCGCGCCGTCCGAGGCGGAGCGGCTGGTTTTTTTGCACGAGCATCTCGCCAACAGCCGCGGCCCCCGTTCGCTGCGCTACCTGTACGTCGAGGAAGCGCAGGGCAAGCCGGGTGTGAACGACAGTGCCGTCCTGACCCTGAGCGCCGGCGTCGACGGCCGCTGCTGCGATGTCCATGGCGACTACCT
>JAQGNJ010000269.1 GCA_028291885.1 Ramlibacter sp. | reverse complement strand
CATGCTCAAGGTCGACGAGCCGACCCTGACCATGAACTTCTGCGTCAACACCAGCCCGCTGGCCGGCCGCGAAGGCAAGTACGTCACCAGCCGCCAGATCTGGGACCGCCTGCAGAAGGAATTGCAGTCGAACGTCGCGCTGCGCGTGAAGGAAACCGACGAGGAAGGCATCTTCGAAGTCATGGGTCGCGGAGAACTGCACCTGACGATCCTGCTGGAAAACATGCGCCGCGAAGGCTACGAACTGGCCGTGTCCAAGCCGCGCGTGGTGTTCAAGGACGTCAACGGCGTGCGCCACGAGCCGATCGAGCTGGTCACGGCCGACATCGAGGAACAGCACCAGGGCGGCGTGATGCAGGCGCTGGGCGAGCGCAAGGGCGACCTGGTGAACATGGAGCCGGACGGCCGCGGCCGTGTCCGCCTGGAATACCGCATCCCGGCCCGCGGCCTGATCGGCTTCACCAACGAATTCCTGAACCTGACTCGCGGCTCGGGCCTGATCTCCAACATCTTCGACAGCTACGAAGCCCACAAGGGCGAGATCGGCAGCCGCAAGAACGGCGTGCTGATCTCGATGGACGACGGCGAGATCTTCACCTACGCGCTGGGCAAGCTGGACGACCGCGGCCGCATGTTCGTGCGGGCCAACGACCCGGTCTACGAAGGCATGATCGTCGGCATCCACAGCCGCGACAACGACCTGGTGGTCAATGCCACGCGGACCAAGCAGCTGACCAACTTCCGCGTCTCGGGCAAGGAAGACGCGATCAAGATCACGCCGCCGATCGAGCTCACGCTCGAGTACGGTGTAGAGTTCATCGAAGACGACGAACTGGTCGAGATCACGCCCAAGAGCGTGCGCCTGCGCAAGCGTCACCTCAAGGAGCACGATCGCAAGCGCGCCGGCCGCTCGGCCTGATCCGCGGGCGGCGCGGCGGCCGCAACAAGAACAAGAAGTGAAACTGACGCATACGAAGGCGGTTTTCCTGATGGTGGCGGTGACCCTGATGTGGTCGACCGCCGGCGTCATCACGCGCCAGCTCGAACACGCCCGCAGCTTCGAGGTCACCTTCTGGCGCAGCTTCTTCACGCTGCTGTCGCTGCTGGTCATCCTGCCGTTCTTCCAGGGCCGCGAAGTCTTCGGCAAGATCCGCCGCGGCGGCGCGGCCTTGTGGATCTCCGGCTGCTGCTGGGGCGTGATGTTCACCGCCTTCATGGTGGCCCTGACGCTGACCAGCGTCGCCAACGTGCTCGTCACGATGGCCGTCGGGCCGCTGCTCACCGCGCTGCTGGCGCGCGTCGTCATCGGCCACCGGATCGCGCCGCGCACCTGGACGGCGATCCTGGTGGCTGGGGTCGGCATCGGCTACATGTACGCAGCGCAACTCTCCGCAGGCCAGCTCGCTGGAACCCTGGTCGCCCTGTGCGTGCCGGTCGCGGGCGCGGTGAACTGGACCGTCTCGCAACGGGCGCACGCCCACGGCAATGAGATCGACTTGGTCCCGTCCGTGCTGGTCGGCGCGGTCCTGTCCGCGCTTGCCACCCTCCCGCTGGCCATGCCGCTGCGCGCCTCGGGCCACGACATCGGCCTGCTGGCGCTGCTCGGGCTGGTTCAGCTTGCGATCCCGTGCGCCCTGTCGGTGATGTGCGCACGGGTGCTGAAGGCGCCCGAGATCGCGCTTCTGGCTTTGCTGGAGATCATTTTCGGCATCCTGCTGGCGTGGCTTGGCGCGGACGAAGTCCCGACGCAGGCCGTGCTCACCGGCGGGGCGCTCGTGATCGGCGCGCTGGTCGTCAATGAAGTCGTCGGGTGGAGGCAGCGGGCATGAGCGAAGTGTGGACCGAGGTCCGCGCAGGTGTGGGCCTGGTGACCCTGAACCGGCCGAGGGCGCTGAACGCGCTGTCGCTGACGATGATCCGGGAGCTGAGCACGGCATTGTGGCGTGGCGCGACGATCCGGCGGTGCGGGCAGTCGCGATCCGCGGCCAGGGCAGGGAAGGGCCGTTCGGCAACTTCTGCGCCGGCGGCGACATCCGGTTCTTCCATGTCGCGGCGCTGGCCGGAGATCCTGCGCTCGAGGATTTCTTCACCGAGGAATACGAGCTCAACCACCTGATCCACGTCTACCCGAAGCCCTATGTCGCTTTCCTCGACGGCATCGTGATCGGCGGCGGGATGGGAATCTCCGGCCATGGGCGTGCGGGCGCGGGCCTGCGCCTGGTCACCGAGCGCACGAAGATGTCGATGCCCGAAACCAACATCGGCCTGTTCCCCGACGTCGGCGGCGGCTTCTTCCTGGGCCGCTGTCCCGGCCGCCTGGGTGAATACCTGGCGCTCACGGGCAACGCCATCGACGGCGCCGACGCGATTGCGGCAGGCCTTGCCGATCGGCTCGTGGATTCGGCGCTGCTGCCGGCGCTCTGGGACACGCTGGCCACGGGCGGTCCCGACGCGTTCCAGCGCATGCTGGACGAGGCTGCCCCCGCGCGAGCAGCCGCCGCAGGGTCCTGGGAAGCGCAAGCCATCGACCGCTGCTTCCAGCTCGAGAGCGTGCCGGCGATCGTCGCCGCGCTGGAGGCCGACCGTTGCGCCTGGGCCGCCGAGACGGCGGCCGCCTTGCGCCAGCGCTCGCCGTTGATGCTGCACGTCACGCTCGAGCAACTGCGGCGCGGCCGCTCCATGGGCCTGGCCGGCAACCTGCGCATGGAGCGTGGCCTCGTGCGGCGCTGTTTTCACCTGCGGCCCGGCAGGGCCAGCGAAACGGTCGAGGGCATCCGCGCCCTGGCCATCGACAAGGACCGCGATCCGCGCTGGAACCCCGCGCGCATCGAGGACGTGACGCCCGAGATGGTGGCGGCATTCTTCCTCAGCCCCTGGCCGGCGCACGCGCACCCGCTACGACACCTGTCCGCCTGAGCGCCCCGCGCCTGGCGCCTCATCCGCATTCGTCTTTTCCGCGGCTCGTGCGCACTTTTTCGCGCCATCGGCCCGGCGTTCCCGCGTCGATCAGGGTTTTTGCGGAGAAACCTGTGTTTTGCCCCGGCCTAAAATACTTTGCCACCTAAGTATTTTCCGGCCGATGACAC
>JAQGNJ010000260.1 GCA_028291885.1 Ramlibacter sp. | reverse complement strand
GCGCCTGGCCGGTGATCTGCTCGGAGACCCCGCCGGCGTAAACATCGGCCGTGTCGATGAAGTTGATCCCGGCGTCGATGGCCTGGCCGACCAGCCGTTCGGCGTCGGACTGCTGCAGCTCGCCGATCTTTGCCCACATGCCTTCGGTGCCGCCGAAAGTCATGCTGCCGAGACAGAGCTCGGAGACGAACAGGCGGGTACGGCCGAGTGGACGGTGTCGCAGGGGATCTCCTGGAGGGGCGCTCAGGATAGCGCTGCCCGCAGCTTGCGAACGGATGGGCACCAATCCCCTTGCGCCGGCCGGGGCCGCGGGTGCGGGCACGGCATTTGCCACGTCCCATGCCATGGAAGCCGCGGTGCAGACTGCTGACGAACTCGAATCCATCGGGGAAGAGGTGCGCCGCGGCGACACGCGGCTCAACCTGAATTTCAGGATCGTGGCTGGCTGCGACGGTCGCCTCCTGGTCGTGGTCGGCAACCGCACGGCTGCCGCCGCGTACCGGCTCGAACCCGGCTGGCAAGCCAGGTTCAGGCAGAACCTCGCCAGCGGCCTGTTCGGCTGACGTCGCGCGCACGTCGGCGACAGGGGCGTCGCCGCCCACGCCGATGCCAGCACCGAGACCGGCGCCGTCGTCTATCTGCGCGGCGCGCGGACCGGCGACGAGGTCATGGGCTGAGCCTCGGCCGGCGCGGCGGCCGGCCTTGAACTGCCGGCTCAGAGCTTGGCGGCGTCACGCTTCATCTGGTCGTCGATCGAATTCTTCTTGCCGGTCCTGGCCTTCCTCGCGGCCTTCATGTCCGCCCTCGCCTGGGCCTTGGCGCTGCCGGACTTCATCGCCTCGGGCTGCATTGCGGACTTGTCGCCCGCCTGCGTCCTGGCGTCCACCCTGGCCTGGGCGGCGGCCTCGGCCTTGGGGTCACCGGCTTTCATGGCTTCGGCCGGCTTGGGATTGGCGGCGCTCGTTGCCGGCGCGGTGGTCATGGGTGCGCCTGCATGCGACGCGGCAAAGGACGAGGTGGCGATGAGGCCGGCAAAGAGCACGGCAAAGAGCTTGGTCATGGTGGAAATCCCCGTTGAGTTGAACGAAGCCGGCGGAGCCGGCAAAGGAGTACGCCGCCCGGGGCTCGCCGGATTCACTTTGCGAGTCAGGCAAGGAGCTTTTTCAAGTGCGGTAGTGCACTTGAAACCGCGAGCCGAATGCCGTGGACTCTGTGAACGAAGGCGCCCCGGCGCGGGTACTGCGGGCGATAGAGTTTCCCATCGCCCCAAGCTTTCGAGAGCCCCCCATGCGCTTCGATCCTGCATCCAACGGCTGTGCCCTTCCGACCGACCTGGCTTCGTGCTACGCGGAACTCAAGCATGTCGACCAGGCCTTGCAGGAAGCGGAGAAGAGATTGCACACGGCCCACATCGATTACGCCCAGCACACCGGCCCGCGGCCCGAGTCGCTGTACCAGGACGTGGTCCACCTGCGGCAGCGCTCCCGGCGGCTGCTGGACCGGATGGCCGAGCTGTTCCTGGCGAAGGACTGAAAGCGCGCGCGGCGCGCCTCAGGCGTCGGAGTCGACCAGCTGCGCGTACTGCGGATGCCGCTCGATGTAGCTGGCCATGAATTCGCAGACCGGGCGGACTTTCAGGCCCCGCTTGCCCACGTCGTCCAGCGTCCCGCTCGCGAGTTTCGAGCCCAGGCCCTTGCCTTCGTACGCCGGCTGCACCTCGGTGTGGGTCAGCACCAGCACGTCGCCCTCGACCTGGTAGTCGGCGTGGGCCGCCACCTCGGCGCCCAGGCGCAGTTCGTAGCGGTGTGCCTTGCTGTTGTCGGAAACGGAAATCTCGTCCATGTCGTTGCAGTGCGCTCAAGTGAGGCGGCCATCGTAATGGAGCCAGAGCCGCATCGGTGGCCGCCGCGGCGGGAAGGCTTTTCCTCCCGCGCCGCAACGGGAAAGCAGGCTACCCGCGGCTTGGCGGCGGTCCTACGCGGCCGGGCATGGGCGCTGCTTATTGTTGGCTGACTTAACGGAGGCCATCATGCTCAAGACATGTCCACCTTGCAGCCAGCGGTGCAAACAGGGCCGCGAATGCCCGGCCACTATCTCGATGAGGCAGCAGCCCGTGTCCCTGCCGGCCGGACTGCGAAAGCTGGTGGAACGGCTCACCGCCTCGAGCCCGCAGCGGCCGTTCGCCTGAGGCTCCGCGCGAGCGCCAGGGCCGCGCTCCCGCAGGCCGGCGTACCGGAAGCCACCGTGCTATGGTGGCGGCCTTCCTGATTACCCGAGCGACAACCATGCCTGGACTGCTGCCCAACGTCGACCCCGACGGCCTGCTTGAATTTTCGGTGGTCTACACCGACCGTGCCCTGAACCACATGTCGCGCAGCTTCCAGGGCGTGATGAAGGACATCTCCTCGATCCTGAAGGACGCGTACAAGGCCCATTCGGTGGCGCTGGTTCCGGGCAGCGGCACCTTCGGCATGGAAGCCGTGGCCCGCCAGTTCGCCGGCGGCAAGGACGTGCTGGTGATCCGCAACGGCTGGTTCAGCTATCGCTGGACCCAGATATTCGACATGGGCCAGATCCCGGCGTCGTCGACGGTGCTCAAGGCCCGCAAGACCGCCAGCGGCCCGCAGGCTCCGTGGATCCCCGCGCCGATCGCCGAAGTTCAGGCGGCGATCCGCGACAAGAGGCCGGCGCTGGTGTTCGCACCTCACGTCGAGACGGCCGCCGGCATGATCCTCCCGGACAGCTACCTGAAGGCGGTCGCCGATGCGGTGCATGAAGTCGGTGGCCTGTTCGTTCTCGATTGCATCGCCTCGGGCGCGATGTGGGTCGACATGAAGGCGACCGGCGTCGACGTGCTGATCTCGGCGCCGCAAAAGGGCTGGAGCAGCTCGCCTTGCTGCGCGATGGTGATGCTCAGCGAAGCGGCCCGCAAGGCGATCGACGGCACGAGCAGCTCCAGCTTCGCCTGCGACCTGAAGAAGTGGCTGCAGATCATGGAGACCTACGAGGGCGGCGGCCACGCCTACCACGCCACCTTGCCCACGGACGCACTGACGCGGCTCGCCGGCGTGATGAAGGAAACGCAGGACTACGGTTTCGCCAAGGTGCGCGCCGAGCAGGAAGACCTGGGCCGCAAGGTGCGCGCCTTGTTCGAGTCGCGCGGCCTGGCGAGCGTCGCCGCGGAAGGCTTCAAGGCGCCGGGCGTGGTCGTGAGCTACACGACGGACGCGGAGATCCAGTCCAGCCGCAAGTTCCTGGCCGAAGGCCTGCAGACCGCCGCCGGCGTGCCGCTGCAATGCGACGAAGGCGCGGACTTCATGACCTTCCGCGTCGGCCTGTTCGGCCTGGAGAAGTGGCACAACGTGGAGCGCACGGTGGCGCAACTCGCGCAGGCGCTGGACCACATCGGCCTGCCGGCAGCGCCGGCCAAGCAGCTGGCGACGGCCTGAGTTGCCGGCGGGTCGCGAGACCCGCCGCCCGCCTCATCCGGCCAGCAGCCATTTCATCGCCTCGGCCTCGGAGCTGAACACCCGCACGTTCGCGCCGTGGTGATTGGCGGCCTTTTCGCTCACCCGCGTGAGCCTGTGCGGGGGAACGACCGAAGCGAGTTTTCTCAGGTGCCCCATGCTCCTGGCCACCTCCTGGCCCAGGGCGAACTGCTCGGTGAAGCTGTACACCTTGCCCACGGCCTGGAGATCGAGCAGGACCAGCTCCTTCGCGCCGGCTGCGCTGTCGACGCCGACCTGCTGCAACAGCGACAGGAACTCCTGCAGGTCCGGGCTGCCATTGACCTGCGCCCTCAAATACGATCCGCCATCGAAGTAACTCAGGGTTCCGGCCATGGCAAAAATGTGCCACAGCCACTTTGCGCGCGCGCAGACGGAACGGGCGGGCCGTGACTTCGTGGAGGGCATCCCGAAGCGGGACGATCTGTTACGCCTGGCGACGAAGCGTCACGCCGGATCAGCTTTTCGTGTGCGTGGCACCGGCTTCCGCGGTGTCGCCGGCGTGGGCGGACACGAGGTGCTTGAGCCGCTCCGCGTCGGCGATGCGATTGCCGGCGCCGCCGGCGTCCAGCAGCACGACGAGCACGTTGCGCCGGCCGATCTTCGTATCCAGCACCATGCACCAGCCGGCCTCGACGATGTAGCCGGTCTTCTGCAGCTCGATGTCCCAGCGCGGATTCTTCACCAGGCGGTTGGAGTTGTTGTACTGGATCGCGCGGCCGCGCGCGACCTGCAGCAGGTGCTGGCGGTCGGTCGTGTACTCGGCGAGCATCGCGTTCTTCGATGCCGCCGCCGCGAGCGCGGCGAGGTCCAGCGCGGTCGACTGGTTGCGGTTGGACAGGCCGGTGGGATCGACATAGGTGGTGTTCTTCATGCCGAGCGCAGCGGCCTTGCGGTTCATGGCCTTGACGAAGGCGTCCATCCCGCCGGGAAAGGTGCGGCCCAGTGCGTGGGCCGCCCGGTTCTCGCTCGACATCAGTGCGATGTGCAGCGCCTCGCTGCGGGTGAGCGCGGTGCCGACACGCAGTCGCGAGCGGCTGTGGCGTTCGCCGTCGACGTCGTCGTCCGTGACGGTGATGACCTCGTCCATCGGCAATTTCGCCTCGGTGAGGACGAGAGCGGTCATGAGCTTGGTCAGCGAGGCGACCGGCAGGACGGCCGTCTCGTTGCGGCGCAACAGCACCTCGCCGCTGTCCTGGTCGACCACCAGGGCCGCGCTGGCGCTCAGGCGCAGGTCGTCCTTGACCCTGTGCAGGCCGGCTTGGTGCCCGAACGAAGTCGCGCGGTCGAACAAGGGCGCCACCGATTCCTCGGCCGGCGGCGCAACCTCGACGGTGCTTTCCGGCACGGCCGGTGCGCGCGCCTCAGCCGGCGCGGCTGCGGCCTGGACGTTCTGGTCGGCAGGCGAGGGGGCCGCCGGCGCTTGCGCGACCGGCTCGGTCTCAGCCTGCTTCACCTCGCTTCCCGTGGGCGAACATCCGGCGCTGATCGCGGCGGCGATCAGCAGAGCCAGGTTGGTGCGACTGGCGAGCCGGAATGCGCGTGAACCCATGTAAAAACTCCAAGCTGCGGGACTGGGAACCACTCTAGTGCCCAGCAGCCGCGAGCCGCCTCAGTGAATGCAACCGCGTCGTGTAGGCGAACTGCGACTGTTCCTGGCCAGTTGCCGCGCAAGGCGCAGGCAGAGCAGTTAATCTCGGAACCCAAGGAAAGGTCACGAACGATGGCGCAGAAGCCGAAACATCAAACGGAAGTCCTCGTCCCCGGCGCAACCGCGCCGACGGCTGGAAGCTGACATGAGCGCGACACCCGCGGGCAAGTGGTATTTCGGCTGGAACATCGTCGGGGCGGCGGCCTCGCTGACGCTGCTTTCGGTGGGCATGCGGCTGGGCATCGGGCCGTTCTTCCTGCCGATCGCGGCAGACCTCGGCTTCAGCCGCAGCCTGCTGGCGAGCATCATCGCGGTGGGCATGTTGTGTTACGGGCTGGCCATGCCGCTGGCCGGCTACCTCGTCGCCCGGCACGGGACACGATCCGTCATCCTGCTGGGCGTTGTCATCGTCGTCGCGTCCACGATCTGGACGGTGAACGCGCGCCATCCGCTGGCTTTCCTGCTGGCGTTCGGTGTGCTGATGTCGGTGGGACTCGCGTTCACCGGACCGGTCGCGCTGACCCCCGTGATCAGCCACTGGTTCACGCGCCGCCGCGGCATGGCGCTGTTCTTCCTGTCCACCGGCTCGATGGCCGGCATGGCGGTGATGACCCCCGTGCTGGCCCTGGGCATCGGGGCGCTCGGCTGGCGTGCGACGCTGCTGTTGTTCGCGGCGGCATTCGCGGCGTTCGCGGTTCCCGTCGCGATGCTGGTGATGCGCGACGATGCGCCGGAACACACGGACCTGCAGCCCGACGAGATCGCGGCGGCCCGTGCGAGCACCGCGCCCGCGCCCCAGAGCCTGACGGTTCGCGAGGTGGTGCGGACCACGCCTTTCCGCCAGATCGTGCTGGGCCTGTTCGCCTGCGGCTTCAGCATGAACCTGCTCGGCACCCACGGCATGCCGATGCTGATGGACCACGGCTTCTCGGCCTTCTCCAGCGCCATGGGCATCGGCCTGATCGGCTTCGTCGCGATCTTCGGCACGATCGTGCTGGGGCGGCTGGCGGACCGGGTGCCGCGCCGCAAGCTGCTCGCGGTCATCTACGCCGTCCGCGGGCTCGGCTTCTTCGCCCTGGTGATGGTCGGCACCCACGCGGAGCTTTACGTCTCGGCCGTCATCGGCGGGCTGGTCTGGGCCGGCAGCATCGCGCTCTCGTCGGCGATCCTGGCCGACGTCTACGGCGTGCGGCTGGTGGGCGTGCTCTATGGCTTCGCCTACCTGGGCCACCAGGTCGGCGGGATGATCAGCTCCTGGCTGGGCGGCTGGGGCTACGAGACCTTCGGCACCCACTGGATCGCCTTCGGAAGCGCCGGCGTCTTGCTGCTGCTCGCCGCCGCCATGTCGCTGCGCCTGCCGCTGCGCGGCTATACGCTGATGCGGACGCCACCGGCTGCGTCGCTCGAAGTCGCTTGAATAACGCACTGAACGTCCCGACCATGAACGACCCGACACCTGAAAAAAGCATCTGGCACACGAGCTTCCCCGTCGCGCACGCGAACGAGCGCGGGCTGGGCTGCGGCAACGGCCACCTCGGCATCGAGGTCCTCGAGGCCGGGCCCGATTCCCTGACCGGGCGGATGCCCGTCGATGCGCGGACCACGCAGCCGGCCGGCGTGCTGCACGGCGGCATTTCCGTCGCCTTTGCCGAGACCCTGGCCTCGTGGGGCGCCGCTTATGTCGTCGATCCGGAGCGCTTCCATTGCGTGGGGCAGGAGATCAACGCCAACCATGTCCGCGCCGTGACCTCCGGCTGGGTCTACGGCGTGGCCCGGCCGCTGCACCTGGGGCGCAGCTCCCATGTGTGGGAAGTGAAGATCAGCAACGCGGACGGCAAGCTGGTCTGCGTCTCCCGCGTCACGATGGCGGTGCTCGCCACCGCGATGAAGTATTGAAGCCGCGCCGGGCTGCCGGCTCCGCGCTAACTGCCGCCGCGGCGGCTGGATGAGCGGCTTTTGCCCGCGCCGGGGCGGCCGCCCTGGTCGCTCTGGCGGCCGGTCTGCCGGACTTCGGCCATGTTCTTGTGCTTCTTCTCGGCCGGGCCGCGGACGGGCTCGGTGTCGGACTGGCCGCGGGCCCGGCTCTCGCTGGGGAGCTCCGCGCGGCTGCGTTCCGAGGGCTTCGCCATCGCGGTGCGCGGCGAGTGGGAGGAGGGTGAACTGCGCGATGCCATACGTGCTCCTTGCGTGAGGCCGGTGGCCGCCGCACGCCGCGGCGACCTCGCATCAATGTGGCGGCGCGCGGCCGCTTGCGTGTCGGCGCGCCGTGAGGATGGACGTCAGGCTTGGCCTACCGGCAGGGATCTCGCCTTGGGGGTTTCCCCCAGGGATTCGACCGCTCAGCCGCATCCGAATCCGGTTAGATTCGACAGCACCGCCCGGTGTGCCGGCCGTCTGCGAGTGGTTGGGACGCTTCTTTTCACTTCAAGGAGATTTCGATGATGTCCAGGGGCTTGCGTGACCTGATGGGTGTGCTGGGCTGTGCCTTGTTCGTGTCGCCGGCCCTTGCCGCCGACCCGATCCTGATCGGCGTGAGCCTGACGCAGTCGCCGCCCGGCTCCGTCGTGCAGGGCACGCAGGTCAAGGACGGCATGGAGATCCTCAAGGACATCGTCAACGCCAAGGGCGGGGTGCTGGGCCGGCAGATCAAGCTGCTGTACGAGGACAACCAGGGCATCCCGGAGAAAGGCCGTGCCGCCACCGAGAAGCTGATCTCCAGCGACAAGGTCGTGGCGCTGGCCGGCGGGCACCAGAGCTCGGTCTGCCTGGCCGAGATCGAGGTCGCCCACCGCTACAAGGTGCCGTACGTCAACACCAATTGCTGGTCGGACGACGTGCGCAAGCGCGGTTATCCGGAGGTGTTCAACACCTCGCCCTACAACACGCTGGTTTCCTCGTCGATGGCGACGACGCTGATCGCGATGAAAGCCAAACGGGTCGTGGCCTTCGCCGAGAACACCGACTACGGCATCGGCCAGGCCAAGCTGACCGGCGAGCTGCTCAAGGCACAGGCGCCGGGCATCGACTACAAGTACGAGACGCTGGACCGCACCAGCAAGGACTTCACGGCCGCGGTGTTGCCGCTGCGCGCCAATCCGCCGGACGTGATCGTGCTGTCGATGCTGCCGCCGGCCGCCTACCTGGTGATGAACCAGGTCTACGAGCAGGGCGTGGCGCCCAGCCCCAAGACCATCCTCTACGACGGCAGCGGCCTGGCCGACTATCCGGACTTCTGGCAGAACGTGAAGGAGGGCGGCAAGTACATGCTGTCCTTCGCGCTCTACCACCCGCAGATGAAGCAGACCAGGATGGCGACGGACATCGCGGCCGAATACAAGAAGCGCACCGGCAGCGACGTGAACCGGCTGGTGCTGCAGGCCGCGGACTCCTTGCAGCTCGTCATCCAGGGCATCGAAACGGCCAAGAGCACGGAGTCCGACAAGCTGATCAAGGCGATGCAGACGATGAAGTTCGACAGCATCCGCGGCGTCTCCGAGTTCTCCAACAAGCCCGGCTACAGCTTCCAGCAGTGGCTGGAGATCCCGTTCGTCAACTACGAGATGACGGCCGAGAGGCAGCCCGTGGGCCAGACGCTCATGATCCAGGGCCCGGGCCAGAAGTTCGACCCGGCCAAGATCATCCGTCCGGCGAAATAAGGACCGGCTCCCCGGAGTCCGGATCACGAATCCGGCATCGCAACGCTTGTGATGCCGGATTTTTCTCGAGCAGTCACCCACCCGCATGCTTGCTTTCGACCTGTTGGCGAACGGCCTGATCTACGGCTGCTTCTACGCGCTGATGGCCGTGGGCCTGGCGATGATCTTCGGCGTCCTGAAGATCGTCAATTTCGCCCACGGCGAGTTCTTCATGATCGGCGCCTACACCTACGTCCTGGTGGCGCTCAAGGTCGGCGTCTCGCCCTGGGTCGCCCTGCCTTGCGCGGCTTTGTCCGGCGCGGTGCTGGGCTGGCTGGTCGAGCGTTTGCTGATGCGCCCGCTCTACCAGGGCTACGCCAGCTGGGGCTTCATGAAGGACGAATACGCGGTGGTCGTCACCTTCGGCTTGTCGCTGCTGCTGGTCAACCTGGTCGACAAGATCGTCGGACCGTATTCCTTCCGCGGCCCGGCGCTGATCGACGTCAGCCGCTTCGCCTTCGGTCCCATCATGCTGACCGGGCAGAAGGCCATCGCCGCGGTCGTGTCGATCCTGTTGATGGTGGGCCTGGCCCTGTTCATCAAGCGTTCGGTCTGGGGCAAGCAGATCCAGGCCGTGGCGCAGAACCGGCTGGGCGCCTCGCTGGCCGGCATCGACGCGACGCGCACCACCAGCCTGATCTTCGTGATCTCCGGCGTGCTGGCGGCGCTCTCGGGCGCGCTGCTGGCGCCGCTGGTCAATCCCTCGCCCGACATCGGCGCCTTTCCGGCGGTCAAGTCCTATGTGATCGTGGTGCTGGGCGGCATGGGCTCGATCTGGGGCGCCATGCTCGCCGCGCTGATCCTCGGCGTCAGCGAGGCCTTCTTCTCGGTCTATCTCTCGTACGACTACCGCGATGCCTTCGGGCTGATCATCCTGGTGCTGGTGCTGCTCTTGCGGCCGCAGGGCCTGTTCGGCGAGAAGGGCCGGCAGGTATGAAGCCGACCGGCAATCTCTGGCAGCAGCGGCTGCGTTTCGACATGCGGGCGGCGCTCGTGATCGTCGCCGTGATCGGCCTGCTTCCGCTCGGAGTCACGGGCGCCTATCCGCTGGGCATCATCCTGGTCAGCGTGTATTTCGCCATCCTCGCGCTCGCCTGGAACCTGCTGGCCGGCTACACCGGCCAGTTCTCGCTGGCGCCGGCGGCGTTCGCGATGATCGGCGCCTACACCACGGCCCTGCTCGATCACTACTGGAAGGTTCCGCTGGCCATCGGCATTCCGGCGGCCATCGTCGTCACGGCGCTGGCCGGGCTGATCCTGGGCAAGCTGGTGCTCAACCTGACCGGGCCGTACCTGTCGCTGACGACGCTGGCGTTCGCCGAGATCGCACGGGTGGCGATCGGCAATTCGCACGAGTTCACGCGCGGCGACCAGGGCATGCACGTGGCGACGCTGACCGACAGCCGCATCGGCTACTACTACATCTTCCTGGCGACGCTGCTCGTGGTGCTGGGCGTCATCTACTGGATGCTCAAGGGCAGGCTGGGCCGCTTCATGATGGCCGTGCGCGACGATCCCGTCGGCGCCGAAAGCCGCGGCATCGACGTGGTGCGGATCAAGATGATCGCCTTCTGTGTCTCCTGCGCCATCTGCGGCCTGGCGGGCTCGCTGTACGGCACCTTCAGCCAGCTGGTCAGCCCGGAGCTGGGCCTGCTGCAGCAGACCGGCCTGATCCTGTCGATGGTCGTGATCGGCGGCATGGGGTCGCTGAGCGGCGCCATCCTCGGCGGCCTGCTGGTCTACCTGAGCTCGGAATGGCTGCGCGCTTTCGGCGGCATCCAGATGATCGTCTTCGCCGTGCTGGTGATCGTCTTCGCGCGCTACATCCCCGGCGGCCTCTGGGGCCTGGTCTCGGCGCGGCTGCGGGGGCGCAAGCCATGAGCCTGTTGACGATCGAAGGCCTGTTCAAGCATTTCGGCGGCGTCGCGGCTGTCGACAACGTGAGCTTCGAGGTCAGGCAGGGCGAGATCCTCGGCCTGATCGGGCCGAACGGCTCCGGCAAGACGACGGTGCTGAACCTGCTGTCGGGATTCCTGCCGCCCGACGCCGGCCGGGTGCGGATGCGCGACCAGGACATCACCGGCATGGCGCCCGCCCGGCTGGCGCAGCGCGGCGTGCTGCGCATGTTCCAGATGACGCGGGTCTTCACCCGCATGTCGGCATTCGACAACCTGCTGACGGCGGGCATGGCGCGCGGCCTGTCGGAAGCGGAGTCGACCACGCGGGCCGATGCGCTGGTCGAGGAACTGACGCTCGGGCCGGTGCAGTATCTCGATGCCGGCCAGCTCTCGGGCGGCCAGCGCAAGCTGCTGGAGTTCGGCATGTGCTTCATCGAGCCGCCGCTGGTCGCGATGCTGGACGAACCCTTTGCGGCCGTCCATCCCGTGATGCGCGAGGTGATGGCGGGATTCATCCGCAAGCGCAATGCGCAGGGCTACACCTTCCTGCTCGTGAGCCACGACATGCCGATCGTCGTCGACCTGTGCCAGAGCGCCGTGTGCATGAACGCCGGCCGTGTGATCGCCGCCGGCGACGTCCGCGCCGTGCTGCAGAACCACGACGTGATCGAAGCCTACCTGGGCAACAGCGACGCCCATGGCCAGGGCGGCGCGCCTGGCCTGGAGGTGCATTGAAGTGAGCGGCGCACCGACCCTGCTGGAGCTGCGCGGCGTCACGGCCGGCTACGCCCAGGACATCGACGTGCTGCGCGACATCGACCTGCGGGTGGAGGCGGGCCGGATCACGGGCCTGATCGGGCTGAACGGCGCGGGCAAGTCCACCATCATCAAGACCATCTGCGGCTTCCTGCCGCCTAAGACGGGCACCATCGCGTACGAGGGCAAGGACATCTGCGGCATCGCGCCGCACCGCCTGATCGACCTGGGCATCTGCTGCATCCCGCAGGAGTCCAGCCTGTTTCCCTACCTGTCGGTGCAGGACAACCTGACCTTGCCCCTGCTCGGGCGGCCGAAGCAGTTCGCCGACAAGACGCGCACGCGGCTGCAGGAGGTGTTCGAGCTTTTTCCCGCGCTGCACGAGAAGCGTTCGCAGCCGGCGGGAAGCCTTTCCGGAGGGCAGCAAAAGCAGGTCGAATTCGCCAAGGCCTGGCTGCAGCAGCCCAGGCTGTGCCTGATCGACGAGCCCAGCATCGGCCTGTCGCCCAAGGTGTCGGAAGAAGTGTTCGTCTGGATCGAGAAGTTCGCGCAGGCCGCGATGGGCATCCTGCTGATCGACCACAACGTGCGCCGCGTGGTGCGCATGTCGGACCGCATCTGCGTGCTGAGCCTGGGCAGGATCACGGCCGATGGCACGCCGGCCGACTTCGAAGGCGACCTGCACCGGCAGGTCCAGGAGTGGCTGGGCCTGGACTTCTGAAAATCAGAAATCGAAAAGCCGTCCCGGCACGCCGTTGCGCGTCAGCCAGAGCCATGCGCCCAGCGCCGCACAGTGCGCGACGACACTGAACCAGTAAGTCCCCTGGAACGCTGCCTTGCGCGTCTTGTGCCGCAGCAGCCGCTGCGCGAACCAGGCGCCCGGCCAGCCGCCGGCGAAGCTCCAGAAGTGGAGCGTGGACTCCGCGATGCGCCACTGGTCCTGCTGGGCGCGGTACTTGTCGTGCCAGTAAGCCATGAAGGTCGCCACGTTCAACGGGACGAGAGCGGCGGCCAGCCAGAGCGGCAACTTCTGCGTCCACACGCCCCACGCCAGCGCCGCGACATACGCGAGCATCAGCGGCAGCATGAACCAGGCGCCGGAGGAGGGCGCATGCGGTGCGCGGTGGCGGGCGGCAAGCCGCTTGCGCGGCGGCGGGGCACGCCGCTCGCGCCGGGTCGGGGCGCCCGGTGGCGGCGCTGCGTCCTCGGCGGCCGGCCGGACGGCAACACCTCGCGGCCCCTTTCCGCCCATGTGGATCTCGTCGAACGCCACCGGCATCCCGGGCCCCGGAGCGGGGAAATCCAGCGAGCGGTAGTCCCTGACGTGGAAGAAGACGTCCGCGCCCGTTTGCGGGCTGCGGATGAAGCCGAAGCCGCGGTCGGCATCGAAGCGGACGACGGTGCCTTGTTTTCTCATGGGTGCATTGTCGGCTTAGCCCCGCCCCGGGGTGCCGCGGCCGCTCGTGATCGGCGTGTCGATGCGGGAGCTGGTGAACCGAAGTGGGCCGGCACCGAGGAGTTCGCGGTGGCCGTGCGCGAGTCGTATAACCTCGGGGCCCTGTCACTCGCCAATATCGGCTTCAAGAAGGAGAAACTGTGAAACCTGGATCGATCAACCGCCGCCTCGCGCTCGTCGCGACAACCTTGTCGCTGGCATGCGTCGGCGCAGGCGCGGCGGACCTGGGCACCAAGCCGCTGCGGATCATCGTGCCGTTCGCGGCCGGCGGCACGGCGGACGTGCTGGCCCGCGTTCTGGCCGAGAAGATGCGCACCCGCTTCCCGCAAGGCGCGCTCGTGGAGAACCGCACCGGCGCAGGCGGCAACATCGGCGCCGACGCGGTCTTCAAGTCCGATGCGGACGGGCACACGCTGCTGCTGTCGTCGCCGGGGCCGATCTCGGTCAACCAGAGCCTGTATCCCAAGCTCGCCTTCGACCCGGACAAGTGGGTGCCGGTGACGGTGATCGCCGAGGTGCCGAACGCGCTGGTCGCCGGACCCAAAGTGCCGGTGAAGACGGCCAAGGAATTCCTCGCCCACGTCAAGGCCAACCCCGGCAAGCTCGGCTACGCGTCGCAAGGCAACGGCACGACGTCGCACCTCACGGCCAAGCTGTTCGAGACCGTGACCGGGGCCGACATGATCCACGTTCCGTACCGCGGCGACACGCCGGCGATGGCGGATCTCGCCGCGGGCCAGGTGGACGTGTTCTTCACCAACCTGAGTGCGACCATGGCCTTGCACAAGGCAGGCAAGGTGCAGATCCTGGCCGTCGCGGATTCCAAGCGCGCCGCGTCGCTGCCGAATGTTCCGACCTTCGCCGAGATCGGTTTGCCGCAGATGCAGGCCGTGACCTGGTACGCCGTCGTCGCGCCGCCGGGCACGCCGCCGGATGTCGTGAAGGCGCTGAATGCATCGCTGGCCGCCGCGATCGGCCAGGCCGACGTGCAACAGCGATTCGCCGATCTGGGCCTCTCGCCGGTCGGCAGCCCGCCGGAGCAGGCCGCCCGCTTCATCCGCGGCGAGACCAGCCGCTGGCAGAAGGTGATCCGCGACGCCAAGGTGACGGTGGAGTAGCCGGGCATCGCCAGGCGAAAATCGGGCTGGCCGAAGCGCCAGCCCTTGGGTTCACGACCGCGAGCCGCTGCTCGCACGCCGGCTCAAGCCGGCATGGCTTGCCGCAGTTAGCGGTTCGACCCGCCGCTGGCGCCGGTGCCGCCGCCCGTGCCGCCGCTGTTGTTGCTCGTGCCCTGGCCGCCGGTGCCCGTCGTGCTGGAGCTGCGGCTGCCCGTCCCGCCCGTCGTGGCGCTGCTGCCGCTCGTGGTGCCGGTGCCGCCGCCGCTGCTGGAGCCCATCGAGGAGCCCGTCGAGCCGGACGAGGAGCCCATGGAGCCCGAGCTTCTGCCGGACATGTCGCTGGCGCAGCCGGCCGCGAGCACGGCGGCAAGGGTCACGGCAATCAGGGTTGCGGGGCGCAGGATCGTTGCTTGTGTCATTGCTTTTCCTTTGGTTTGCATTGAGACGGACGGATGTCCGCACTGCAACTCGGCAAGCTCCATGCCCGGTAGAGCTTGCGCCTCCTCAGGCGCCATTCCCCTGGATGCGGCGACTGCCGCCAGGAGCGAGGGCCTGGGCCGGGGGAGGCCGGGTCAGCGTCACGCTGCCGCTGACGGCAGCGCCGGACGCGATTTGGAGCCGCGCCGCCGGCGCCCGGCGTTCAGGCGCTGGCCTGGCTGGCCTGGTTGGCCTGGCGCAGCATGGGCAGGGTGATGGTGAATTCGCTGCCGCGGCCCAGCCCTTCGCTGGTCACCGCGATCGTGCCGCCGTGATCGCGCACCAGCCGGTCAGCCAGCGTCAGGCCGACCCCCAGGCCCGCCTGTTCGTCGGTCGACCGGGTGCGCGCCTGAACGAACATACCGAACACCTGCGGCAGCATCTCGGCGTCGATGCCGGCGCCGTTGTCCTTGATCTCGATCAGCGCCTTGGTGCCGATCGTGCGCAGCCTGACTTCGATGCGTCCGTGGTCCGGCGTGTACTTCGCGGCGTTGTGGAGCACGTTGCCGATCACCTGCAGCAGCCGCGAGGCGTCGCCGTGCACCCACAGGTCCTCCTGGCTGGGATGGAAGGCCACGGCGTGCTGGCGGGCGTCGATCGCGGCGGCGGTCATTTCCAGCGCGTCCTTCACCAGCGAATTGAGTTCCACCGGCGCCTCCTGCAGTTCGACCTTGCCCTTGTCGACCCGGGTGACGTCGGTGAGGTCGTCGACCAGCCGCACCAGGTGCACGATCTGGCGCGTCATCACTTCGCTGCGCTGGACCAGCTCCTCGGGCGTGATGTTGGCCTTGCGCCGCAGGATGGCGAGGGTCATGTTCAGCGTAGCCAGCGGGTTGCGCAGTTCGTGCGCCAGGATGGCGAGGAACTCGTTCTTGCGCAGGTCGGCCTGCTGCAGCACCAGGTGCTTGCGCCGCGTTTCCTCCAGCGCATGCAGCATCTCGCGGTTCTGCTGCTCCAGTTCCTCCATCGCGCTGCGGGGCTTGCGGCTGACCAGCTCGTCGATCCGGCTGGTGATCTCCTGCACGGTGAGCATCTTGAGCGAGCGCGGCAGCGCCATCTCGATCGTCACGATGGTGCCGCCGCCTTCCGGGGTGCGCAGCGCCATGTGGTCGACCAGCCGGCGGGCGCCGACGATGCCGGTCACGCCGCTGAGGGCCTGGTCCTGCTGCATGCCCTGGGACACCAGTTGCAGGTTGGGGATGCCCGGGCCCTTGTCGACGATTTCCGCCACCAGCGACTGGCCGCCGCAGTGCAGCGACTGGGTGTCGAACAGGAAGGTGAGGGTGCCCTCGCCGGCGTACTGCGCCGTGTTGCGGGCGATCTCGGAAACGGCGGTGACCAGCCGGGTGCGCTGCAGGGTTTCCAGGCCGAACAGCTCGCCGACCTGGCGCGTCCGCTCGCGCACCACCGTCAGGCTGTGGCTGCCGATCTTGACTGAAACGAGACGATGGCGCATCAGCTTCTCCTGGCGACCACGATGGTAGCGTCATCCGTATCGCGGGCGTGGTCACGAAACAAGACCGACGCGATGAGGCTGGGGTGGCGCGACAGCAATCCCGGGTATTTTGCCGGGCCCCAGCGGCCCGACAGCCCGTCGGTGTAGAGGACAGCCACCGCGGTGGATTCCCACGGCGCGGTATGGGTGCGGGTGGCCCGCATTCGGTAGCCGACGGTCCCTTCGACCGACAGCAGGTGCTTCGATTCGTTGCCCAGGTGGATGGCGGCGGCGATGTTGCCGATGCCGCAGTAGTCGGCGGTGCCGGCTTGCGGATCCAGCGCCAGGATCGCCATCACGGCGCCCCGGGTGTCCTTGAGCTGCTCGTGGGCCTGCGTCATGATCGCGGCCGGCGTGGCGTCCGCTCGGGCGGCCTCGAACACCGCGATCGCGCGGGCCGATGCCTGCGCCGCCAGCGGGCCGTGGCCCAGGCCGTCGACGATGCAGATCAACTGGCGCGTGCCGAAGTCGCGCACGCTCCAGGCGTCGCCGCATTCGACCTGGCCCTTCTTGGGGATCGAACGTACCGCGACCTCGAACGGCGGGATCGTCGTGACAGGTTTGCGCGGGGCGGCGTGGGCGACCCGCGCCACCATCGCCGTGCCCTCGCCGGGCACGCTGTAGACGTCGAAGAAGGTGGACGAGCGCATGATCACGCCCAGCCCGATGCCCAGGCTGCCCGCGGTGGAATGGCCGTCGCGGGTGGCGGCGACGAAATCGGCGAAACCGGGACCGCTGTCCACCGCGATCAGCTGGACGCCGTGCTGGCCGCCCTCGGCATAGCGCGTCAGCGTGACCGAGCCGGCCTTGCCGTACTTCACCAGGTTGGTCGATGCCTCGGTGGCGACCAGGGCCAGCTTGCCGCACTCGGCAGCGGTCATGTTTTCCGCGCGCGCCAGCTCGGCCGCAATGCGTCGCACTTCGGCCACCTGGCTGGCTTCGTTGACCTCTATCGTCGTTTCCATTGCCGCACCGTCACGCGCGTGCCCTCGCCGGGCGTCGACGCGATTTCGAATTCGTTGACCAGGCGCCGGGCGCCCCCCAGGCCCAGGCCCAGGCTCTTGCCGGAACTGTAGCCGTCGGTGAGCGCCTGCTCGATGTCGGCGATGCCCGGGCCGCTGTCCTCGAACACCAATTGCAGGCCCACCCGCGACTCCCGCATGAGTTCGGACATCGTCATGCTGCCGCCTTTGCCGTGGACCAGTGTGTTGCGGCCGAGTTCGCTGGCCGCGGTGACCAGCTTGGTCCGCTCCAGCGCGCTGAACTCCAGCCGCGTCGCCCATTCGAGCACCAGCCGGCGGGCCGCGTGCAAGTGTTCCAGCGTGCGAATCGGCGCGGTGGCCGATTTCAGGTCGGCGATGGAGCTTCTCCTGGCTCGTCCAGTGACTCGCGCAGCAGCCGCATTCCCTTGTCGACGTTCAGTGCCGTCTTGATTCCCGCCAGTGTCACCCCCAGCTCCACCAGCGTGATGGCGACCGCGGGCCGCATGCCGGTCAGGACCGTGGTGGCATCCATCACGCGCGAAATGCCGGCGATCTGGGCCAGCGCGCGGCCGATGAAGGAGTCGACGATTTCCAGCGCCGAGATGTCGATCAGCACACCCCTGGCGCCGGTCCTGGCCAGCTTGTTGGTCAGGTCGTCCTGCAACGTCATGGCCAGCTCGTCGTGCAGCTCCACCTGGATCGTGACCAGCAGGAACTGGCCCAGCTGGAGGATCGGGATCTGTTCCAAGGTCAGCCGCCTGCAAGCGTCGCGGGCTGCAGCTTGACGATCGCGAGGTTGCTCTTTTTCAGCGCCACCCGCAGCGCATCGGCCAGGTTGGACTTGGTCGTGACGTCGCCCAGTTCCACGCCCAGGTGCACGATGGTCTGCGCGATCTGCGGGCGGATGCCGCTGATGATGCATTCGGCGCCCATCAGCCGCGCGGCGGCGACGGTCTTGAGCAAATGCTGCGCCACCAGGGTGTCGACGGTCGGCACGCCGGTGATGTCGATGATGGCGACGACCGCCTCGTTCTCGACGATCGCCTCCAGCAGGCTTTCCATCACCACCTGGGTGCGTTCGCTGTCCAGCGTGCCGATCAGCGGCACGGCGACAATGCCTTCCCACAGCTTGATCACCGGCGTCGACAGGTCCAGCAATTCCTGCTGCTGGCGCTCGATCACCTGCTCGCGTCCCAGCTGGTAAGCCTCGATCGTGACCAGTCCCAGCTTGTCGAGCATGGTGGAGACACCCCACATCGACTCGGTCAGGGCCTTGGGGTCTTCTTCGTACGCCGTGCGCAACGCGGCGAACAGCGGCTGCTTGAGCGAGAAGACGAAGGTGGCGGTTTCGGAGGAGGAAAAGCCGGCGATGGCGCGGTTCTTCGACAGGTTGGACAGCAGCGCGCGCACGTCGTCCCAGTGCGGTCCGCTCAGCTCGTCGTCATAGCCGTGCTTGACTGCCATCGACAGGCCCGACAGGAAGGAGCGCGACTGCTCCTGGACTTCGTTGGGATCGAGGTTGCGGCGGCCGCTGAGGGCGAGCTGGGAGTCGACCCAGCTGCCGAGGATGGAGGATTCCTGGTTCTCCAGGATGGCGGTCAGGCCTTGTGTATTCACGAGCGTCCTTCTGTTCGGGAGCCGTTGGCAACGGACTGGCCAGTGAACAGCGTCGATTATGCGCCCGCCATGGCCGGGCATTGAGCCGTGGGAACCGTTTCCGGGCAGGTTTCAGCTCGACCGGCCACTGGCCGGCAAGGATGAGGCAGCCGCCTGCAAACGCAGCCGGCGCTTGCGGCGAACATCGGCGCCATGCCTGACGCCGCACAACAAGAATCGCTCATCCTGCTCGGTCGCTGGCTGCGGTCTTGCGACCAACGGCTGTTGGTTACATGCGCCGTTCTGGCCGCATTTCACTCGGAAACGCGGTTGAAGGTGGTAGTTCTGGACGGTTTGGATACATGTAATTACATTCGGATCTGCGGACTTTTGTTTGTACCGCGGCCCGCGAGGGTTTCCATTTTCCAACCGGATTCCAACAATGAAGAAGTTTCTTGCCTCCACTCTCACCGTCCTGCTCCTGGCCGCCAGCGGAACGGTCCTCGCGGCCGACGAATACAACAAGGTGCCGGCCGGCGACGCGCAGTACCGCCAGTGCCTGAGCTACGCCGCCAAGCTGTACGAAGGCGGCGGCGAAAAGAGCCC
>JAQGNJ010000230.1 GCA_028291885.1 Ramlibacter sp. | reverse complement strand
TCATCTGCCGGCGCGTGACCGCGTCGAGTGCGCCGAAGGGTTCGTCGAGCAGCAGCACCTCGGGCGAGAGCACGAGCGCCCGCGCGATCGCGGCGCGCTGGCGCATGCCGCCGGACAGCTGCCTGGGCCGCGACTTCTCGAAACCCTTCAGGCCAACCAGCGTGATCAGGCCATTGACCCGCGCTGCGTCGACCGGCCTGCCCGCGAGCTGGAACGGCAGCGCGATGTTCGATTCGACGTCGAGCCAGGGCAGCAGCGCATGGTCCTGGAAAGCGACGCCGAGCCGGTGGGCGGCCGACAAGGCCGCGGGCGCTTCGCCGTTGATCGCGACGCTGCCGGTGTCGGGCTTGTCGAGCGCGGCGACCAGCCGCAGCACCGTGCTCTTGCCGCAGCCGCTCGGCCCCAGGATCGCCACGAACTCGCCGGGCGCAACGCGCAGCGACATGTCCTGCAGCGCGACCAGCGACCGGCCCCGGCCGGTGGAAAAGGTCTTGCCGGCGTGCCGAAGCTCGATCGCCGCTTGCATCGTTGCGTTCAGTGCGTCGTCCATCACGCCACCATCGCGTCGAAGCGCGCCATCAGCTCGGGCAACCGCTTGGCCAGCGTGGCGTGCAGCCGCTCCATGTCCACGGTGAGGATCTCGCGATCGCGCATCACCAGCCTGCCGTCGACGATCACGTCGCGCACGTCGCGGCCGACCACCAGGCTGGAGGCGACGAACAGCGGATCCTGCGCCGGGTACTGGTCCATGTCGCGGGTGTCGACCAGCAGCAGGTCGGCGCGCTTGCCCGCCTCCAGGCTGCCGATCTCGTCATCGATGCCGAGCGCGCGGGCGCCGCCGCGGGTCGCGATCTTCAGCAGCTCGTCGCTCGAAAGCGCCGTGCGGATGTGGTTCGGCGTGCCCCACAGCGCCTGCTGGCCGACCTTGGCCGCATGCGCCACCTGGAAGATGTCCAGCGAGCTCCAGGCCGCGGCGCCGTCCGTGCCCAGGCCGATGTCGACGCCGCGCCGCCACATCTCCTGCAGCGGCGGCGCGCCGATGGCGTAGTTGTTGAACGCGCAGTGGCAGGCCGACGGCTTGTAGCGAACGTACAGGTCCATCTCCTCGGGCGACAGCATCACCGAGTGGGCGCAGTGCAGGTGCCGGTCCAGTACGCCCATGTCGGCCAGCCATTCGGCCGAGCGCTTGCCGAAATGCTCCAGCGCGTAATCGACCTCGTAGCTGCCCTCGGCCAGGTGGGTGTGGATCTTGACGTCCAGATCCTTCGCGGCAGCGGCCATGTCGCGAATGAGCTCCGGCGAGCAGACGATGATCTGGCGCAGCGCCAGCCAGGCCTGCACCCGGCCCTTGTCGCGCCAGCGCCGGACCAGGGACACGTTGCGCTCCAGCGCCTGGTCGGTCGTCATCAGCATGGAGTCCGGCACGGCCGCGCCACTCCCGCGGCTCTGGTCCACCGTGGACAGCGCGACGAAGCCGCGCACGCCCACTTCCAGCGCCGCGCGCCCCATTTCGTCCGGATGGGGGCCGCCCGCTTCGGCGAAGCAGGTCGTGCCGACCTGCAGCATGTTGGTGTAGGCCACCATGCCCGAGAGATACACGTCCTGCGGCTCCAGCATCCCCTCGAACGGGATGTAGTAGTTCTTCCAGATCGGGATCTTCAGCGGCCGGCGGCGCGCCAGGCTGGCGAGCTTGCCGCGCAGCAGCTGCTGCCCCGTGTGGACGTGGCCGTCGATCAGCCCGGGCATCGCGATGCGGCCGCTGCCGTCGATCGTCGTTGCGCCCTGGAAGCGGCCGCGCGCCTGCGAGGCATCGCCGACCCAGACGATCTTGCCGTCGGCGATCGCGATGGCGCCGTCGGTCAGCACCGTGCCGGCGTCGTCCATCGTGACGACGGCGCAACCCTGCACCAGGATGTCGACCTGGCGCGGCGCGGCCGGCGCGGGAGCGGAAGCGGGAGCGGGCGCCGTCACTTGCGCCGGGCCGCTTCGCGCACGATCTCGAAGTCGAACAGGCGCTTCGGCTCGGGCAGGTTGGTGCGGCCGGCGGCGGCGGCCGTGGCGTACATGCCGCCGGCAACCGTCTTTTCGCTCAGCGCCATCAAGGGCAGGTTGGGCGCGGACGGGTCGCGCAGCAGCTTGTTCTGGGCCAGGGCCTGGGCCGTCTGCTGGCGCAGGTCCAGCCCGAGGTCGCGTCCGTATTTCTCGGTCGCCAGGCGGGCGCCGGCCAGCGTGTCGCGCTCGTTGTCCTGCCAGCCGCGCATCAGCGCGCGCACAAACGAGACCACGCGCGGGCGGTTCTGTTCCAGGTTCTTGCGCGTGGTGAACAGCAGTGCGGCCGCCGCCTTGAAGCCCAGCGAGTCCAGCGAGGTGAAGAAGAAGTCCTTGTCGCGGACCAGGCCGTTCTTCTCGAAGGTGATGACCTGGTTGGTCGCATAACCGACATAGCCGTCGCCGGCCTTTTCCAGCAGCGCGTCGGGCGAAAAGCCTGCGGGCACGGGCGTGTAGCCCACGGGCAGCTTGTTCAGCTTGAGAGTGGCCTCGATGGCGGCGCGCTCGTTCGGACCGGCCACCAGCAGCCGGGAGCCGTTGATGTCCCTGGCCGTGCGGATCGGCTTGGACGGCAGCGACAGGATGCCGACCGGCGAGACCGGGAAGGTCGCCCCGAGCGCAACGAAATCGTTGCCCTTCTGCACGGCGTCGAGGAACGGCAGCCAGGTGGCGTAGCCGAATTCCGCGCGGCCGGCCGCGACGCTCACCGGCGCCAGCGGCGCGTTCGGGCCGCCGGAGAGGAAGCGCATGTCCAGCCCTTCTTCGCGGAAGTAGCCACGATCGGCCGCGATCCACAGGCCGGCGTATTCCACGTTCGGCAGCCACGACAGGGCGACGGTCGCGGGCGACAGCGTCTGCGCGTGCGCGGCCTGGAGGAAGGATCCACCCGCCAGCGACAGCGAAGCACTCGCCATTCCCAAAGTCTTCAAGGCGGTCCGTCTGCTGGTGTTCATCTCTGCGTTCTCCAGGTGGTGCAAAGCCACGGATTTTACCGGCGGAGCGTTGCGCCACAAGAAGCGATTTCCGCACACAATGCTCTGTTTTAAGCAACGCTCGAGGAACCATGCTCCGCACCGCGCTGCGCTACGTCGACCAGGTCGCCCGCGACGGCTCGATCCGCAAGGCCGCCGAACGCCTGCATCTGTCGGCCTCGGCCGTCAACCGCCAGCTGCTGCGGCTGGAAGAGGAACTCGGCGTCGCCCTGTTCGACCGCCTGCCGCGCGGCGTGCGGCCGACCGCGGCCGGCGAGATCCTGCTGGGCCAGATCCGGCGCTGGGAAGGCGAGTCGTCCTCGCTGCGGCTGCAGCTGCAAAGCCTGCGCGGCGGCGCGACCGGCGTGATCCGCGTCGTCGCGCCGGAGCTGACGACCGACCTGCTCCTGCCCGCGGCGATGGCGGCGTTGCGCGAGCGCTTCCCGCGCGTGACGTTCAGCGTCTTCACCGGCGACACGCCGCGCGTGACGAGCGCGCTGCTCAATGGCGAGGCGGACGTGGGCCTGGGCTTCAACGTGCGGCCGGGGCCGCGGCTGCGCATCGTCCACAGCGTGCAGCCGCGCTTCGGCGCGGTGATGTCGCCCGGGCATCCGCTGGCGCAGCGCAGGCAGCTGACCCTGGTCGACTGCGCGGCCTATCCGCTGATCGTTCCCGACGAAGAGTGGATCGACCAGACCGTCACGCACTCGCTGTTCCCCGGCGGCCTGGCCGACTACAACGTGGTCGCGCGCGGCGGCCGCTCCGGCGTGCTGCGGGCCTTCGCGCGCGCCGGCCTGGGCATCACCTTCCTCACCCGGCTCGAGGTCGAAGCCGATGTTCGCAGCGGCGCCCTGGTGCACATCCCGCTGACGCACCGGCGCATGGCGGTGCCGACGCTCTCGCTGCTGGTGCCGACGCGGCAGACCAGCGCCGGCGTGGTCGGCGTCTTCACCCAGCGGCTGCTGGAGGAATTGCAGCAGTTGCAGCGGTCGGCCCAGGACGCGCACTGACCCGGGAGCTGCATCGCGAGGGCCGCCGCGCGCTGGCGCAGCTCCACGCACGAATGCATTTGCGCCCCGAAGGCATTCATCCCGAACGCTTGTAAGACATCGCCGCACAGGCCCGTGCGGCGAAACATCGTTGCACGGCGCAAGCACTGGTGCGTGCGCCGGACCATGTAAGGGATGGCCGACATCCAGTGGCGAATGAGGACTAGCCGGGGCCTTACGTCTGGAAACTACCTTTAGCCCGTGAACACACTTTGGTACCTGGCAAGCAGGAATGCACACACGGCGACACCGTGTAAGGCCGGCGACGAGGTTGACACGAACGAACACCAACCAGACCGGGAGCAACGATGAAACACTTTTTCCGCACCGTGAGTCTCGCGCTCACCGTTTCCGTCGCCGGGCTCGCAGCCGCGGGCCAGGGCGACAACCAGGACCGGGGAAACAGCCGGGGCTACAAGCAGGACAGGCCACTGACGAAGGAAGAACAAAAGCGCGACAGGAAGCTCGTCAAGGGCCACAACCATGACGTGCCCGAGGTGCAGGCCGCTCCGCCGGCCCCGGCCGCCGCGGCAGCGGACCTGAACAACCGCGCCGCCGCCGCGGTGAGGGACGCGCAGAACAAGAGGAACGACAGGTGGGCGTCGGCCCGCCGGCCC
>JAQGNJ010000146.1 GCA_028291885.1 Ramlibacter sp. | reverse complement strand
GCCTTCGCTCTGCGCCTTCATCTCGGCGCAGATCTCGGCGTAGGTCGCCGGCTTTTCCAGTTCCACCGTCAGGTCGACCACCGACACGTCCGAGGTCGGCACGCGGAACGACATGCCGGTCAGCTTCTTGTTCAGCTCGGGAATCACCACGCCCACGGCCTTCGCCGCGCCGGTGCTGGAGGGGATGATGTTCTCCAAGATGCCGCGACCCCCGCGCCAGTCCTTGTTGCTCGGGCCGTCGACGGTCTTCTGCGTCGCGGTCGCCGCATGCACCGTCGTCATCAGGCCGCGCTTGATGCCCCACTTGTCGTTCAGCACCTTGGCCAGGGGCGCCAGGCAGTTGGTGGTGCAGGAGGCGTTGGAGATGATCGCCTCGCCCTTGTACGTCTGGTGGTTCACGCCGAACACGAACATCGGCGTGTCGTCCTTGGACGGGGCGGACAGGATCACCTTCTTCGCGCCGGCCTGGATGTGCTTCTGGGCACCGGCCTTGTCCAGGAACAGGCCGGTCGACTCGATCACGACCTGCGCGCCGACTTCGTTCCACTTCAGGTTGGCGGGGTCGCGCTCCTGCGTCAGGCGGATCTTCCTGCCGTTGACGACAAGCGTGTTGCCCTCCACCGTGATCTCGCCCTTGAAGCGCCCGTGCACGCTGTCGTACTGCAGCATGTAGGCCAGGTACTCGGGCTCGAGCAGGTCGTTGATGCCGACGACTTCGATGTCGCTGAAGTTCTGCACCGCGGAGCGCAGCACGTTGCGTCCGATGCGTCCGAAGCCGTTGATGCCGATCTTGATGGTCATGTGGATCTCCTGGATGAATAGTCTTTAGCGGTTCGCCAGCACCTGGCGCACCGTGTCGGCGACATTCTCGGGCGTGAAGCCGAAGTGCTTGAACAGCACGTTGGCCGGCGCCGACTCGCCGTAAGTATCGATGCCGACCACGGCCGCGCAGCCGTATTTCCACCAGCCGTCGGTCACGCCCATCTCGACGGCGACGCGCGGGATGCCGGCGGGCAGCACGTCGACCTTGTAGGCCGCGCTCTGGCGGTCGAAGGCCGTGGTGCTGGGCATGGAGACGACGCGCACGGCGATGTCCTGCCGCGCGAGCTGCTCCTGCGCCTTCAGCGCGAGTTGCACTTCGGATCCGGTGGCGATGATCACGGCCTGCGGCCGCTTGTTCAAGCCGACTTCGCTGGGCTCGGCCAGCACATACGCGCCCTTGCTGATGTCCTCGAGGCCCGCCTTCGGCGCGTACGGAAGGTTCTGGCGCGACAGCAGCAGCGCCGTCGGGCGGTTCATGTTCTGCAGCGCGACGGCCCAGGCGACCGCCGTCTCGGCCGTATCGCAGGGACGCCAGACGTCCAGGTTGGGGATCAGGCGCAGGCTGGCGGCGTGCTCGATCGACTGGTGCGTCGGGCCGTCCTCGCCCAGGCCGATCGAGTCGTGGGTGAACACGTGGACCACGCGCCGCTTCATCAGAGCCGCCATGCGGATCGCGTTGCGGCTGTAGTCGCTGAAGGTCAGGAAGGTGCCGCCGTACGGCACGTAGCCGCCGTGCAGGGCGATGCCGTTCATGATCGCAGCCATGCCGAATTCGCGCACGCCGTAGTTGATGTGGCGGCCGATCTTGCCTTCCGTCAGCCTGACGTCGCCGGCTTCGTCGATGCGCAGCGCCGGCGTGCTCCTGGTGTTGGTCAGGTTCGAGCCGGTCAGGTCGGCGGAGCCGCCCAGCATTTCCGGCAGCGCCGCGGTGAAGGCTTCCAGCGCGATCTGCGACGCCTTGCGCGATGCGACGGTTTCCGCCTTGGCGTGGGCGGCGACGGCGGCATCGACGGCGACCTGCGCGAAGTTGCGCGGCAGCTCGCCCTTCATGCGGCGCGTGAACTCGGCGGCCAGCTCGGGATGGGCCTCGCGGTAGGCGGCGAAGCGCGCCGTCCACTCGGCTTCCACGCTCTTGCCCTCGGCCTTGGCGTCCCATTCGTCGTAGGCGGCCTGCGGCAGCTCGAAGGGCTCGTGCGACCAGCCCAGCGCGGTGCGGGTCAGCGCGATCTCGTCGGCGCCCAGCGGTTCGCCGTGGGCCTTGGCGGTGTTGGCGCGGTTCGGCGAGCCCTTGCCGATGTGGGTCTTGGCCACCAGCAGCGTGGGCTTGTCGGCGCCGCGGCGGGCGTCGGCGAGCGCGCGGTCCACGGCATCGACGTCATGGCCGTCGATCGGGCCGATCACGTTCCAGCCATAGGCCTTGAAGCGGGCCGGCGTGTCGTCGATGAACCACGGCGTGACCTGGCCGTCGATCGAGATGCCGTTGTCGTCGTAGACCGCGATCAGCTTGTTCAGCTTCCATGCGCCGGCCAGCGCGCAGGCTTCGTGGCTGATGCCTTCCATCAGGCAGCCGTCGCCCATGAAGACGTAGGTGTGGTGGTCGACGATCTCGTGGCCGTCGCGGTTGAACTCGGTCGCCAGCAGCTTTTCGGCCAGCGCCATGCCGACCGCGTTCGCCAGGCCCTGGCCCAGCGGACCGGTCGTCGTTTCGACGCCCGGGGTGACGCCGACTTCGGGATGGCCGGCCGTCTTGCTGTGGAGCTGGCGGAAGTTGCGCAGCTCCTGCACCGGCAGGTCGTAGCCCGTGAGGTGCAGCAGGGCGTAGTGCAGCATCGAGGCGTGGCCGTTGGACAGCACGAAGCGGTCGCGGTCGAACCATTGCGGATTGGCGGGGTTGTGCTTGAGATGCCGGCCCCACAGCGCGGTGGCGATGTCAGCCATGCCCATGGGAGCGCCGGGATGACCCGAGTTGGCTTGTTGTACGGCGTCCATGGCGAGCGCGCGGATCGCGTTCGCCATCAGGGAAGTGTTGGCCATCGGGGAAAACTCCGGGGAAGAATCAGGGGAAACCCGGCATTTTAGCCGCCGCACGCCGAGCCCTTCAGGCAGCTGTCAGGCTGCAGCGCAAGCACGGGGGCTTTGGCCGGCTGCATGCCGCCCGGCCAGGCCGGCCGCATCGTCTAAAGTGCATCCATGCAAGGACTCCACCTGACGGCCGATCTCTACCAGTGCCGCTGCGACGCGCCCTGGCTGACCGACGCGCAGCGCCTGGGCGACTGGTGCGTGCAGGCCGTCAAGGCGGCGGGGCTGCAGCCCGTCGACCAGCTGTTCCACACTTTCCCGGCGACGCCAGCCGGACCCGGCGGCGTCACGGCGACAGTGCTCCTGGCCGAGTCGCACATCTGCCTGCACACCTGGCCCGAGCAGCGCGCCGTCACGGCGGACGTCTACGTCTGCAACTTCAGCGGCGACCACTCGGCCAAGGCTCGCGGCCTGATGGACGCGCTGGTCGAACGCTTCCAGCCGCAATGGACCGAGCAGCGTTCGCTGGACCGCGGCGACGGGCAGTGACTCCTACTCCACGCCCAGCAGGTCGTAGACCCGCTTGACGTAGTCGCCGAACTGCGGCGTGGTCTTGATGTGGAGCTTGCGCGGCGCGGGCAGCTCGACGTCGAAATAGTCGGCCATGCGCGCCGGCCCGGCCGTCAGCACCGCGCACTTGGAGCCCAGGAAGATCGCCTCCTGGATGCTGTGCGTCACGATGACGAAGGTCTTGCGGCTGCGCTCCCAGATCCTGAGCATCTCCAGGTTCATCTTCTCGCGCGTGAGCGCGTCCAGCGCGCCGAAGGGCTCGTCCATCAGCACCAGCTTGGGATCGTGGATCAGCGCCCGGGCGATCGCCGCGCGCTGCTGCATGCCGCCGGACAGCTCGTAGGGATGCTTGTCGCCGAAACCCGAGAGGCCGACCATCTCCAGCAGTTCCGCGGCGCGCGCGCGAGCGACCTTGCGCGGGATGCCCAGGATGTCGGCCGGCAGGCAGACGTTTTCCAGGATGGTCCGCCACTTCAGCAGCAGCGGTTGCTGGAACACCATGCCGACGTCGCGGCCCGGCGTGAACGGGGAACCGGAGGGGCTGGCGATGGCCAGCTCGCCGCCGTCCCAGCCATGCAGGCCGGCCAGGATCTTCAGCAGGGTGGATTTTCCGC
>JAQGNJ010000136.1 GCA_028291885.1 Ramlibacter sp. | reverse complement strand
TCGGCCCCAGCCCCATGAGCTTGGGGTCGACGCCGGCGTGGGCATAGCTCACCAGGCGGGCCATGGGCTTGAGGTTGGCGGACTTCAGCCCGGCGTCGCTGGCCAGCACGACCGCGGCTGCGCCATCGTTGATGCCCGAGGCGTTGCCCGCCGTGACGGAGCCGTCCTTCCTGAAGGCCGGCTTCATCTTGGACAACTGCTCGAGCGACGCATCGGCGCGCACGTGTTCGTCGGTGTCGAAGACGACCGTGCCCTTGCGGGTGGCGATCTCGACCGGGACGATCTGGGACTTGAAGCGGCCCTCGGCGATGGCGCGCGCGGCGCGGCGATGGCTTTCCACCGCCAGCTCGTCCTGCATGGCGCGCGTGATGCCGTCGCGCGCCGCGACGTTCTCGGCGGTGATGCCCATGTGGATGCGGTGGAACGGGTCGTGCAGGATGCCGAGCATGTAATCGGTTCCCTGCATGTCGCCCATGCGCACGCCCCAGCGCGCGCCCTCGAGGAAGTAGGGGCCGCGGCTCATCGCTTCCGCGCCGCCGCCGATCGCGATCTCCGCGTCGCCCAGCATCAGCATCTGCGCGGCGGAGACGATGGCCTGCAGTCCCGAGCCGCACAGCCGGTTGACGTTGAACGCCGGTGTTTCCTCGGGCAGGCCGGCCTCGACGGCGGCGACTCGCGACAGGTAGGCGTCGCGGGTGTCGGTCGGGATCACGTTGCCCATCACGACGTGGCCGATGCTCGCCGGGTCCGCGCCGCTGCGCCTGAGCGCCTCGCGCACGGCGGTGGTGGCCAGCTGGGTGAGGGGCACGTCCTTGAGGGCGCCGCCGAAGGTGCCGACCGCGGTTCGGGTCGCGGCGACGACATAGATGTCACGTTGGCTCATGGTGTTCTCCTGGGGCTTGAAGAAGGAAAGGAATCGGTATCGGACGGCGAGAGGGCGTCTGCCAGCAGGCGCATCACGTCGGAAAGACGGTTGAGGTAAGGCGTCAGCGCGGCGCTCACGGCCTGGTCCTGCGCCAGGTCCACGACGGTGCGTTCGGCGCGGCGGCAGACCGAGCGGCAGACGCGCGCCTGTTCGGCGGCAAGCCCGGTGGTGGCATTCGCCACGGGGAAATCTGGCCTGCGCTGCAGCCATGTTTCGAGCGCGGCGATCCGCTCGCGGCCGACCAGCGTCCGGCCGGGCGTGCCCAGCTCCTGCTCGAAGGCCGACAGGTCCTGCTGGATCTCGTGCAGGAGCGGCGGCGGCGCGATGCCTTGCGACCGCAGCAAGGCGGCGAGGAAGCGGACGGCGGACCGGCTCTCGTCGAGGTCGCCGATCGCGGCGACCCGCGGGTCGTTCTTGCTGACGGCCGTGCCGTCGGCCAGCGCCGTCGTGCCCATGTCGCCGCTGCGCCGCGCGCCGGTGGAAGCTTGCGTTGCCATCGCGGCGCTCACATGTTGCGCCGGTACTGGCCGCCGACCTCGAACAGCGCATTGGTGATCTGCCCGAGCGAGCACACGCGCACGGCGTCCATCAGCACCTCGAAGACGTTGCGGTTGTCGATGACGGCCTGCTGCAGCCGCGCGAGCATCGCCGGCGCCTCGCTCGCGTTGCGCTCATGGAAGTCGCGCAGCCGCTGGAGCTGGCTTTGCTTCTCGTCGTCGGTGGAGCGCGCCAGCTCCAGCTTGTTCTGCACCGCGTCGCCGTGCGGATTGCGGAAGGTGTTGACGCCCACGATCGGCAGCTCGCCTGTGTGCTTGAGCATCTCGTAGTGCATCGATTCGTCCTGGATGCGGCCGCGCTGGTAGCCGGTCTCCATCGCGCCGAGCACGCCGCCCCGCTCGGCGATGCGCTCGAATTCGGCCAGCACGGCTTCCTCCAGCAGCTCGGTGAGCTCCTCGACGATGAAACTGCCCTGGCTGGGGTTCTCGTTCTTCGCCAGGCCCCACTCGCGGTTGATGATGAGCTGGATCGCCATGGCGCGGCGCACGGAGTCTTCGGTGGGCGTGGTGATCGCCTCGTCGAACGCGTTGGTGTGCAGCGAATTGCAGTTGTCGTAGATCGCGATCAGCGCCTGCAGCGTGGTGCGGATGTCGTTGAACTGGATCTCCTGGGCGTGCAGGCTGCGGCCAGAGGTCTGGATGTGGTACTTGGGCTTCTGGGAGCGTTCGTTCGCGCCGTACTTCTCCTTCATCGCCACCGCCCAGATGCGGCGGGCGACGCGGCCCATCACCGTGTATTCCGGGTCCATGCCGTTGGAGAAGAAGAACGACAGGTTGGGCGCGAAGTCGTCGATGTGCATGCCCCGGGCGAGATACGCCTCGACGAAGGTGAAGCCGTTGGACAGCGTGAACGCGAGCTGCGAGATCGGGTTGGCCCCGGCCTCGGCGATGTGATAGCCCGAGATCGAGACCGAATAGAAGTTGCGCACGTTGTGGTGCACGAAGTACTGGGCGATGTCGCCCATCACCTTCAGGCTGAACTCGGTGGAGAAGATGCAGGTGTTCTGGCCCTGGTCTTCCTTCAGGATGTCGGCCTGCACGGTTCCGCGGACATTCGCCAGCACCCATTCGCGGATCTTGGCCGCCTCGGTGTCCGTGGGTTCGCGGCCGTTGTCGGCCTTGAACTTCTCGAGATTCTGGTCGATGGCGGTGTTCATGAACATCGCCAGGATGCTGGGCGCCGGCCCGTTGATCGTCATCGAGACGGACGTCGACGGGCTGCACAGGTCGAAGCCGCCGTAAAGAACCTTCATGTCCTCCAGCGTCGCGATCGAGACGCCGGAGTTGCCGACCTTGCCGTAGATGTCGGGCCGCGGATCGGGGTCGTTGCCGTACAGCGTGACCGAGTCGAAGGCGGTCGACAGCCGCTTGGCCGGCATGCCGGAACTCAGAAGCTTGAAGCGGGTGTTGGTGCGCAAGGCATCGCCTTCGCCGGCGAACATCCGGGTCGGGTCCTCGTTCTCGCGCTTGAAGGCGAAGGTGCCGGCGGTGTAGGGATAGCTGCCCGGCACGTTGTCCAGCATCAGCCACTTGAGGATCTCGCCGTTGTCCTCGTATTGCGGCAGGGCGACCTTGCGGATGGTGGTGCCCGAGAGCGATTTGCTGGTCAGCGCGGTGCGGATTTCCTTGTCGCGGATCTTCACCACGTATTCGTCGCCGGCGTAGGCCTTTTGCATGTCGGGCCATTGCTGCAGCAGGTGCAGCGCGTCCTTGTCCATGCGCGCCAGCCGCTTGCCGGCCAGGTCCAGCGCCGCCTCGGCGGCAGGCGCCCGCTCGGGCTTGTCGACCTTGAGCATGCGGGCGGCTTCCTTGAGCTGCTGGATCTCGCGGGCCAGCCTCGCCTGTTCCCTGGCCCGGCGCTTGTAGCCGCGCACGGTGTCGCTGATCTCCGCCAGGTAGCGCGTTCGGGCGGCGGGCACGACGGGCGTCTGGTTCGTGCTGTGGCGGACATTCACCAGCGGCAGCCGGCCGTCCTTGAGAGGCACGCCGAATTCCGCCAGCCTTGGCTTGAGCGCCTGGTACAGGGCCGTCACGCCGTCGTCGTTGAAGCGGGCCGCCATGGTGCCGAACACCGGCATCTGGTCCGGGCTTTTGCCCCAGGCTTCCTTGTTGCGCTGGACCTGCTTGGCGACATCGCGCAGCGCGTCGGCCGCGCCCTTGCGGTCGAACTTGTTGATCGCCACGAACTCGGCGAAGTCCAGCATGTCGATCTTTTCCAGCTGGCTGGCGGCGCCGAATTCCGGCGTCATCACGTACATCGGGATGTTCACGTGCGGCACGATCGCGGCGTCGCCCTGGCCGATGCCCGAGGTTTCGACGACGACCAGGTCGAAGCCCGCAAGCTTGCAGGCGGCGATCACGTCGGGCAGGGCGGCGGAGATTTCGCTGCCGAAGTCGCGCGTCGCCAGCGAGCGCATGAAGACCCGCTGACCCTTCTGCCAGGGACCGATCGCGTTCATGCGGATCCGGTCGCCGAGCAGGGCGCCGCCGCTCTTGCGGCGCGACGGGTCGATCGAGATCACGGCGATCCGCAGGCTGTCTTCCTGGTCCAGCCGCAGCCGGCGGATCAGTTCGTCCGTCAGCGACGACTTGCCGGCGCCACCGGTGCCGGTGATGCCCAGCACCGCGACCTTCCTGGTTGCCGCCTGCGCGCGCAGTTCCTCGACCACGGCGGGCCTGAGCTTCTCGGTCTCGATCGCCGTGATCAGCTGGGCGAGAGCCCGCCAGTTCATCTCGCCATTGCCCTGGATCGCCGAAAGGTCCTGCCTGGAGAAGCCGGAGAGGTCCTTGTCGCAGCGCATCACCATCTCGCCGATCATCCCGGCCAGGCCCATGCGCTGGCCGTCTTCGGGGCTGTAGATGCGGGCGACGCCGTAGTCGTGCAGCTCGCGGATCTCGGGCGGCACGATGACGCCGCCGCCGCCGCCGAACACCTGGATGTGCTCGCCGCCGCGCTCGCGCAGGAGATCGACCATGTACTTGAAGTACTCGACGTGGCCGCCCTGGTAGGAGCTGATGGCGATGCCCTGCACGTCTTCCTGCAGGGCGGCCGTCACGACTTCGTCGACGCTGCGATTGTGGCCCAGGTGGATCACCTCGGCGCCCATGCCCTGCAGGATGCGCCGCATGATGTTGATCGCGGCGTCGTGGCCGTCGAACAGGCTGGCGGCCGTGACGAAGCGCACCTTGTTGGTCGGACGGTAGTTGGCGAGGGCCTTGAATTCGGCGGACAGGTCGGTCATGGGAAGTCTCCTGCCGCCACTTTAAGAGCCGCGCGCCCTGGGCGCCATGGCGAAAGCGAGCGACCGGGCTGGCGGTTTTTGCCAGACGGGCGAATACACTGCGCGCCACAGGACTTCCCTTGGAAAAAGACAGCGTCTCCATGTATTTCGTCCGCGCCGCCGTGGCGCGGCTCACGGGGGCCGAGCGCGCGCGGGTGCTGCAGCTGGCGGGCATCCCCCCGGACCTGCTGGCCACCCCCCAGGCGCGCGTGCCGGCGGGCGCCTTTGCCGCCTTGTGGCTGGCCGTGGCGCGCGAATGCGACGACGAATTCTTCCGGCTCGACCGGCGCCGCATGAAGGCGGGCAGTTTCGCGCTGCTGTGCCACGCGGCGATCGGGGTGGCCGACGTGGACCGCGCGCTCAAGCAGATCCTGCGCGGTTTCTCGATCTTCCTGGACGACGTCGCGGGCGAGGTCCGGCTGGAGCAGGGGCAGGCCGTGCTCACCATCGCCAACCGGATCGAGGATCCCGACGCGCGGCGCTTCGCCGACGAGACCTTCCTGGTGATGGTGCATGGCCTGGTCTGCTGGCTGGCCGGGCGGCGCATTCCGCTGGCCCAGGCGGATTTCGCCTATCCGCGGCCGCCCCATGCCCAGGAATACACCGTGATGTATTGCGAGCAGATCCGCTTCGATGCGGGCGAGTCCACCAGCATCCGCTTCGACGCCAGTCATCTCTCGCTACCCGTGGTGCAGCAGGCGCGCAACCTCAAGCAGTTCCTTCGCACGGCGCCGCAATCGGTGTTCCTCAAATACAAGAACGAGGAAAGCTGGGCGGCGCGCGTGCGCCGGCGGCTGCGCGGCACGGCGGCGGGCCAGGAGTGGCCGGTGCTGGAGACCGTGGCGCAGGAGTTCCACGTCGCGCCCACCACGCTGCGCCGGCGGCTGGAGGGCGAGGGCGTGAGCTACCAGTCGATCAAGGACGAACTGCGCCGCGATTTCGCCATCGACTGGCTCAGCAACAGCCCGCTGAGCATCGCCGAAGTCGCCGCGCTCGTCGGCTTCGAGGACCCCAGCGCTTTTTATCGCGCCTTCAGGAAGTGGACCGGCGTGGCGCCCGGCGCCTACCGGGCGTCACTCGCCGACTGAACCTACTGCGGCTGGATGTTGGCGTCCTTGATCACCGCCTGGTACTTCCTGACCTCCGACTCCGTGAAGGCGTCGAAGGCAGCCGGCGCATAGGCGGCTTCGGGCAGAAGCTGCATGCCCTGTTCCTGCAACTTCTGCGTGAACGCGGGATCCTTCATCGCCTCCAGGTACGCCGCGTGCATCTTCTCGATCACCGGCTTGGGCGTGCCCTTGGGCCCGTAGATGCCGAACCAGACCGTGCCTTCGAAGCCCGGGAGCAGGTCGGCCACCGGCGGCACGCCCGGCAGCTGCGGCACGCCGGTGCGCGAGGTGACGGCGATCGCCCGGACCTTGCCGTTGCGGACCTGCGGCAGCACGGTGTTGACGGGGTCGATCATGCCGTCGATGGTTCCGCCGATCACGTCCAGCATCGCCGGGCCGTTGCCCTTGTACGAAACCGCCGTGATCTTCGTGCCGGAGCGGCTGGCCAGCATCGCGGCGACCAAGTTGGACATCGAGCCGACGCCGGCGTCGCCGAAGTTCAGCTTGCCGGGGTTCTGCCTGGCATAAGCCAGCATCTCGGCCAGCGTCTTGTACGGCGAGTTCGCATTGACGACGACGACCCCGGGGATGTCCGGGATGCGGAAGATTGCGTCGAAGTCCTTCACCGGGTTGTATTCGAGCTTGGTGTAGAGCGAAGGCGCCGCCGCGACATAGCCGACGTGGCCGACCAGGAAGGTGTAGCCGTCCGGCTTCGCACGCGCCACCTTGGTGGAGGCGATCGTGCCGCCGGCGCCGCCGATGTTCTCGATGACGATGGACTGGCCGAGCTTGACCGACACCTGCTGCGCGACATTGCGTGCGACCGCATCGGTCGGGCCGCCGGCCGCGCCGCCGACGATCCAGGTGATCGGCTTGTTCGGCCAGGCTTGGGCATTCGCGCCGGTGCCGATGGCGGCCAGGGAAACGACGCCGGCGCATGCCAGCTGCTTGAGGGAGATGTTCATGGTTGTTCCTGTGGCGGCCGGTCAGGCGGCGAGTTCGCAGATGTGGCCGCTGGGCGTACCCAGCACGGTGGTGCGTTCGAGGTGGCGACGCTGGCTCTGGTCGTAGTCGCCCAGCGCCAGGTGCATGGTGCAGCGGTTGTCCCACATCACGATGTCGTTGTTGCGCCAGCGGTGGCGGTAGCCGAACTGCGGCCGGGTCGCGTGCCGGATCAGGAAGTCGATGATCGGCCTGCTTTCCTCTTGCGTCATGGCCTCGAAGGTCTGGACCGCCTCGCCGATGTACAAGGCCTTGCGGCCGGTCTCGGGATGGACGCGCACCACCGGCTGCGCGACCGGCGGATTGATCCTGCGGTTGTTGGCTTCCCATTCCGCCGAGACGTTCTTGCGGCCGCGGACGTGGACGCCGTGCAGGTCCGCGACGAGCTTCTTCATGCCCTCGGAGAGGCCGTCGTAGGCCGCATACATGTTGGTGAACATGGTGTCGCCGCCGGCACTGGGCACCTGCACCGCGCGCAGCAGCGAACCCATCGCGGGGCGCAGGCTGGGCGCGAGGTCCGAATGCCATTGCTGGCCGATGTAGCGGCCATTGGACAGGCCCTCGACCACCGGCTCGTTGGCGACCATCAGCAGCTCGTGGTACTGCGGGTGCCGGTCCAGCGGCACGGCGTCGTGCGTGTCGAGGTCGCCGAAGCGGCGGCTGAAAGCGATGTGCTGCTCGCGCGTGATCGCCTGGTTTCGCAACAGCAGCAGGCCGTCGTGCGCGAGAAAGGCCTGCCTGATCTCGCCGAAGACGGCGTCGCTCATCGGACTGGCGAGGTCCACGTCCAGCACTTCGACGCCCAGGCCGTAGGACAGGGGCGCGGTCTTGATGCTCATTGGTTTGTCTCCTTCACGTCATTCGTGGCTGCCGGCGGACCTGGTGCCGCCGGAATGCGCATTGGAAGCGAGCGCGATAATGAGGTCAATTCGATCTTTTGCGACGATTGTGAGTCCACGCCTATGACTGCGCACATCAAGTACCGGCAGCTCAAAGCCTTTGCGCTGGTGGTCGAGCTCGGCTCGTTCAAGGCCGCGGCCGACCGGCTGGCCGTGACCCAGCCATCGCTCTCGGCGCTGGTCAAGGACCTGGAGGAGGACCTCGGCGTCGCGCTGCTCGAACGCAGCACGCGCAGCTGCCGGACCACGCCCGCCGGCGCGGGCTTTTACGACGAGATCAAGGGTGCGGTCGATCACCTGGAAGACGCGTACGAGCATGCCAGGGAGATCGGCGCGGGCAATCGCGGCAAGCTGAGCCTGGCCGCGCTGCCGTCCCTGTGCTCGGGTTTGATCGTGGACAAGCTGGCGCAATTCCAGCGGCTACACCCCGGCGTGCGGATCAGCCTGAGCGAACGCGGGCACGAGCAGATCCAGGACGCCGTGCGCCGGGCCGATGTCGAATTCGGCGTCGGCAGCATGCTGCGGGCCAGCCCGGAGCTGAGCTTCGAGCCGGTGTTCAGCGACCACCTGATGATCGTCGCGCCGCTCGGCCACCCTGTGCTCAAACTGAAGCCGGCCTGGAAGAGCCTGGCGCGGTTTCCCCTGGTCTACATGATGGCCGGGCCGGCGGAACACGGCCTGCGCGCCGGCAATGCGCAGGTGGAGCCGGTGTTCGAGGTGGAGCAGGCCTCCACCGCGCTGGCCATGGTGCGCCAGGGCATGGGTGTCACGGTCCTGCCCTCGAGCATCGTTCCCAACCTGGTGACGGACGGCCTGGCCTGCGTGCCCATCGTCGGCAAGTTCACGACCCGGCAGCTCGGCATCATCCGGCGCAGGAATTCGCGCCCGAGTGCGTCGGCCGCTGCCTTCGCGCAGTTGCTCCGGGCGGCGGCCTAAGGGCTCTCACCAAATCGCAACGGCGCCCAACCTGCGAAACTCGGAGCGATGAACCCGAACCCCGACAACACAGGCTTTCCCAGCGACCGCAGCCGAGAACTGGCGGAGCGCGTCGAACACTTCGTGCGCAGCGTCGTCGTGCCCTACGAGCAGGACCCGCGTTGCGGCGCCCACGGCCCCACGCCCGAACTCGTCGCGGAAATGCGTGCCAAGGCACGCGAAGCCGGCGTCATGACGCCGCACATCCTGCCTGACGGCAGCCACCTGACGCAGCGCGAAACGGCGGTGGTGCTGCGATGCTCGGGCCTGTCGCCGCTCGGCCCGGTGGCCGTCAACACCATGGCCCCCGACGAGGGCAATATGTTCCTGCTCGGAAAGATCGGAACGCCCTGGCAGAAGGAGCGCTTCCTGGAGCCGCTGGTGCGCGGCGAGGCCCGTTCCGCCTTCTTCATGACCGAGCCCGCCGGCGAGCAGGGCGCCGGCTCCGATCCCTCGATGCTGCGGACCACGGCCGTGCGCGACGGCTCGCAATGGCGCATCGACGGCCGCAAGATGTTCATCACGGGCGCCGAGGGCGCTTCGGTCGGCATCGTCATGGCGCGCACCAGCGGGCCGGACGACACCACGGCCAGGGCGACGATGTTCCTGGTGGACCTGCCGCATCCGGCGGTGCGCATCGAGCGCCTGATCGACACCATCGACAGCTCGATGCCCGGCGGCCATGCGCAGGTGCTGATCGACGGCCTGCGGGTGAGCGAGGAGCAGGTCCTGGGCGCGGTCGACGAGGGCTTTCGCTACGCCCAGGTGCGGCTCTCGCCGGCGCGGCTGTCGCACTGCATGCGCTGGCTCGGCTCGGCGACGCGGGCGCACGAGATCGCCACGGCCTATGCGACCACCCGCAAGTCCTTCGGCAAGCTGCTGATCGACCACGAAGGCGTCGGCTTCATGCTCGCCGACAACCTGATCGAGCTGCAGCAGGCGCAGCTGATGATCGACTGGTGCGCCGGCGTCCTCGATGCCGGCTCGCAGGCGACGGTGGAGAGCTCGATGGCCAAGGTCGCCGTGTCCGAGGCGCTGTTCCGCATCGCCGACCGCTGCGTGCAGGTGATGGGCGGACTGGGCGTGTCCCGCGACACCATCGTGGAACAGGTGTTCCGCGAGACCCGCGCCTTCCGCGTCTACGACGGCCCGACCGAGGTCCACAAGTGGTCGCTGGCGCGCAAGATCAAGCGCGACGCGCTCGCGGGCAAGGGCTGACGCGGTCGGCCGCGAACGCTTCGTCCCGTGGCCTTGTCCCCGCGGATCGCTTCCCGCCTCAAGCGGGTGGCTTCAAAGCCGCGCCGCCGGCACCCGCACGAAGCCTTCCATCAGGCGCCGCGCGCTGCGGCTCATCGTCACTTTCTCGACCACCCACGCGTCGCCGACCTTGCGGGATGACGCGCCGACTTCCAGCACGCCCGATGGGTGGCCGAAGCGCACCGTCGCGGACGTCGTGGGAGTTTGCGTCCGCGCCAGCAGGCGGTGGACCACCGTGCCCGGGATGTTGGCCGCGGCAGCGATGGCGATGGCGCCGGTGCCGGTCATCGCGTGGTGCAGCTTGCCCATCGAGATGATCCGCGCGACCAGGTCCACGCGGTCGGCGCCGACGTTCGTTCCGTCCGACGCCGTGTAGGGCTGCGCCGCCGCGACGAAGGCCAGCTTGGGCGTGTGACGGCGCAAGCGCGTCGCCTCTTGTTCGTCCGCCGCGATGCCCATGACCACCGCGCCGCGCGCGCGCAGCCGTTCGCACCGCTCCAGCAGGTCGGCCGTGCTGTTGAAGGGTTCCTGCAGCTCGGTGCCCGTCAGGCCCAGCGCCTGGGCGTCGACGAAGATCGTGGGGTTGCCGGCGTTGATCAGCGTGACTTCGTACGAGCGGCCGTTGGCCTGCAGCGTCTCGATCACGCGGCCGGTGGGGAAGGCGGGCGCACCCGCCTGCGTGCCCTCGGCGCCTGCCTCGTCGAACTCGAGCTCGATCTCCGCGGCCGCAAAGGCGACGCCATCCAGCACGAAGTCGCCGTCTTCCTGCACCTGGCCCTGGCGCATCGGCACCCGGGCGATGATCCCCTTGGCGATGTTGGCTTGCCAGATCCGCACTTGGGCGAGCCCGTCGGCCGGCGCGTCGACCAGTCCTTCGGAGATCGCGAACGGGCCGACGGCGGCAGTCAGGTTGCCGCAATTGCCCGACCAGTCGATCAGCGGCGCATCGACGGCCACCTGGCCGAAGAGGTAATCGACGTCGAAGCCGGGCCGCGAGGACCTGGCCAGCAGCACCACCTTGCTCGTGCTGGACGAAGCGCCGCCCATCCCGTCGATCTGCTTGCCGTAGCGGTCCGGGCTGCCGATCACGCGCAGCAGGATCGCGTCGCGTTCAGCCCGGTCCTGGGGCAGGTCGGACGCGTGGAAGAAGACACCCTTGCTCGTGCCTCCGCGCATGTAGACCGCGGGAATCCGCAACGCGCTCGCGACGGTTTTCATGCCTGCGCCTGGAGCAGGTTCATCAGGGGATGGACAGCCAGCGACCTCGCGTCGCCGACCATGTCCCAGAAAGCAGCGATGCCGGCGGGCGGGAGCCGGCCTCGCATCGCGTCGGCCGCCTTGTCCCGCAGCCGACCCGGAGCGACGGGATTGCTCCAGCTTCCGGGAGGGGACTCGCAGCTGGCGCGAAGGATATCGCCATGCCGGGTCTCCAGCTCGATCTCCACCCGCATCAGGTCGAAACGGGCGGGGATGTCCGCGGTCTGCAGCACCTGGATGCGGGGCAGCAAGGCCTCGATGTCGGCTGCGAAGCGGCGCGTGTCGGTGAATGTGGACACGCCCACCTTGCCATCGAGCAGCGTGGCGGCGATGCAGTACTGGAAGGAGAACTTGCCGTCCAGCCCGCTGCGCGGGGCGGGGCGGTCCGTATACGGCAGCAGCGGCGTGCGGACCCGGATGCTGGCGATCTGGTCGGCGGCGATCGGCTGATTCGCCAGCTCCAGTGCGGCGGTGATCGCGAAATGCGTCGGGTACTGCGAGGGGAACAGCTTCCACGCGGGGCCGGGCGAGATCACGCGCGGCGTCACGACCGGCGCGGTCAGGTGTTCCGGGTCGAATTCGTCGCCGAAGTAGGTTGCGGCCCAGCCGCGTGTCGCGCCCAGCGCGTCGGGGTCGGCGGTGAAGCCGGACTGCGCCAGCTGCGCTGCTTCCAGTCCGTGCGCCGCGGCGTCGCCGCAATGCAGCGCCTTGGTCATGGTGCCGATGTTGGCCAGCAGGCCGCAGCTGCGCGAAGCGGCGATGCCGATGGCGTGCACCATGCGGTCCGCGTCCAGCCCCATCAGCGTGGCGCAGGCGCATGCGGCCGCGATCGGGCCGACCAGGCCGGGCGGATGCAGTGTCATGGTCCGCATCTCGAGCTGCCGCGAAGCCAGGCGCAGCCGGCCCTGGACCTCGACGCCCTTGGCCAGCGCGCCGAGCACGGCGGCGCCCTGCGGCGGCGCGCCGCCGGCTTCCATCTGCTGCGCAAGCGCCAGCAGCGCGGGAAGGATCGGCGACAGCGAATGGTTGGCCGGGCTCCACATCGGCTCGTAATCGAGCACGTGCATCGACATGCCGTTGATGCGCGCAGCCAGCACCGGCGCCGTCGAGAACGACTGGCCGATCACCGTCGCCACGCCTGGCGTGTCGCGGGCCAGCGCACCTGCCATCGCCGGGCCGCGCTCGCCCGCGCCGGCCACGGCGACGGCCAGGCCATCGACCAGGAGTTGCCGGCAGGCTTCGAGGACCTCGGGTTCGTCGGCCTTCCAGCCGGTGATGACGCCGGCGAACTGCCGGGTCAGGCCTTCTCCCGCGTCCGCCATCAATCCACCTTGGCGCCGGACTGGCGCACGAGCTTGGACCAGCGCTCCAGGTCCTGCTTGAGGAAGTCCTGGAACTGCGCGGGTCCCAGGCCGGCGGGGTCCAGGCCCATGCCGCTGAGATTGGCCACCAGGTCGGGCGAACCGATGGCCGCGGTGCAGGCGGCGTTGATCTTGTCGACGATGGGCTTGGGCGTGTTGGCCGGCGCGAGCAGTCCCGACCAGGTGATGTTGGTGAACCCGGGCAGGCCGGACTCGTCGATGGTTGGCACGTCGCCTAGCAGCGGCACGCGCTTGAGGCTGTCGACGGCCAGCGCCCGCATCTTGCCGCTGCGCACGAAGCCGATCGTCGGCGAGACGCCGTTGAACATCACGCTCACGCGGCCGGTCATGAGGTCGGTCGCCATGTCCTGGCTGCCCTTGTACGGGATGTGGGTCATGTCGATGCCCGCCACCCGCTTGAACTCCTCCATCTCCACGTGCTGCGACGTGCCGTTGCCGGGCGACGCGTAGTTGACCTTGCCGGGATTGGCCTTGGCATAGGCGATCAGCTCGCGCACGTTCCTGAACGGCGCCGCCGGGTCCGCCAGCATCACGAAGGGATGGAACGCCGCCAGGCACACGGGCTGGAAGTCCTTGATGGTGTCGTAGGGCAGGTTCTTCAGCAGGGCCGGCGTTGCGGTGAAGCTGCTCGAGGTGAACAGCAGGGTGTAGCCGTCCGGCGCCGCCTTGGCGACCACGTGCGTGCCGACGACGGTGTTGCCCCCGACGCGGTTGTCGACGACGACGGATTGCCCCAGCGCCGCGCCGAGCTTGACGGCGAGCGCGCGCCCGACGATGTCCGTGCCGCCTGCTGCCGGGAACGGCACGATCAGCTTGATCGGCTTGTCCGGATAGGCGGCTTGCGCGAAGGCGCCGGCCGTCGCGCCCGCGAGCAGCGCCGCGGCGGCGAGCCTGAAAGCGATGGATGGGAATTTCATGTTGTCTCCTGGTGTTGTGGCGCCGCGCGGCGGTTACTGCGGCGTGGGGGCGGAGCGATGGAAGCCGAGCGCCTCGAACAGCGCGCGGTCGGAAATCTCCAGCAGCCGGACCGGACCGGCGGCCGCATGGAAGTGCGAGGTCCACATCGGCGCGACGAAGACGTCTCCGCGCTCCCACTGCAGCGTCTCCTGGCCGAAGTGTGTTTGCCCGCTGCCTTCGACGACGGTGTAGATCCGGTTCTCCACGGCCTGCACCGGCGTGCTGACGGCTGGCGCCTGCGTCGTGTGCAGCGTGAGCGAAATCGTCTTCATCGACGGCGCCGGCAGGGCGCGCGAACGCCAGGCCGACGCGCCGGGCTCGGATGCCATCTGCCGCGCGACCTGCGCGGTCTCGATGCGGTAAGGATGCTCGGCATGCTGTTCCAGGATCGATTGCTCGAAGGCCTGGCCGGGCTCGAAGAACATCGGCTGGAGCAGGTGCACCAGCGGAACGTCGAGCACGTCCAGCCAGTAGGCCTTGCCCGAGCCACGGTTGAAATGCGAATGCCAGCACCAGTTGGGCGTGAGCAGCACATCGCCGCGGCGCATCGGCAGGCAGACGCCGTCCACCACGGTGAAGACGTCGTCGTCCTGCGCGTCGATCACCACCCGCAGCGCGTTGGGCGAATGCCGGTGGTTGCGCGCGTATTCGCCGCCCTTGATCATCTGGTAGGCCGCCATCATGGTCGGCAGCGCAAAGTAGTCGTTGCCCTCCATCGGGTTGAACATCACCAGGTTGCGGCGCTCGGCCCGCTCGGGGCTGATCAGCTCGCCGGCCTCGTCGAGAAGCGCGCTGCCGCGTTTGTACGACCACAGGCGCGGCTTGAACCCGGTGCGCGGATGCGGCCAGACGGCCGGACTGCGGCTGTGCCAGCCCGCGGTGAATGTCTCGCGCGCCAGGCGCGGATAGAGCTGCTCCAGCGCGGCTGCCGTGCCGGCGCTTGTGCCGGCGGTTGCGAGTGCTTCCATGGTGCTGTCCTTTCAGGCCGCGACGGCCATTGCGGCGCCGGCTTTCGCCGCCGGTGCGGCAGCTGCGTTCTTGCGGCCCGTCACCAGCAGCCACAAGGCCCTCGGGTCCTTCGGCAGCTCGGTGCCGCGCCAGCAGACGTGGCCGTCCGGGCGCACCAGAACCAGCGGACGCTCGTACAGCGCGATGATGGCCGGGTCCGCTAGGTGCACCAGCTTCATCGGCACGCCCGTGTCGCGCGCCGCGGCGGCGAGCGGCTCGACGTCGATCGCCGGGTCGCTGCACACCAGCGTGAAGCTCTGGCCATCGAAATAATCCAGCGTGGAAAAGTGCGGACTGACCCAGGCATGCGGCGCGCGGCAACCCGGCCAGGTGGACTGCACGACCATGCGGTAGTCGTCCGGCGGCTCTGCCGAGCCGTCGCCGGCGATCACCGGCGATTGCGCGTAGCGGTAACCCACGTGCAGGCCCATGGAGTTGATCACCCGCGTGAACTCGGCCACCTGCTTGCCCAAACGCTCGCGCAGGCGGCGTCCTTCCTCGCTGTCCTCTTCCACGGCGGGCGTGGTGGCCTTCATCAGGGCGTCGATGCGGTCGGCGTTGTTGGCCGCCGCGATCGTGTTGCGGAAAGCGATCGGCCGGCGCTCCCACTCGTAGCTTTCCAGCAGCTCTTCGCCGCCCCAGCCCCGCAGGTTCGCGGCCAGCTTCCAGCCCAGGTCGAAAGCGTCGCTGATGGCGGTGTTCATGCCGACGCCGCCGGTCGGGCAGAACAGGTGGGCCGAGTCGCCGCACAGGAAGACGCGGCGGTCGCGGTAGCTTTCCGCGACCGACTGGTGATGCTGCCAGCGCATCACACCCAGGATCTCGAACGGGAAGTCGCAGCCCATGGCGCGGCGGATCTCCGCCGGCGCGTCGATGGCGTCGCGGTCCTCGTTGGGGTCGAGCACGTAATGCTGGTAGTTCCAGAGGTTGCCGCCGTCAATGTTGGTGAACACGCCGAAGTTTCCGGGCAGGAACATGAAGTACAGGTTGGCGCGTCCGACGGTGGCGTACTTGAGGAACTCCGAGCTGCGGAACAGGTAGCTGATGTTGCGGCGCATGGCGCCGCGGCCCGTGTAGCGCACGCCCAGCTGGGCGCGAACCCGGCTGCCGCCGCCGTCGCAGCCGACCAGGTAGGCGCCGCGGACCAGCCGCTTCTCGCCGGTCTCGACGTTCGTGATCTCGCACTCGACGCCGGTGTCGTCCTGCTTGAACGCGTCGAACTGCCAGCCGTACATCACGGTGGACTCGCCCTGCGACTCGACCAGCTCCCGGACGATGGGCTCGAGCGCGTGCTGCCCGATCTGCACCTTGAAGTAGGGCGTCCACGCGGCGTCGCGCAGCGGGCTTTCCATCGTCTCGTGGGCGGCCAGATAGTCGTCCGGCGAAGGCGAGCTGTACGCGTGGAGCACATGGCCGCTCAACCGCGTCGCGAAGGTCACCGCGTAAGGCTGGTCGGTCGGCAGGCCGGCAGCCAGGATCTTGTCGGCGATGCCGAAGCGGCGGTACAGCTCCATCGAGCGCGCGCCGAGCAGCGTCGCGCGCGGATGGAAGGTGGTTTCGGTGCGCGACTCGAGCAGCACGGACTTGATGCCGCGCGAGCTCAGGTCCGCCGCCAGGGCGAGACCGCCCGGCCCGGCGCCGACAATCACGACGGCCGTTTCGAGCAGTTTGGGAGAAGAAGAGGTGGTCATGGATGCGGATGGAGTTTGCCATTTGCAGTTCTACGTGATAGAACTGCAGTTCTGTGGAGCAGGACTGGATTGTTGAACCAGATGCCTGGCCGCGGCATCGGGGTAAACCAGCGAGAGGAAAAGTAGCAGTCGATGAAAGAGACCAGACAGACCAGGGCGGCAGCCCCCGCAAAGGAAGCAGTGCCCGCCGCCGACGAGCCGACCGTCGCCGCCGTCGAGCGCGCGCTGGTGATCCTCCAGTGCTTCAACGCCGATGAGCCCGCGCTCACGCTCACGGACATCTCGCGCAAGACCGGGCTGTACAAGAGCACGGCCTTGCGCCTGCTGGGCACCCTCAAGCGCCATGCCTTCGTGCGGCGTGCGCCGGACGGCACGTACCAGCCGGGCCCTTCGGTGCTGCGGCTGGCGGCTCTTTACCAGAACAGGGCGCTGGCTCGCGAAGTGATCGAGCCGGTGCTGCGGCAACTCACGGCCGACACGGGCGAGAGCAGCTCGTTCAACGTGCGTGAGGACGAGGTGCGCGTCTGCGCCTACCGGGTGGACTCGCCCCGCAACATCCGCGACCACCTGCGCGTGGGCGACGTGCGCCCGCTGCTGCGCGGCGCGGCGGGCAAGGTGCTGTGCACCTTCCAGGAGATCCCTTTCGACCGGGCGCAGGAGGCCGCGATCCGCGAGAGCTATTACTGCGTCGCGCACCGCGAGATCGAGGACGACGGCGCCGGGATCGCCGTTCCGGTGTTCGGGCCAGGCCAGCGCTGCGAGGGCGCGCTCGTGCTGTCTGGGCCGGCCAGCAGGTTCGATGCCCCGCGCGTGCTTTTCATGGCCAGGCAGTTGCTGGTCGCGGCTGGCGGTCTGTCGGATGCGATCGGCGGCCATGGCGCGCCGCTTGTGGCGGCTGCCGAGAAGCTGAAGCAGGGCTGAGCAATCCGTCACGGGCGAAATGCACAACTGCTGCCGATCAGGCCCAGGTTATGCACCCAAAGTGTGCTTTTGCGGGCAAATGCCGTGGACACGTCAAGAAACGATTAATACAATCGGTTTCAATTTGGCTTCGTGGCCGGCAGGATCGCCGCGGAGGAGTTGCAGATGACCGTCCAGGTAAACCGTGCCAGCACAAACTTCCCCCGTTCCCTTGGTGGCGCCCGCGCCTGCAGGATCCAGAAAGCCCTCCGGCGGCCTGGCCTTGATCGGAGCCAAGGTCCGGTGGGCCTTCGGCGCCATCGTCGTCCTGCAGGCCGGACTCACGGCGCTTGCCGCCAGCCAGCTGCGAGGGGATGCCGCTGCCGCGGCCTGGGGGCTGGGGCTCGCAACCGTCGCCGTGACGCTGCTGACCGCGACTTGGCTGCTGCGCAGCCTCGTGCGGCCCCTGGGTCCCGCGACCGACGCGATGATGCTCATCAGCCGGGGCGATCTCGGCGCCCCGATCGACGACAGGGCGGGCGGCGAGCTGCGCCCGCTGATGGCCGCCCTGAACCAGGTGCGTGAAGCGCTGTTCAAGGTCGTCAGCGAGGTGCGCACCGGCACCACCAACGTCGCGATGAATTCGTCGCAGATCACCCGCGACAACGAGGCCCTGGCGCTGCGCACCGACACCCAGGCCGATTCGCTGCGCAGCACCGCGGCCTCGATGGAGCAACTCACGGCCGCGGTCCGCCTGAACGCCGGCACGGCGCGCGAGGCCCATGCGCTGGCGCGCGAGGCGGCGCAGCGGGCCGAGCAGGGCGGGCAGGTGATGCAGGACGTCGTGGCGACGATGGGCTCGATCCGCACCGGTTCGCAGAGCATCCGCGACATCATCGCGGTGATCGACGGGATCGCTTTCCAGACCAACATCCTGGCGCTGAACGCGGCCGTCGAGGCGGCGCGCGCGGGTGAGCAGGGACGGGGCTTCGCGGTCGTGGCGACCGAGGTCCGGACACTGGCGCAACGCTGCGCCGCGGCCGCCCGCGAGATCAAGACCCTGATCGGGCTGTCGGTCGAGCAGGTCGACAGCGGCGGCGCGCGCGTGGACGAAGCCGGCAAGGCGATGTCCGCCATCGTCACGGCCGTGCGGCAGGTGGCGCAGCTGATCGGTCAGATCGACGGCGCGAGCCAGGAGCAGACCGCCGGCATCGAAACCATCAACCAGGCGATCACCACGATCGACGGCACCACGCACGACAACGCCGCCCTGGTCAAAGGCGCGGCGCTCACGGCCGCGGCCCTGCATGAGCGCGCTGTCACCTTGCTGGGGGCCGTGGGCGAGTTCAGCCTCGGAGAGCACGAGCACGGCAACGCGCAGGAGGCGATGGCGCTGGTGGATGCCGGCTGCGAGCTGCTGCGCACCCGGGGCCGCGCCGCGCTGCTCGCGGAGGTGAACAAGCTCGACAAGGGCCGCTTCGTCCACCGCGACCTTTACCTGATGGCGCTGGGCCTGCACGACACCGTCTTCGTCGCCCACGGCAACAATCCGGGCCGGGTGGGTACCGGCCCGCGCGTCAAGGACATCGACGGCAAGCCTTTTCCGCGGGAGATGGTGCGCACGGCGCGGGAGCGGGGCGAGGGCTGGGTCGATTACAAGTGGGTGCACCCGGTGACCGGCCAGGTGTTCACCAAGAGCGCATACGTGCGCCGCGAGGGCGACCTCGTCCTGGCCTGCGCGATGCACCGGGCCTGACCCGCGCGGGCGACGGCGGCGTCGCCCGGATTCCTTCGCTAGCGGGTCTGGCGCGCCAGTTCCAGCTTGGCGATGGCGTTGCGGTGGACTTCGTCCGGGCCGTCGACGATGCGCACGGTGCGCTGGTGGGCATAGGCCTCGGCCAGCCAGAAATCCTGGCTGACACCTGCGGCGCCGTGGGCCTGGATCGCCCAGTCGACCACCTTGCACGACATGTTCGGCGCGACGACCTTGATCATCGCGATCTCGGCCCGCGCGTTCTTGTTGCCGACCGTGTCCATCTTCCAGGCCGCGTTCAGGGTGAGCAGGCGCGCCTGGTCGATCATGCAGCGCGACTCGGCGATGCGCTCGTGCCAGACCGACTGCTCGGCCAGCGGCTTGCCGAAGGCGACGCGTGCCTTCAGGCGGGCGCACATCAGTTCGAGGGCCCGCTCGGCGGCGCCGATCGAGCGCATGCAGTGGTGGATGCGCCCCGGGCCGAGGCGGCCCTGCGCGATCTCGAAGCCGCGTCCTTCACCCAGCAGGATGTTGGCCACCGGCACCCGGACGTTCTCCAGCAGCACCTCCATGTGGCCGTGCGGCGCGTCGTCGTAGCCGAACACCGACAGGTGCCGCAGCACCGAGACGCCGGGCGTGTCGCGCGGCACCAGCACCATGGATTGCTGCGAGTGGCGCGGAGCGTCGGGATCCGTCTTGCCCATGACGATGAAGATCTTGCAGCGCGGACTGCCCGCGCCTGACGAGAACCACTTGCGGCCGTTGATGACGTAGTGGTCGCCCTCGCGCCGGATCGTGCACTGGATGTTGGTGGCGTCCGACGACGCGACGGCCGGTTCGGTCATCAGGAAGCCGGAGCGGATCTCGCCGGCCAGCAGCGGATCGAGCCACTGCCTCTTTTGCGCGTCCGTGCCGTAGCGTTCGATGGTTTCCATGTTGCCGGTGTCGGGGGCCGAGCAGTTGAACACCTCGCCCGACCAGGAGACACGGCCCATCACCTCGCACAGCGGTGCGTAGTCGAGGTTGGAAATCGCGGGCACGCCTTCGTATTCGTGCGGCAGGAACATGTTCCACAGGCCCGCCTTGCGGGCGAGCGGCTTGAGCTCCTCGATCAGCGGCGAGACCTGCCAGGCATTGCCGGCGCGGCGGAACGCATCCATCTCGCGGGCGTAGCGCTCCTCGTTGGGGTAGATGGACTGGTCGAAGAACTGGTTCAGGCGTTGCAACAGTTCCTGGGTCTTGGGGGATGGTTCCGCGAACATGGGTTCTCCTTTGGCGCGGTGTCGATTAGAACCCCGGCCCGGGCGAAACGGCGTCGCGCGAGCGACGCAGGCCCTTATTGCTGCTCGATCCCCAGCTCGCGGATGCGGCGCGTGATGATCTCGAACTCCGACCTGTAGTTGGCCTGCGCCTGTTCGGGGGTGGTGACCAGCATCTCGAAGCCGCGGTCCACCAGCAGCTTGCGGACGTCGGGACTGTCCGCGATGGCCCGGATCTCGCTCGATAGCTTCTGGACGACCGGCGCGGGTGTCTTTGCCGGCACCAGCGCCGCCATCCAGACGCTGCTGTCGTACAGCGGATCGCTGAAAGCGCCATGTCGATGTGGCTCAGCGGCATCAGCGCGCCCCGCCGGAATCCCTGGCCGGCGCCTGTTTCCGGCGACGGGCAGAATCGGGCAGTTCCCGCACCGCCAGTTCCACCTGGCCGTTTCTGCTTTCTTATGAATCAACAACTTGCACCAGAGGTGTCGCCCTGGCGGATGTCGGTCGCCCCGATGATGGACCTAACCGACCGCCACTGCCGCTACTTCCACCGGCTGCTGAGCCGGCGCACCCTGCTGTACACGGAGATGGTGACGACCGGCGCGCTGGTCCACGGAAACGTTCCGCGCCACCTCGACTTCAATGCCGAAGAACACCCGGTCGCGCTGCAACTGGGCGGCAGCGACGCGGCCGAACTGGCGCACTGCGCCCGCCTCGGCGAGCAGTGGGGCTACGACGAGATCAACCTCAACTGCGGCTGCCCGAGCGAGCGGGTGCAGCGTGGCTCGTTCGGCGCCTGCCTGATGGCCGAGCCGCAGCTGGTCGCCGACTGCGTCAAGGCGATGGTCGACGCCGTCGGCATCCCAGTGACCGTCAAGCACCGCATCGGCATCGACAAGACCGAGACCTACGAGTTCGTCCGCGACTTCGTGGGCGCGGTCAGCCAGGCCGGTTGTTCCACCTTCCTGGTCCACGCCCGCAATGCCTGGCTCAAAGGCCTGTCGCCCAAGGAAAACCGCGAGGTGCCGCCGCTGCGGTACGAGATGGTCCACCGGCTCAAGTCCGATTTTCCGCAGCTTGTCTTCGCGACCAACGGCGGCATCACGACGAGCGGCCAGGTCGCGCAGGAGCTGGCCCGGGTCGATGGCGTGATGGTCGGCCGCGAGGCCTACCACAACCCCTGGTGGCTGGCGCAGTGGGACAGCGAGTTCTTCGGCGAGCCGCCCTCCGAGCTGACGCGCGAATCGGTCGAAGAGCTGATGACCGAATACATGGTGCGCGAAGCCAAGGCGCACGGCACGCCCTGGAGCTCGATCGCGCGCCACATGCTGGGCTTGCGCAACGGCCTGCCCGGCGCCCGCCGCTGGCGCCAGGTGTGGAGCGACCACAAGCTCAGGGACATGCATCCGCGCGACGTGATGGCGCTGGCGCACGACGCGGTCCGGCGCGTCGCGTAGGCCCGCGCGGCGCCTGGTCCGAACCGGACCGCCGCGCTCCCGCTGCGCTGCCGTTGACTATCGGCCCCAGGTCTCTAGACTGGCCGGGTGGGCCGCATCCTCTTCTGGCTGTTCGCGCTGGTCCTGCAGCTGCAGGGGCCCGGGGCTTTGGCCGCACCGCCGCCCGTCGTGGTGTTGCAGGTCGACGGCGCCATCGGCCCGGCCACGGCCGACTACCTGCGCCGCGGCCTCGCCCTGGCGCAGCAGCAGCGGGCCCAGCTGCTGGTGCTGCAGATCGACACGCCGGGCGGGCTCGACGCCTCGATGCGCGGCATCATCAAGGACATCCTCGCCTCGCCGGTGCCGGTCGCCACCTTCGTCGCGCCGGGCGGCGCCCGCGCCGCCAGCGCCGGCACCTACATCCTCTACGCCAGCCACATCGCCGCGATGACGCCGGCCAGCAACCTGGGGGCGGCCACGCCGGTCGCGATCGGGATGCCCGGCGGCGGCGGCGAGCCGCGCAATCCGCTGGCGCCCTTGCGACCCGCTTCCGGCGCCAGCGCTCAGGCGAGCCCGGACGCCGGCGACGCGATGGCGGCCAAGCGCATCGGCGACGCCGCCGCCTACATCCGCAGCCTGGCGCAGCTACGCGGGCGCAACGCGCAGTGGGGCGAAAAGGCGGTGCGCGAGGCGGTGAGCCTGTCCGCACCGGAGGCGCTGCAGCTCAAGGTGGTGGACCTGGTGGCCAACGACGTGCCCGCACTGCTGCTGCAGCTCGATGGCCGCGAATTGAAGCTGCCGGCCGGCGTGCAGCGGCTGCAGACGCGCGGCGCGCCGCTGGTCGCCTTCGACGAGGACTGGCGCAGCAAGCTGCTGTCGGTGATCACCAATCCCAGCCTGGCCCTGTTGCTGCTGATGGTCGGCGTCTACGGCCTGATCTTCGAGTTCGCCAGTCCGGGCATGGTGGCTCCCGGCGTGGTCGGCGCGATCAGCCTGCTGCTCGCCTTGTTCGCGCTGCAGATGCTGCCGGTGAACTATGCGGGGCTGGCGCTGATCCTGCTCGGCGTCGCCTTCCTGGTTGCCGAGGCCTTCCTTCCCAGCTTCGGCGCCCTGGGGCTCGGTGGCGTCGTGGCATTCGCCTTCGGCGCGGTCATGCTGATCGACAGCGATTCCCCGGGTTACGGCATCCCGCTGTCGCTGATCGGCCTGCTCGCCGTCGTCTCCGCGGCCTTCGTCCTTCTGGTTGCCGGCATGGCGGCACGCTCGCGCAAGCGGCCCATCGTGACCGGCGCGCAGACAGTCGTGGGCGCCGGCGGCGAACTGGTCGAGTACGCCGGCGGTGAGGGCTGGGCCCTGGTGCGGGGCGAGCACTGGAAGGTGCGCGGCCCGCCGGAACTCAAAGCCGGCGACCCGGTGAAGGTGACGGCACTGCACGACGGCACGCTGGAAGTGGCGGCGGCCTGAGATCTGCAACACGAGGAGGACGACATGCTTGCTGGTGGCTTCGGATTGGGTTTCCTGCTGGTCCTGGTGGTGATCTTCTTCGCCTCGGCGCTGCGCATCCTGCGCGAGTACGAGCGCGGCGTGGTGTTCCAGCTCGGGCGCTTCTGGAAGGTGAAGGGGCCGGGGCTGGTGATCCTGATCCCCGGGATCCAGCAGATGGTGCGGGTGGACCTGCGGGTCGTCGTGATGGACGTGCCCAGCCAGGACGTGATCTCGCGCGACAACGTCTCGGTCAAGGTCAGCGCCGTCCTGTACTTCCGCGTCATGGACCCGGCCGACGCCATCATCCAGGTCGAGCATTACCTCGAAGCGACCAGCCAGCTCGCGCAGACCACGCTGCGCGCGGTGCTGGGCAAGCACGACCTGGACGACATGCTGGCCGAGCGCGAGCGCCTGAACCTGGACGTGCAGAAGATGCTCGATGCGCAGACCGGGACCTGGGGCATCAAGGTCACGAACGTCGAGATCAAGCATGTCGACCTGAACGAATCGATGATCCGCGCGATCGCCCGCCAGGCCGAAGCCGAGCGCGAGCGGCGCGCCAAGGTGATCCACGCGGAAGGCGAGCTGCAGGCTTCGCACAAGCTCGCCGAGGCCGCCGCCATCCTGGCGCGCGAACCGCAGGCGCTGCAGCTTCGCTACCTCGAGACGCTGACCGTGATCGCCGCCGACAAGAACTCGACCATCGTGTTCCCGCTGCCGCTGGACATCATCGGACCGCTGATGCAGAGGTTCGTGAATCGCGGCTGAAACCGGGGCCGGCCGCCCCCGCACTTCCGCTCCAGATCGTTTAAGCTTAAACTATCCAGGTCCCAAGTACTGGAGCGAACATGAACATCGTCTGCATCGGCGGCGGGCCCTCCGGGCTGTATTTCGCGCTCCTGATGAAGAAGCTGGATCCGGCGCACGAGATCACGGTGGTCGAGCGCAACAAGCCCTACGACACCTTCGGCTGGGGCGTGGTGTTCTCGGACCAGACGCTGGGGAACCTGCAGGCGGCGGATCCGGAAACGGCGGGCGAGATCCTCGGTGCGTTCAACCACTGGGACGACATCGAGGTCAACTTCCGCGGGCGGCGCGTCGTGTCCGGCGGCCACGGCTTCTGCGGCATCGGCCGCAAGCGCCTGCTCAACATCCTGCAGAAGCGCTGCGAGGAACTGGGCGTCAAGCTGGTGTTCGAAACTGACGTCAATAGCGACGCCGACTATCCGGACGCCGACCTGATCATCGCCAGCGACGGCCTGAACAGCCGCATCCGCAAGCAGCACGCCGCCACTTTCCAGCCCGACATCGACCAGCGCAAGTGCCGCTTCGTCTGGCTCGGCACCCACAGGAAGTTCGACGCCTTCACTTTCGCGTTCGAGGAGACGCCCTGGGGCTGGTTCCAGGCCCATGCCTACCAGTTCGACGGCGACACCTCGACCTTCATCGTCGAGACGCCGGAGCAGGTCTGGCTCGACGCCGGCCTGGACAAGATGGAAAAGCAGGAGTCGATCGCCTTTTGCGAAAAGCTGTTCGCGAAGTACCTCGATGGCCACGCGCTGATGTCCAACGCCTCGCACCTGCGCGGCTCGGCCCAGTGGATCCGGTTCCCGCGCGTGGTCTGCAGGAGCTGGGTGCACCAGGGCGGCGCCGGCGGCCGCACGCCGGTCGTGCTGATGGGCGACGCCGCGCACACGGCGCACTTCTCGGTCGGCTCGGGCACCAAGCTGGCGCTGGAGGATTCCATCGAGCTGGCCCGCTGCATCGGCCGCAACCCGGGCGATTTGCCACGAGCACTGCAGGAGTACGAGGCGGTCCGCAGCGTCGAGGTGCTGAAGATCCAGAACGCGGCGCGCAACTCCACCGAGTGGTTCGAGAACGTGCAGCGCTACGCGCACCTGCCGCCCGAGCAGTTCGCCTATTCGCTGCTCACGCGCAGCCAGCGCATCAGCCACGAAAACCTGCGGTTGCGCGACAGGGAGTACGTTGAGGACTACGAGGACTGGATCGCCGAGCGCTCGGGCGTGCAGCGCTCGGGCATGCAGCATCCCGTTCCGCCGATGTTCACCCCGTTCACGCTGCGCGGCGTCACGCTGAAGAACCGCGTGGTCGTTTCGCCGATGGCGCAGTACTCCTGCGTCGACGGCATGCCGGCCGACTACCACCTGGTGCATCTGGGCGCGCGCGCCACCGGCGGCGCCGGCATGGTGATGGCGGAGATGACCTGTCCGTCGCCGGACGCGCGCATCACGCCCGGCTGCCCGGGCTTGTGGAACGAGCAGCAGCGCGATGGCTGGAAGCGCATCGTCGATTTCGTCCACGCGCACAGCGACGCGAAGATCGCCTTGCAGCTCGGTCATGCCGGCGCCAAGGGCTCGACCCGCGTGCCCTGGGACAAGGGCGAGGACCTGCCGCTGGACTCGGGCAACTGGCCGCTGATCTCCGCCTCGCCGCAGCAGTACCTCGATGGCGTCAGCCAGTGGTCGCGCGCCATGACGCGCGGGGACATGGACCGCGTGCGCGAGGAGTTCGTGCGCGCCACCCGCTGGGCGGCCGAGGCCGGCTTCGACTGGCTGGAACTGCACTGCGCCCACGGCTACCTGCTCTCCAGCTTCATCTCGCCCCTGACCAACCAGCGCACCGACGGCTACGGCGGCTCGCTGGAGAACCGGCTGCGCTATCCGCTGGAAGTGTTCCGGGCGATGCGCGCCGCCTGGCCGCAGTCGCTTCCGATGTCGGTCCGGATCTCGGCGCACGACTGGGTCGAGGGCGGCATCACGGCCGACGACGCCGTCGAGATCGCCCGGGCCTTCAAGGCGGCCGGCGCCGACATGATCGACTGCTCCTCGGGCCAGGTGAGCAAGAAACAGCAGCCGGTCTACGGCCGCATGTACCAGACACCTTTCGCCGACCGCATCCGCAATGAGGCCGGCATCCCGACCATCGCCGTCGGCGCGATCTCGCAAGCCGACCACGTGAACAGCATCGTCGCCGCCGGCCGCGCGGACCTGTGCGCCGTCGCGCGTCCGCACCTGGCGACGCCGTCTTGGACATTGATCGAGGCGGCGAAGATCGGCTACACCGACGTCCGGTGGCCCAAGCAGTATCGTTCCGGCAAAAGCCAGCTGGAGCGCAATCTCGAGCGCGAGCGTGCAGCCATGATTCCATCCCCTCTCCTCCCGGGAGAAGGCTAGGGTGAGGGCAACCCGAGCCAACCCACCAGCCCTCACCCCAGCCCTCTCCCGCAGGGACAGGGAGCAAGAAAGGAACAAGCAATGACCAACACCAATCGCGTCGATCCCGCGCTGCTGGCCGGCAACCGCAAACCGCTGGCCGGCTACCAGGCACAGCACTTCCTCTGGGAGGTCGAGGGCAAGGTCGCGACCATCACGCTGAATCGCCCCGACCGCAAGAATCCGCTCACCTTCGAGTCGTACGCCGAGTTGCGCGACCTGTTCGGCCAGCTGCGCTATGCGCCCGACGTGACGGCCGTGGTGGTCACCGGCGCCGGCGGCAACTTCTGTTCCGGCGGCGACGTGCACGAGATCATCGGGCCCCTGGTCAGGCTCAAGGCGCCGGAGTTGCTGCTGTTCACCCGCATGACCGGCGACCTGGTCAAGGCCATGCGCGCCTGCCCGCAGCCCATCGTCGCCGCGATCGACGGCGTCTGCGCCGGCGCCGGCGCGATCATGGCCATGGCGTCGGACCTGCG
>JAQGNJ010000134.1 GCA_028291885.1 Ramlibacter sp. | reverse complement strand
GTCGTCGACGTCGATCACCAGCAGCGGCCGCTTATACTTGCGCAGCGCGATGGCTTTCTTCATCGCGCCGGCGAACTCCGGATCGACGATCACCGCCTTCGCCTCGCCGTGGTCCAGCATGAAGGCGATGGTCTCCGGATCCAGGCGGGTGTTCAGCGCATTGAGCACGGCGCCGGCCATCGGGATGCCGAAATGCGCCTCCACCATGGGTGGAGTGTTCGGCAGGATCACGGCGACCGTGTCGCCCTTGCCGATGCCGTGCCGCGTCAGCGCGCTTGCGAGCTGGCGGCAGCGGCTGTAGACCTGGCCCCAGGTCCGGCGCAGGTCGCCGTGGATCACGGCCGTGCGGTCCGGATAGACCTCGGCGCTGCGCTCGAGGAACGACAGGGGCGTCAGCGGCGCGTGGTTGGCCTCGTTGCGGGGCAGGCCCTGCTCGAAGATGCTGGTCATTCTTGTCTCCTGGAATGCGGTAAGAATATACGGACCCATGGCCATCCCCCAGACCTTCATCCAGGAACTCGTGAGCCGAGCCGACATCGTCGACATCGTCGGCCGCTCGGTGCAGCTGAAGAAGGGCGGCGCCAACTTCATGGGGCTGTGCCCTTTCCACAGCGAAAAATCGCCCTCGTTCTCGGTCAGTCCCAGCAAGCAGTTCTATCACTGCTTCGGTTGCGGCAAGAACGGCAACGCGATCAGCTTCCTGATCGAGAACAACGGCATGACCTTCATCGAGGCGGTGCAGGACCTGGCGCAGCAGTTCGGCATGCAGATCCCCGAAGACGACGCGACGCCGCAGGACCGCGAGCGGGCGGCGCAGCAGCGGGCCAAACAGGCAACGCTGACCGACGTGCTGGAAAAGGCCGGCGAGGCCTATCGCAGGCACCTGAAGAATTCGCCCAAGGCGGTGGCGTATCTCAAGGGCCGCGGCCTCTCGGGCGAGGTCGCCAGGGAGTTCGGCCTGGGCTACGCGCCCGAAGGCTGGCGCAGCCTGGCCAGCGTCTTCCCCGACTACGACGATCCGCTGCTGGCCGAAAGCGGCCTGGTGATCTTCAACGACGAGGACGACAAGCGCTACGACCGCTTCCGCGACCGCGTCATGTTCCCGATCCGCAACGTCAAGGGCGAGTGCATCGGCTTCGGCGGGCGGGTGCTGGGCGACGAGAAACCCAAGTACCTGAACTCGCCGGAGACGCCGGTGTTCAGCAAGGGGCGCGAACTCTATGGCCTGTACGAGGCGCGCCAGGCCCTGCGCGAACACGGGTTCGTCCTGGTGACCGAGGGCTACATGGACGTGGTGGCGCTGGCGCAGCTGGGGTTTCCCAACGCGGTCGCGACGCTGGGCACGGCCTGCACGCCGGACCACGTGCAGAAGCTGTTCCGCTTCACCGATTCCGTGGTCTTCAGCTTCGACGGCGATGCGGCCGGCCGGCGTGCGGCGCGCAAGGCGCTGGACGGCGCCCTGCCCTATGCCACGGACGTGCGTTCGGTCAAGTTCCTGTTCCTGCCGGCGGAGCACGACCCGGACAGCTTCATCCGCGAGTTCGGCCGCGACGCCTTCTCGCGCTACGTGAGCGAGGCGACTCCGCTGTCGCGCTTCCTGATCGACTCGGCCCGCGAAGGCTGCGACCTGGGCAGCGCCGAAGGCCGCGCCCATATGGTTGCCAATGCCAAGCCCCTGTGGAGCGCCTTGCCCGATGGCGCCCTGAAGCGCCAGCTGCTGGCGGAAATCGCGGCGCTGGCTCAACTCGACGCGGCCGAGCTCTCCAGTCTCTGGGGCCAGCGGCCGGCGCATTCCGCGCCGGCGCTGCGGCCCAGGCGCAACGACAGGGCGCCGCGACCGGTCCGTCCCGGCCGCACCCTGCCGCCGGGTCGCGCCGACCGGGCCTTGCAGATCGTGCTGGCGGAACCATCTGCCTGGGAGACGCTGAGCCACGACGACCACCAGTTGCTGTGCGAACTGGCGGCGCCCCACGGGCCCCTGTTTTCCTGGCTCGACAGCCAGGTCCATGACCATGGGGCCCAGCCCTGGCCGGCGTTGCAGGAGGCGCTGCAGGGCCACGAATTCGAGGCTTTCGCTGTCGCCCAGGTCGGCAAGGTCTTCCCGGACATCGAGAACGACCTGCAGGAGCTGCGGCAGATCCTCACCCTGGAGCGCAGGCGCCGCATGGACGAGGAATTGAAGCAGCTGGCGGCCCGCGCACCCTCCGACCCGCAGGCTTACGAGCAGTACAAGCAGCTCAGCGAGGCCAGGAAAACAAACTCCAGGGCTTGAAATCGCCCCCTGGCGGTATAATGTAGGGTTTGCTATCGGCAAGAGCGACAGCAGCACCTCCGGACAGGCCAACCGTGGACATCAGCGCCCGACACGCCAATCACCGCAAGGACTGCACACCAAATGTTCGCCCACCCATCTTGCCCATGATGGACCAGCTGGATTCCCGTCGCCGGGAATGCGGCCGGTCCCGTCTCCCGCGCCGGGTCGACGTGGCGCTTTTTGTTTTCAGTTTTTGAACTCCTGAGGTATCTCATGCCTGCTGCTCAAAAGTCGGGAAAGCTTGTCAAGCCCGCCACGAAACCGGTTGCGAAAAAAGTGATCAAACCGGCCAAGGCCGCGCCGAAGGCATCCCCGCCCAAGGCCAGGCCCGCCGCCCAGTCCGCAACGAAAGTGAAGTCCGTGCCAGCAACGAAGTCCCCTGCCGTCAAGTCCGAGAAAGCCACCGCCACGGCGGATGAGCTCAAGAAGCCTGCCAAGGCCGCCGCTGCGGCCGAAGAAGTCGCCAAGAAGAAACCCGGCCGCCCGCCCAAGGCCGCCGGCGCTGACGCCGGCGCCACGGGCGCCAAGCGCGGCCGCAAGCCGAAGGCCGGCAACGAAGCCAAGGGCGAGGACCTGGACCTGTCGGACATCGAGGACGACCTGGCCGGCGAGCCGGTCGTCGAGACGGCGACCACCACCGAAAAGGTCAAGCCGCTGCGCATGAAGATCAGCAAGGCCAAGGAACGCGCCTTGATGAAGGAATTCGGCCTGGACGAAACCGTCCTGTCCGAGGAAGACATGGCCAAGCGCCGCCAGCGCCTGAAGACGCTGATCACGCTGGGCAAGACCCGCGGCTACCTGACGCACGCCGAAATCTCGGACCACCTGCCCGACAAGCTGATCGACGCCGAGACCATGGAAGTCGTGGTCACGATGCTCAACGACCTGGGCGTGGCGGTGTACGAGCAGACGCCGGATGCGGAAATGCTGTTGTTGAACAACACTACCCCGACCGCCGCCACCGTCGAGGAAGCCGAGGAAGAAGCCGAGGCCGCCCTGTCCACCGTGGACAGCGAATTCGGCCGCACGACCGACCCGGTCCGCATGTACATGCGCGAGATGGGCACGGTCGAACTGCTGACGCGTGAAGGCGAAATCGAGATCGCCAAGCGCATCGAGGGCGGCCTGATGGCGATGATGGAGGCGATCTCCGCCTCGCCCGCCACCATCGCCGAGATCCTGCGCCTGGCCAACGAGATCCGCGAAGGCCGGGTGGTCATCTCCACCGTGGTCGACGGCTTCTCCAACCCGAACGAGGCCGACGACTACGTGGCCGAGGAAGACTTCGACGAGTTCGACGCGGACGACGACGACGACGGCAACGGCGGCTCCAAGGCCCTGACCAAGAAGCTCGAAGAGCTCAAGACCCAGGCGCTGGAACGCTTCTCGCGCATCCAGCAGCTGTTCGAGAAGATCCACAAGATCTACGACAAGGAAGGCTACGGCACGCCGGCCTATGTGAAGGCGCAGACCTCGCTGTCCGAGGAGCTGATGACGATCCGCTTCACCGCCAAGACCATCGAGAAGCTGTGCGACATGGTGCGCGGCCAGGTCGACGACGTGCGCAAGAAGGAGCGCGAGCTGCGCCGCATCATCGTCGACAAGTGCGGCATGCCGCAGGAAACCTTCGTCAAGGATTTCCCGCCCAACCTGCTGAACCAGAAGTGGGTGGAAAAGCAGGCTGCGGCCGGCAAGCCGTGGTCGGTCGTGATCGCCCGCAACATCCCGCCGATCCAGGAACTGCAGCAGAAGCTGGCCGACCTGCAGTCGCGCGTCGTCGTGCCGCTGTCCGAGCTCAAGGGCATCAACAAGCGCATGAACGAAGGCGAATCGTCCTCGCGCGACGCCAAGAAGGAAATGATCGAGGCCAACCTGCGGCTCGTGATCTCCATCGCCAAGAAGTACACCAACCGCGGCCTGCAGTTCCTGGACCTGATCCAGGAAGGCAACATCGGCCTGATGAAGGCGGTGGACAAGTTCGAATACCG
>JAQGNJ010000124.1 GCA_028291885.1 Ramlibacter sp. | reverse complement strand
CTTGGCGCGGGTCTGGGCGTCGACGCGCTTGACGATGATGGCTGCGTACAGGCTGTACTTGCCGCCGTCCTTGGGCAGGCTGCCGGAGATCACCACCGAGCCGGCCGGGATGCGGCCGAAGGTGGTCTCGCCGGTGGCGCGGTCGTAGATGGGGGTGCTCTGGCCGATGTAGACGCCCATGGACACCACCGAGTTCTCCTCGACGATCACGCCTTCGACGACCTCGGAGCGGGCGCCGATGAAGCAGTTGTCCTCGATGATGGTCGGATTGGCCTGCAAGGGCTCCAGCACGCCGCCCAGGCCGACGCCGCCGGACAGGTGGACGTTCTTGCCGACCTGCGCGCAGCTGCCGACCGTGGCCCAGGTGTCGACCATCGTGCCTTCGTCGACGTAGGCGCCGATGTTCACGTAGCTGGGCATCAGGATCGCGCCCTTGGCGACGAAGCTGCCGCGGCGCGCCACGGCCGGCGGCACGACGCGCACGCCGGTGGCGGCCATTTCCTCGGGCGAGAGGTGGGAGAACTTGGTCTGCACCTTGTCGTAGAAGCCCAGGTCACCGGCGCGCATCAGCTCGTTGTCCTTCAAGCGGAACGACAGCAGCACGGCTTTCTTGATCCACTGGTGGACCGTCCATTTGCCGACGCTTTCGCGGGTGGCGACCCGCATCTCGCCCTTGTTCAGGGCGGCGATGACGTGCTCGACGGCGTCGACGACTTCGCTGGGGGCCGACTTGGGCGAGAGATTGGCGCGGTTTTCCCACGCGGCGTCGATGGTCTGCTGGAGCTGTTGGGTCATGGGATTACTTCGATCTGTTTTTCACGAACTGGACGATGCGCTGCGCGGCTTCCACGCATTCGGGCGTGCCGGCCACCAGGGCCATGCGGATCCTTGCGCGCCCGGGGTTGGCGCCCCCGCTGTCGCGGGCCAGGTAGCTGCCCGGCAGCACAGTGACATTGTATTGAGCCAGCAGGTCGTGGGCGAATTCGACGTCGCTTCCGCGCACTCCCGCCCACAGATAAAAGCCCGCGTCCGGAAGTTTGACCTCCAGCACCTCGGCCAGCAGGGGCGTCACTTCGGCGAACTTGGCGCGGTACATGGCGCGGTTCTCCACCACGTGCTGCTCGTCGCCCCAGGCCGCGATGCTGGCCGCCTGAACGATCGGGCTCATCGCGCTGCCGTGGTAGGTGCGGTACAGCAGGAACTGCCGGATCAGCGCGGCGTCGCCGGCGACGAAGCCGCTGCGCAGGCCGGGCACGTTGCTGCGCTTGGACAGGCTGGTGAAGGAGACGAGGTTGCGGAAATCGCCGCGACCCAGCTTCGCGGCCGCCTCCAGCCCGCCCAGCGGCGGCTCGTCGCGGAAGTAGATCTCGCTGTAGCACTCGTCGGAGGCGATGACGAAGCCGTGGCGGTCCGACAGGTCGAACAGCTTCTTCCATTCTTGCAGCGGCATCACCGCGCCGGTCGGGTTGCCCGGCGAGCAGACGAACAGCAGCTGGGTGCGGGCCCAGACCGAGTCCGGCACGCTGTCCCAGTCGACGGCGAAATTGCGCGCCGGGTCGCTCGGCGCGTAGTACGGCAGGGCGCCGCCGAGCAGGGCCGCGCCCTCGTAGATCTGGTAGAACGGATTCGGGCAGACGACGACCGCGTCGCGGGCCGGATCGATCACCGTCTGTGCGAAAGCGAACAGCGCCTCGCGCGAGCCGTTGACCGGCAGCACCTCGGTGGCGGGGTCCAGCGCCAGGCCGTAGCGCCGCTGCAGCCAGCCGGTGAAGGCCTGCCGCAGCCTGGGCGTGCCTGCAGTCGGGGGATAAGCCGCCAGGTCGCTGCTCGGGTCGTACATCGCGGCGTTCAGGGCCTGCTTGATGAAGTCGGGCGTGGGGTGCTTGGGCTCGCCGATGCCCAGGCTGATCGGCCGGTAAGCCGGGTTGGGCGTGACGCCCGCAAAAAGCTCGCGCAGCCGCTCGAACGGATAGGGCTGCAGGCGCGTCAACAGGGGATTCATAGGCTTTCGATTATCGCGGCTTGCCCCTGGCGTCGCCGCGCCCGGGGATTGACGCGGTGCGCCGCGCTGCATCCAATGCCAGGATGAACCCCGCCGCCTGGCGCCTGTCGGACGCCCGTTTCCTGCTGGTCCTGCTGCTGCCGGCGGGCACGCTGCTCAACGTGCTGCAACAGCCCCAGACCGCTTTCTGGGGCGCGGTGGCCACCTCGCAGCGCCATTCCGACCACCACCTGCGGGCGCTGAACCCGTATCCGCAGCTGCAGGCGCTGCCCGGTCCGCAGCTGCCCACCGGCTACGCCGGCTGCATCTGGCTGGCCGCCGTCCCGCCGCTGTGGTTTGCGTTGATGGACCCCGGCTCGCGGCGGCGACGAACGAGGTCTGAATCCGACGCCGCTAGAGCATCTCCAGCGGCACGGGCCCCTTGGGAGGCGGGAACAGGCGATCGAGTTCGGCCAGGGCCGCAGCGTCCAGCGGATGCTCCAGCGCCCCGACGTTCTCGCGCAAACGGACACGGCTGGACGTCTTCGGAATGGCGATCACGCCGTCCTGTTGCAGCAGCCAGGCCAGTGCCACCTGCGCCGGCGTCATGCCTCGCCGCGCGGCGAAATCGGCCAACCTGCGGTTGTTCGCGAGCCGGCCCTGTTCGATCGGCGAATAGGCCATCACCGGAATGCCGCGCTGGCGCAGCCAGGCAAGCAGGTCGTGCTCGATCCCGCGGCGGGTGAGGTTGTAGAGCACCTGGTCGGTCTGCACGCCTTCGCCGCCGGGCAGCGCCATCAGCTCACGCATGGCGGACAGGTCGAGGTTGCTCATACCGAAGTGGCGGATCAAGCCGTCGCGCTGCAGCGACGCAAAAGCTTCCAGCGTTTCTTCCAGCGGCACACTGCCGGCCCAGTGCAGCAGGTACAGGTCGAGCCGGTCGGTGCGCAGGCGGCGCAGGCTGTTCTCGCAGGACTTGCGCATGGCCTTGTGCGAGGCATTGTGGGGATAGACCTTGCTGACCAGGAATACTTCGTCGCGGCGCCCGGCGATGGCCTCACCGACGAGGCTTTCGGACAAGCCTTCGCCGTACATCTCGGCCGTGTCGATCAGCCGCAGCCCCAGGTCCAGCCCGAGCCGCAAGGTGGCCAGCTCCTCGGCGCGCAGGGCCGGCTCGTCGCCCATGTTCCATGTGCCTTGACCGAGGGCCGGCACCCGTTCGCCGCAGGGAAGAAGAACGGTTTTCATGCGATCCAGGATTTTCACATCAAAGGCTGCTGCGCGGCGCCCGGCCGCCGACGCTCATTCCATCGATCGCTCACAGGACGGCTTCCAGCTGCGGACTCGACAGGCCCAGCTTGCCCATCAGCTCCCTCGCGTTGTCGGGCGCATGCAGCTTGTCGGTGTTGTCGAAATAGCAGTACACGTCGCGTGACGCCCGTGCCGGCGGCGGCTCGGGGCTGATCAGCCGGGCGTCGGCGGGCTCGCCGCCGGTGGACCAGGCGCGGATGCAGTCGGCCCAGCGATCCAGCTGCTCGCTGGTGTAGCGGCTCTTGTACAGCTCGGTGGAGCCGTGCAGCCGCATGTAGACGAAATCGGCCGTCACGTCCTCGTACAGCGGCCAGGGCCTGGGCGTGTCGGCGACGACCCAGGCGATCCGGTACTTGCGCAAAAGCCCGATGAAGGCCGGCGTGACGAAGCTCTCGTGCCGCACTTCGACCGCATGGCGCATCCGGTGGTTGCCGGGCGCCTGCAGCGATTGCCGGCCCCGCAACCGCTCGTCGTGGTGGCAGGCGAGGACGGCCGCGGCCACGGTGGTTTTCGGCAGCGCCTTGAAGAAGGCCTCGAAAAGCGTCGGGTCGAACTGCATGTTCGGCGGGAACTGCCACAGGATGGGGCCGAGCTTGTCGCCCAGCTCGAACAGGCCGGAGGCGAAGAAGTTCGCCATCGCCGTGCGCGCGTTGCGCAGCCGCAGCATATGGGTGATGTAGCGCCCGCCCTTGACGGCGAAGACGAAACCCTCGGGCGTCTGGGCCGCCCACATCGCATAGCTGGAGGGCCGCTGCAGCGAATAGAACGACCCGTTCAGCTCGATGCTGGGGAATTGCCGGGCGGCGTACCAGAGCTCGCGCGCCTGCTGCAGTTTCGGTGGATAGAAGTTGCCGCGCCACGGCGTGTAGCGCCAGCCCGAGACCCCGATGCGGATGCGGCCTGCCATCCGGCACTTATGCCCCAAAGTCGCGAATCCCGGGGCGATTGGTAACCTCGGGTATCAGGGGTCCGGCCTTTGAATGCCGGGACAAGGACGCAGAAGGCGCAGAAGGCGCAAAAAAATGCAATTTGAGAATAAAAACCTTCCTCTGGCCAATGTCCGCGCGGGAGAGGCGCTATTCATTCGATAGCGTTTTCTTCCTTATTCGCTGTTTTTCTGCGCCCTCTGCGTCCCTTTGCGTCCGGCTGCCCGGCTTCGGCAGTTCGGTATCATCCCAGCCACCCTTGCCGGGCAAGCCGGCGCCTGCCAACTTCCGCTCTCCAGCCTCACTGACGTGCGCCTCAATTCCATCAAGTTATCCGGGTTCAAGTCCTTCGCCGAACCCACCAACTTCATGTTGCCCGGGCAGCTGGTGGGCGTGGTCGGCCCCAACGGCTGCGGCAAGTCCAACATCATGGACGCCGTGCGCTGGGTGCTGGGCGAATCCAAGGCCAGCGAGCTGCGCGGCGAATCGATGCAGGACGTGATCTTCAACGGCACGACCACCCGCAAGCCGTCGTCGCGCGCCTCGGTCGAACTGATCTTCGACAACGCCGACCACCGGGCCGGCGGCCAGTGGGGCCAGTTCGCCGAGATCGCCGTCAAGCGCGTGCTGACCCGCGACGGCACGAGCAGCTACTACATCAACAACCAGCCGGTGCGACGGCGCGACGTGCAGGACGTGTTCCTGGGCACGGGATTGGGGCCGCGGGCCTACGCCATCATCGGCCAGGGCACGATCAGCCGCATCATCGAATCCAAGCCCGAGGAACTGCGCCTGTTCCTGGAGGAGGCCGCGGGCGTCTCCAAGTACAAGGAACGGCGCCGGGAAACCGAGAACCGTCTGACCGACACCCGCGAGAACCTGACCCGGGTCGAGGACATCCTGCGCGAACTCAATTCGAACCTCGACAAGCTCGAAAAGCAGGCCGAGGTGGCGCACAAGTACAACGAGTGGCAGTCGCAGGCGACGCTTAAGCAGCACCAGCTGTGGTTCCTCAAGCGCGCCGAAAGCGAAGTCGACCAGGGCCGGGTGAAAGCCGATGCCGACAAGGCGGTGAACGACCTCGAGTCGCGCGTCGCCGACCTGCGGCGGGTCGAGGCCGACCTGGAAACGATCCGGCAGGCCCACTACGCCGCCGGCGACCAGGTCAACCAGGCCCAGGGGCAGCTCTATGAAGCGAGCGCCGAAGTGGGCCGGCTCGAAGCGGAGATCCGCTTCGTGGTCGAAGGCCGGCAGCGGGTCGAGCAGCGCCTCGCCCAGCTGAAGGAACAGACCGCGCAGTGGGCCGGACGCAAGGACGACGCCGCCGCCGAACTCGAAACCCTGGCCGAACAGGGCGTCGACGCCGAGGAAAAAGCCGTGCTGCTGGCCGCGCAGGTCGAAGAACAGGCGATGCAGCTGCCGGACCTGGAAGAGGCGCTGCGCCAGGCCCAGGCGCGGGCGACCGAGCAGCGCGCCAGCGTCAACCAGGTGCAGCAGCAGATCCAGGTGCTGGCCGCCGACCAGCGCAACATCGAGGAGCAGTCGCGCACGCTGAACTCGCGGCGCGAACGCCTGGCGGCGGACCGCAACGCGCTGGCCGCGCCCGACGAAGCGCGCCTGACCAACCTGCAGGCGCAGCTCGCCGGCGCGCAGGAAGCGGCCGAAACCGCCGAAGGCCGCCTGCACGAACTGCAGGAACAGGTGCCCCAGCTCGACGAAGACCGCCGCGCGCGCCAGCAGGCGGTGAACGCCGAGGGCGGCAAGCAGGCCGACCTGTCGGCCCGCCTGGAAGCGCTCAAGGCCCTGCAGGAGAAGGTCCGCACCGACGGCAAGCTCAGGCCCTGGCTGGCCAAGCACGGCCTGGATGGCCTGCAGGGCCTGTGGAGCCGCATCCACATCGAGCAGGGCTGGGAGAACGCGCTCGAAGGCGCGTTGCGCGAGCGCATGAACTCACTGGAAGTGTCGCGGCTGGAGATGGTCCGCGCCTTCGGCAACGACGCGCCGCCGGCCAAGCTGGCTTTCTACAGCCCGCCGCAGGCCGGCGCGCCGCAAGCGCCATCGGCCCTGCCGCGGCTGGCCGACCTGCTGCGCCTGAACGACGCCGGCCAGAAGGCCTTGCTGGTGGACTGGCTGCATGGCTGCTATACGGCGGCGAGTTTCGAGGAAGCGCTGGAAAACCGCGGCAGGCTGCAGGCGGGCGAAGTCATCTACGTCAAGAGCGGCCACGCCGTCACGGCGCACAGCGTGAGCTTCTATGCGCAGGATTCCGAGCAGGCCGGCCTGCTGGCACGCCAGCAGGAGATCGAAAACCTCGACAAGCAACTGCGGGCGCAGTTGCTCATCGCCGACGAGTCGCGGTCGGCGCTGGTGCGTGCCGAGGCCGCCTACACCGACGCGTCCCAGCGCCTGACGAGTGCGCGGCGCGAGGCGGTGGAAAGCCGCGGCCGCGCCCACGAACTTCAGGTGGAAACGCTGCGCCTGACGCAGCTGGCCGAACAGACCCGCGCCCGCAGCGAGCAGATCGCCGGTGACCTGGCCGAAGTGGACGCGCTGCTGGAGGAGTTGCAGGAGCGCCGCGTGGCTGCCGAAGGC
>JAQGNJ010000083.1 GCA_028291885.1 Ramlibacter sp. | reverse complement strand
CGCCAACGGCGCCTATGGCGAGCTGGGCGGCCACATCGCAAGCTATGCCAGTGCGGCCGACCTGTTCGAGGTCGGCTTCAACCATTTCTTCCAGGCCCGCAATGACAAGCAGGGAGGGGACCTGGTGTTCTTCCAGCCGCACAGCGCGCCCGGTGTGTACGCCCGCGCCTTCCTCGAAGGCCGCCTGGGCGAGAACGACCTGGCGCACTACCGCCAGGAGATCACCGCGCCGCGCGCCGGCGCCAGGGGCCTGTCCAGTTATCCCCATCCCTGGCTGATGCCGGACTTCTGGCAGTTTCCGACCGGCTCGATGGGCCTGGGGCCGATCAGCTCGATCTACCACGCGCGCTTCATGCGCTATCTCACCCACCGCAACCTGCTCGATTGCACGGGCCGCAAGGTCTGGGGCGTGTTCGGCGACGGCGAGATGGACGAGCCGGAGAGCATGAGCGCGCTGACGCTGGCCTCGCGCGAAAAGCTGGACAACCTGGTCTGGATCGTCAACTGCAACCTCCAGCGCCTGGACGGCCCGGTGCGCGGCAACGGCCGCATCATCGACGAACTGGAAAAGCTGTTCCGCGGCGCCGGGTGGAACGTGATCAAGCTGGTCTGGGGCAGCGACTGGGACGGCCTGTTCGCCCGCGACACGACCGGTGCGCTGGCCCGGGCCTTCGCCCACACGGTGGACGGCCAGATGCAGACTTTCGCAGCCAAGGACGGGCGCTTCAACCGCGATACCTTCTTCGGCCAGAACGCCGAACTGGCCCGCCTGGCCCAGGGCATGACCGACGAACAGATCGACCGCCTCAAGCGCGGCGGCCACGACCTGGTGAAGATCCACGCCGCCTATGCCGCGGCAGCCGCGCACCAGGGCCAGCCGACCGTCGTCCTGGCCCACACCAAGAAGGGCTATGGCATGGGCACGGCCGGCCAGGGAAAGATGACGACCCACAGCCAGAAGAAGCTGGACGAGGGCGCGCTGATCGAATTCCGCAACCGCTTCAACCTGCCGCTGACCGATGCCCAGGCCACCAGCCTCGAGTTCTTCAAGCCGGCCGACGACAGCCCCGAGATGCGTTACCTGCACCGGCAGCGCGGCAAACTCGGTGGCTACCTGCCCAAGCGCCAGACCACGGCCGACCGCGTCCCGGTGCCCGAGCTTGCCAGCTACGCCGGCTTCGCCACCGCCGCCGCCGGCAAGGAGATGTCGACGACGATGGCCTTCGTCCGCCTGCTGGGCAACCTGCTCAAGGACAAGGCGCTGGGTCCGCGCATCGTCCCGATCGTCGCCGACGAGGCCCGCACCTTCGGCATGGCCAACCTGTTCAAGCAGGTCGGGATCTATTCGAGCGTGGGCCAGAGCTACGAGCCGGAGGACATCGGATCGGTGCTGTCGTACCGCGAGGCGCTGGACGGCCAGATCCTGGAAGAGGGCATCAGCGAGGCCGGCGCGATCGCCAGCTGGACGGCGGCCGCCACCAGCTACAGCGTGCATGGCATCGCGATGCTGCCGTTCTATATCTACTACTCGATGTTCGGCTTCCAGCGGGTCGGCGACGCGATCTGGGCCGCGGCCGACCAGCGCGCCCGGGGCTTCCTGCTCGGCGCCACGTCCGGCCGCACGACGCTCGGCGGCGAGGGACTCCAGCACCAGGACGGCAGCAGCCACCTGGTCGCGGCAACGATTCCCAACTGCAGGGCCTACGACCCGGCGTTCGCCGGCGAGATGGCCGCGATCGTCGACCACGGCATGCGCGAGATGCTGGTCGAGCAGAAGGACGTCTTCTACTACCTGACGCTGATGAACGAGAACTACGCCCAGCCGGACCTGCCGCCTGGCGTGGAGGCGGACGTGATCCGCGGCTGCTACCGGTTCGCGGGCTACGGCGAGGGGCAACCGAGGCTGACGCTGCTCGGTTCCGGAGCGATTCTGACCGAGGTCATCAAGGCCGCGCGGCAGCTTGCGGCGGAGGGCGTGACCTGCGAGGTTTTCAGCGTGACGAGCTGGAGCGAGCTGGCGCGCGATGGAATGGCCTGCGAGGCTGCATCCGTTCGGGCCGAGCCAGTCCAAGCCCCCTTCGTCACCCGGCAACTCGGATCCGGCGCCGGCCCGGTGATCGCCGCCACCGACTACGTCCGCGCCGTTGCGGAAAGCATCCGCGCCTTCGTCCCGCCAGGGCGCCGCTACCTGACCCTCGGCACCGACGGCTTCGGCCGCAGCGACACGCGGGCCGCCTTGAGGGAGTTCTTCCAGGTCGACGCCGCAAGCATCGTGCGGGCCGCCAGGCACGCGCTGGCCGGCACCTAGAAAGCCAGCTGCAGCGAGTTCAGGACGGCGCGGGCCAGCGAGGGCCGGCGCATGGACTGATCCAGCTGCTCCAGCAGCAAGGTGGCAGCCGGCAAGGCGGCGACGGCCAGCGCCAGCAGCTTGTCGTGGAGGGAGTCCGGCGTCTTCATGGCTCCATGGTCGCGGCCGGGGCGGCCCCTGTGATTCCTCCAAATGCTGCACTGCACGACAGCCCATGCAGCCTCGCCGCGTCAGCGGGAGTGCCGTGCGGCACTGTCCTACTAAGATGCGGCCATGGCCATCCCCTCCCGCTTCTGGTCCGATCTCGGCACCCGCGACTTCGCGGCACTGGACCCGGCGACCGCGGTCGCGGTGCTGCCGGTCGCGGCGACCGAGCAGCACGGGCCGCACCTGCCGCTGTCGGTCGACCAGAGCCTGGTCGACGGCGTGATCGCCGCCGCCCTGCCGCAGATCGCCCCCGAGCTGCCGGTCCTGTTCCTGCCGACCCAGCAGGTCGGCTACAGCCCGGAGCATTCGCGCTTTCCCGGCACCCTGACCCTGTCGTCGGCGACGCTGGCGTCGATCTGGATCGAGCTGGGCCAGTGCGTCGCCAGGGCGGGCGTCAGGAAGCTGCTGCTGCTCAATTCTCATGGCGGACAGGCCAGCGTGATGGACATCGTCGCCCGCGAACTGCGCACCCGCTGCGAGCTGATCGTCTACAGCTGCAGCTGGTGGAACCTGCCGCTGGGGCCGGCGGTGAACGGCCTGTTCAGCGCCGACGAACACCGCTTCGGCGTCCATGGCGGCGAGATCGAGACCTCGATGATGCTGGCCCTGCGGCCGCAGTTCGTGGCCATGGAGCGGGCCCGAGACTTCCGGTCGACGTCGCAGGACCGGGCGGCGCAATACCCGATCCTGGGGAACGGCAGCAGCGCCAAGCTGGGCTGGGCGATGCAGGACTACAACCCCGCGGGGGCAGCCGGCAACGCAGCTGCGGCGACCGCGGAAAAGGGCGAAGCCGTGCTCCAGGCCGCCGGCAGGCAGCTGGCCTTGCTGCTCGCGGAGCTGTCGCGGCTGCCGCTGTCGACCCTGGTCGACAGCCCGGAGGCCTGAGCCATGTCGATCCTGCGCCCGGAATACGACGCCGGCCATTTCAACGCCAGCCTGCAGGGCTTCCTGCCCGCTCTGCTGGGCATCCGCTTCCTCGAGGTGGCCCAGGGTCTCGTGCGCGCCGAGCTGACCGTGCGCAGCGACCTGTTCGCGCCCAATGGTTTCCTGCACGCCGGCACCGTCGTGACGCTGGCGGACACGGCGTGCGGCTGCGGCTGCATCGCCCATCTGCCGCAGGGCGCCAAGGGCTTCACCACCATCGAGCTCAAGAGCAACCACCTGGGCACGGCGCGGGACGGCGTGATCGAGGTGCTAGCGACGGCCGCCCACATGGGGCGCAGCACCCAGGTCTGGGACGCCACGGTCAGGCACCAGGGCAGCGGCAAGACCATCGCGCTGTTCCGCTGCACCCAGATGATCCTGTAGCCGGGGCATCAGCAGCTTCCTACGCGCCGTGGACGCGCGCACCGACAACTTCGCATTCGCGCGTCACTAGATTGGTTGACGGCGGCCGGCCCTGTCCGGCCTTTTCGACACCCAACAGGAGTGCGATATGACGACTGTCTCCGAAGTCATGACCCGCGGCGTGCGGACCCTCTCTCCCTCTGACACCGTGGTGCTGGCAGCCCAGGCCATGGACGAACTGAACATCGGCGTGATCCCGGTCTGCGAGGGAGACAAGCTGGTGGGCGTGGTGACCGACCGCGACATCGTCGTGCGCGGCGTGGCCCAGGAGCTCGATGGCAAGAGCACGAAACTGTCGGACGTGATGAGCACGCACGTGCGCTGCGCCACCGAGGACCAGGACATCGACGAGGTGCTCAGCGCCATGGCGGACACCCAGATCCGCCGCATGCCGGTGGTCGACGGCCAGCAGAAGCTGGTGGGCATCATCTCCATCGGCGACATCGCGGCCAAGGACCCGGAAGACGATCTCGATGTCGCCATGTCGCTGGGCGACATCTCGTCGCCGGCGGAACCGGATCGCTCCAGCCAGTCGCAGGCGAGCGGCGCTGCCGGCGGCGGGTCGGCGTCCGGCGAGCCGCGCGGCTAGCGGCGATCCCGCCACTGTTGCGGCGAGGCTGCATGCGAGGTTTTTATTCGCGTGCTTGTGTGGTGCGTCACAGAACTTTCACAGGGCGGTCCCTACACTGGGAACCAGAAAGGATCCGCCATGCGCATGTTCGCCGCCGCCACCGTTGATGTATCGACACGGCGCACGGCCGTGCCCGTGGAAATCCTGCGCCGGCTCGCTTTCGGGCGGCCCCAGCGTGGCTCCATCCAGCCCGCGCTGCCGGTCGCGCCGGCCACCGAAGCAGCGGCGCCCCGGCGCAGCGAAGCGAACGATCTCGACCAGCGCGTCCGCGAATCGGGCGAGTGGTAGCCCGGCTCGTGCCGGCATGAAAAAAGGCGGCTCCGGCCGCCTTTTTTGCGAGCGGTGCAACCAGGTCTGCGCTCCTCATTCTGGGGCGCGCCTTGAGCGGGATTGGTGCGCAGCAGCGCCTCCTGCCCGGAGACGGTGGCAGTTCCCGGCCCTCGCACCCTGGGAACCGGCGCGGCACGGGAGTAGAAACCCGCACTGGACGCGGAACACCGCCGGATCCGGATCAGGCGCGGCCCTTGCATGCGAGAGGCATCTTTCCTCAGCGGGGTGCCCATGTCCGGATTCTTCTCTCCCTACGACGCCGACCGTCCCTTGATGCTCGGGTGCAGCTGCGGGCGCGATCACGCGCCGGCCGACCACCATGCGCAAGCGGCTGCGGACGCGGCGGCGGTGGAACTGCGCCGGCGCAGCCTGACCAGCGAGTTCGAGGCCTACAGCAACGAGTTCATCGAGGCGGCCCTGGTGAAAGCGCTGTTCCCGCAGGACGCGGTGCGGCGCCGGTTCCTGCGCGCGGTGGGCAAGGGCACGGCGATGGCCGCGATTTCCAGCCTGCTGCCGGTCGCCAGCCTGCAGGCCATGGCGCAGGAGCCCGGCAAGCTGGAAAAGACCAACCTGAAGATCGGCTTCATCCCGATCACCTGCGCGACGCCGCTGATCATGGCCCACCCGCTGGGCTTCTACAGCAAGCAGGGCCTGAACGTGGAGGTCACCAAGACGGCCGGCTGGGCCCTGATCCGCGACAAGATGATCAACAAGGAATACGACGCCACGCACTTCCTGTCGCCGATGCCGCTGGCGATCTCGATGGGCCTGGGCTCCAGCGCCACGCCGATGAACGTGGCGACCATCCAGAACATCAACGGCCAGGCCATCACCCTGAGCCTGAAGCACAAGGACAACCGCGATCCGAAGAACTGGAAGGGCTTCAAGTTCGCGATCCCCTTCGAGTACAGCATGCACAACTTCCTGCTGCGCTACTACCTGGCGGAGGCGGGGCTGAACCCCGACACCGACGTGCAGCTGCGGGTCGTCCCGCCGGCGGAGATGGTCGCGAACCTGCGGGCCGGCAACATCGACGGCTTCCTCGGCCCGGACCCGTTCAACCAGCGCGCCGTCTACGAGGAGGTCGGCTTCATCCACGTGCTGACGCGCGACCTGTGGAACGGCCATCCCTGCTGCGCCTTCGGCACCAGCACCGAGTTCATCCAGAAGAATCCGAACACCTTCGCCGCCCTCTACCGCTCGGTGCTCACGTCCGCGGCGATGGCGCGCGACCCGAAGAACCGCGAGCTGATCGCCAAGGTGATCGCGCCGGCCCAGTACCTGAACCAGCCCGAGGCCGTGCTGAACCAGGTGCTGACCGGCAAGTTCGCCGACGGCCTCGGCAACATCAAGACCGTGCCGGACCGCGCCGACTTCGACCCGATGCCGTGGCAAAGCATGGCGGTGTGGATGCTCACGCAGATGCAGCGCTGGGGCTACGTCAAGGGCGAGGTCAACTACAAGCAGATCGCCGAAAAGGTGTTCCTGCTGACGGACGCCAAGAAGTACATGAGGGCGCTGGACCAGAAGGTGCCCGACGGCGCCTATCCGAAGTTCCGGATCATGGGCAAGGAGTTCGACGCGGCCAGGGCCTCCGAGTACGCGAAAAGCTTCGCGATCAGCAAGGCGGCCGCCTGAGATGCGCGGCCTCACGTCGCTGCGCCTGCGCGCCGCCATCCTGTCGGCGCTGATCCTGCTTGCGCTGCTCGCGGGCTGGCACGCGGCAACGGTGACGCCGGCGGCCGGCCCCGCTGCAACGGGCATGACGGCAGAACAGGTCGAATACGCAAAGATGATGGGCAAGGACCCTGGCGCGACGAAGAGCGCCGGCTTCCCGACGCCCGGCCAGATGGGCGCCACGGCCCTCGGCCACCTCGCCCGCCCGTTCTACGACAACGGGCCGAACGACAAGGGCATCGCCATCCAGCTCGCGCATTCGCTGCTGCGGGTCGGCCTGGGCTTTGCGCTGGCCTGCATCGTCGCCATTCCGCTCGGCTTCGTCATCGGCATGTCGCCGCTGCTGCACAGGGCTTTCGACCCGTTCATCCAGGTGCTCAAGCCGATCTCGCCGCTGGCCTGGATGCCGCTGGCGCTGTACACGATCAAGGACTCGTCGGTCTCCGGCATCTTCGTGATCTTCATCTGCTCGGTCTGGCCGATGCTGATCAACACCGCGTTCGGCGTGGCCTCGGTCAAGCGCGAATGGCTCAACGTCGCCTGGACGCTGGAGGTGAAGCCGCTGCGCAAGGCCTTGCGCGTCATCCTGCCGGCCGCCGCGCCGACCATCCTGACCGGCATGCGCATCAGCATGGGCATCGCCTGGCTGGTGATCGTCGCCGCCGAGATGCTTGTCGGCGGCACGGGCATCGGCTACTTTGTCTGGAACGAGTGGAACAACCTGTCGCTCACCAACGTGATCTTCGCCATCCTCGTGATCGGGGTCGTCGGCATGCTGCTGGACCTCGCCTTCGCGCAACTGCAGAAGCTGGTGACCTATGTGGAGTGAACTCGGCCAGCGCGCCGTTCCGGTCGCGCCGAAGGACGAACCGGCGGCGCCGGGCTTCCTGCGCGTCGAGGGCTTGTCCAAGTCGTTCGTGGCGGGCAAGCCGGTTTTCGCCGGCGTGTCCTTCACGCTGGACCGCGGCGAATTCGTCTGCATCATCGGCCACTCGGGGTGTGGCAAGACCACCATCCTCAACGTGCTGGCCGGCCTGGACACGGCCTCGGGCGGCCACGTCTTCATGGATGGCCGCGAGCTCGCCGGCCCCAGCCTGGAGCGCGGCGTCGTGTTCCAGAGCCATGCGCTGATGCCCTGGCTGACGGTGCGCAAGAACATCGCTTTCGCGGTCGAGTCGCGCTGGCCGCAATGGAAGCCGGCGGCCGTGAACGCCCACGTCGAAAAATTCGTCGCGATGGTCGGCCTGAGCGCCGCCATCGACAAGAAACCGTCGCAGCTCTCCGGCGGCATGAAGCAGCGCGTCGGCATTGCCCGCGCCTTCGCCATCCAGCCCAAGATGCTGTTGCTCGACGAGCCCTTCGGCGCCCTCGACGCGTTGACGCGCGGCACCATCCAGGACGAGTTGATGTCCATCGTGCGCGAAACCCGGCAGACGGTCTTCATGATCACGCACGATGTCGACGAAGCCATCCTGCTGGCCGACCGCATCCTGCTCATGAGCAACGGCAACGAAGGGCCGAACGGCTACACGCCGGCCGGCATCGCCGAAGTCGTGGCCAACACCTTGCCGCGCGAGCGCAAGCGCGCCGGCCTGCACCACCTGCCCGGCTACTACGAGCTGCGCAACCACATCGTCGACTTCCTGGTGACCCGGGCGCACGCGGGTCCTTGAGTCGGGCGCCCAAGCAAATTGATTTCCACCGCCAACCGGAGCTGCAAATGAACCGAAACGACATCACAGAAAAGATCATCGCCGCCAAGGTGTCCAAGGGCCTGAAGTGGGAAGAGGTCGCCCGCGAGGTCGGGCAGTCCAAGGAATGGACGACGGCGGCCTGCCTGGGGCAGATGACCCTCACCGCCGCCCAGGCCGCCGTCGTCGGCCGGATCTTCGGGCTGGACGCGGAAGAACAGAAGTGGCTGCAGGTCGTGCCGTACAAGGGCTCGCTGCCCACGTCGGTTCCAACCGATCCGCTGATCTACCGCTGGTACGAGATCGTCAACGTCTACGGCGCGACCATCAAGGAGCTGATCCACGAGGAATTCGGTGACGGCATCATGAGCGCCATCGACTTCTCCATGGACATCGACCGCCAGGCCGACCCCAAGGGCGACCGCGTCAAGGTCGTGCTCTCGGGCAAGTTCCTGCCGTACAAGACCTACTAAGCCGACCCCGGCCGGCCGGCGTTAAGCTTGGCCGATGCGCATCGAAACCATCCGCCAGCGGCTGCGCGCCCTGGGCGCCCGGCCTGTCCACGAGCAGCGCGTGCTGCGGCTTTGGTCGCAGGCGCTGCCGCAGGACAGCGGCCGGCGCAAGACCGAGGATTTTCTTCCGGCTGCCTTGCGCGCCGGACTCCCGGAACTGGAGGCGGAACTGCGGGGCCTGGCGACGCTGCGGAGCGAACATCCAGCGGAAGACGGCTCGGCCCGGCTGCTGGTCGGACTCGCCGACGGCCAGGCTGTGGAAAGCGTGCTGCTGCCGCGCGACGGCCTTTGCGTGTCGTCGCAGGTCGGATGCGCCGTCGGCTGCGTCTTCTGCATGACGGGCCGCGAAGGCCTGATCCGCCAGGTCGGAAGCGCCGAGATCGTCGCCCAGGTGGCGCTGGCGCGCAGCAAGCGGGTCGTGAAGAAGGTGGTGTTCATGGGCATGGGCGAGCCCGCGCACAACCTGGACAACGTGATGGAAGCCATCGACCTGCTCGGCACCGCCGGCAACATCGGCCACAAGAACCTGGTGTTTTCCACGGTCGGCGACCCGCGCGTCTTCGAGCGCCTGCCCGCGGGCCGGGTCAAGCCGGCGCTCGCGCTCTCCCTGCACACGACGCGCGCGGACCTGCGCGCCAAGCTGTTGCCGCGCGCGCCGCGCATCGATCCCGACGAACTGGTGGAGCAGGGCGAACGCTATGCGCGGGCGACCGGCTATCCGGTGCAGTACCAGTGGACGCTGCTGGAGGGCATCAACGACAACGCCGAGGAGCTGGACGGCATCGTGCGCCTGCTCAAGGGCAAGTACGCGGTGATGAACATGATCCCGTACAACACGGTGGCCGACCTGCCTTTCCGCCGGCCGTCCTGGGAACGGGCGGCGGAGATCGCGCGCTCGCTGCACCGGCGCGGCGTGCTGACCAAGCTGCGGCAGTCGGCCGGACAGGATGTGGAGGGCGGCTGCGGCCAGTTGCGGGCGCGGGCCACCGCGGGCGAGGCCCAGCCGGTCACGCTGCGGCCGGCGTGGCGAGCCGCGCCATTTCCTTGCGCAGGTGCTTGATCGCCGGCGTGACGATGGCGACGAAGTGGGATTCGCGCACCCGCCGCTGCACCGGCGACACCATCAGGTAACCGCGCGCACCCTGGTGCAGCAGCGCCGATTGCGCGGCCCGCAGGCACAGCTCGGTGCAATGCGCGCGCGCCTCGAGCACGGCGATGAAAAAGTCGACGGACGAATCGAAAGGTGTCTTCGCAAGATCGCGGATGCGGCCGTTCAGCGCATCGAGTTCGGCCTGCAAGGCGTCGGGCCGCTCGTCCAGGAACTGGTTGACGTGACCGAGCCGGGCTTCGACGTCCCACATCGAATCGATGGCGCCTTGCGTGATGCCGGTTCCCATGCCGCACTGGAGCAGGACGAAAGCAGCGCGGATGCGGGCGATGTAAGGCCTGGCCGGTTCGGCAATCAGGTCCGCGGCGCCCACGAAATAATCCTTGAGCCGGATCCCGTAGGTGCCCGTGCCTTCCATGGCCGAAAAGCTCGGGCACTCGCGCAGCTCGACGCCGGGCGCGCCGCAGCGCAAGAGGAACATCACTTCGCGGCTGGCCGGCGTTTCGCCATCCAGTACCGCCGCGACGGCGCCGCAGTAGTGGCCGTCGCCGAGGTTGCTGACCCAGGGCAGCGTGCCGTTGACGATGAAGCCGCCCTCGACCGGCTTCGCCCGCAGCAGCAGGCTCTCGATCCGGGCATAGTTTTTCATCGGGTTCGACATCGCGGTGCCACCTAGCGCCTCGCCGCTCGCATGCCTGGCGAGCGCGTCGCCGAGCAGGGCCGGATTGCCCGATTGCTGCATGTAGAGGCCGCACACGCCCTGGCACCACATCATGAATCCGGTGGCGCCGCAGACCCGCGACACCTGCGCCATCGCCTGGATCGCCAGGAAGAAATCGCCTGCGCCCACGGGTGCATCCAGGTGCGCGCTCATGGCGCCGGCCGCGGCCAGCTGCTTGAGGATGCCGGCGGGGTAGTGGCCATCGCGGTCAATGGACTGCACCTGCTGGGCGAGCGGTCCCAGCGCAATCGCGCGGACCGCGGCCAGCAGGTCATCGGGCCCGGACGCCGCTGGGGCGGTCACGTCCCTGGGCAGGTCGGCGAGGTGCATCCGCTCAGTCCGCCATGCCGATCGTGAACGGGATCGGGTTGCGCATGCTGTTGGCGACGGGAGAGAAGTAATTCGCCTGCGTCACGATCTCGTCCAGCACCTCGCGCGGAGCGCCGCCTTCGATCAGGACCTTGACGCGGATCGCCTGGAAGCCCATCTCCGGCGGCGACTTGCTTGCGCCGCCGGCGCCCCAGGCCGCCGGGTTGCCGATGTCGCCTTCCAGGAAGATCTCGATCCTGCTCAGCTTGACCTCTTTCCAGGTCGCGACGGCCTGGATGCCGACGGCCAGGCAACCGCCAAGGCCCGACAGCACGATTTCACCGGGCGCCGGCGCCGTGTCCTGGCCGAACAGGTGCAAGGGCTCGTCGACGACCACCGGCCCATGGTTGCCGACCTTGCTCAAGGACCGGTACTGCCCTTCCATCACGGTGTGGACCTTGTTGGTGCCGCGGGCCTGCGGATTGTTGCGGCCTTTCTCGGCGAAGGCGAGCAGGCCGTCGCGGTCGATCGGACGCAACGCGGTCCTGACGGTGGTGACGGGTTCGAGCAGGTCGGTGTTGGACATGGATTGCTTGCCTCGTGTCGTGGATGGATCGTTGGTCTCAGGCTGCGAGTGCGAGCGCCGGCTTCTTCAGGCTCTTGACGACCGGCAGGCCGGTCTCGATCGGCAGCTTCTCGTCGCGCGACCACTCGTTCCAGGAGCCGAAGTACATGCGCACGTCGGTGAAGCCGGCCTGCTTGAGGGCCAGGAAGGTGTTGGAAGCGCGCGCGCCCTTGAAGCAGTACAGGTAGACGGTGTCGCCGGGGCTGACGCCGGCGGTGGCGCATTCGGCGCGGATCTCGTCGGGCGACTTGAACACCGGTCCCTGCGACGACGGTTTCATGAAGCGGTACCACTCCAGCCAGGTGGCGCCCGGCAGCCTGCCCTTGCGCGGAGCGAAGTCCTTGCCGTAGGGCGAGGAGCTGTCGCCGATCCACTCGTCGACGTCGCGCACGTCCAGCAGCACGGTGTCCGTGCCCAGGGCGGCGGCGACGTCGTCCTTGGTGAGCATCACGTCGGCCTGCGACAGGTCGGTCGGGAACACGGCGGGCACCGGCGTCACTGCTTCGGTGGAGACCGGCATGCCGGCCGACTTCCAGGCGGAATAGCCGCCGTTGAGGACCTTGACGCGCGGGTAGCCGAGCCAGGTCAGCAGGTAATAGCCGCGGCACGACTGGCCGTAGCCGCTGTTCATCGCGTCCTCGTAGAAGACGGCGGTTTCCTGGCCCGAGAGGCCGATCGCGCCCAGGTGGGCGGCGAAGGTGTCCCTCAGCTCCTGCAGGCCCTCGGGCGTCGAGGTCGCCAGGTAGGTGAAGGTTTCGCGCAGGTTGACCGCGCCTGGCAGGTGGCCCCCGGCATAGGTTTCGGCGTCGCGCGTGTCGATGAGGATCACGCGCTCCGCGGCCTGCAGCGACACGAGTTCGGCGGGGGAGACCAGGACTGTGTCGGAAACGTGGTTCATGGAAAACCTTTCGCAGCGGTGGATGGGCCTCCCTCCATTCGCAACAGGTGTGCCAGCTCGCCGGGTCGCCACTGCAATCGGTGAGTCGGCTCCACCGCTATGCATGGAGCGGACTTGGCGCTACGGATTTGAGAGCAGACCGTCGTCGCCCAAGGACCGCTCCCGGGTCTTCACCCAATGTGTCGACACAATGTCGACACTATGTCCCGCGCTCGTCCTGCAACCGCGCCTTGCGCAAGCGGTAGCTGAATTGGCGCAGGGTCAGGCCCAGGCTCTGGGCGGCGCGGGACTGGTTGCCCTGGTGCTGCGCCAGTGCGGCGTGAAGCACCTGCGCCGGATGCGACGCGACGAAGCCGTAGCCGCGCACCAGGGCTGCCTTGTCGCCGGCGGCCGCGGGCTGCGGCGGTTCAAGGCTGGGCACAGCCGCCGCCGGCATGAAGCGGTTCAGTTCCGCCACCGAGACCAGCGCATCGTCGGCCAGCAGCACCAGCCGTTCGATCAGGTTGCCCAGCTCGCGGATGTTGCCGGGCCAGCCATGCTGCTCCAGCCGCTCGAGCGCCTCGGGCGACAAATTCACGTTGCGCTGGTGGGCCTGGTTGGCGCGGCTGACGAAGTGCAGCGCCAGCGCCCGGATGTCCTCGGGCCGTTCGCGCA
>JAQGNJ010000074.1 GCA_028291885.1 Ramlibacter sp. | reverse complement strand
GGCAGTTCCAGCGCCATGTAGTTCTTGCCGGGAATGGTTTCGATCACCCGGATCGAGACCAGGCTCAAGCTGCGCGCGAGGTCCTTGGCCAGGCCCACGATCTGCGAGCCCTTCACGCCGGTTGCGGGCTCGATCTCGTAGCGCGTAATGACCGGGCCCGGTTGCGCCAGCACGACGCGGACATCGACACCGAAGTCCTTGAGCTTCTTCTCGATCAGCCGGCTCGTCATCTCCAGCGTTTCGGGGGCGACGGTTTCCTGCCGGCCTTGCGGGCCATCGAGCAGGTCGACCTGCGGCAGCTTGGAGTCCGGCAGTTCCCTGAACAGCGGCTTCTGCCTTTCCTTCGCCACCCGGCCGCTCTTGGCAACCTCGACAACTTCGGGCTCGATCAGCACCGGCACCGGATGGTGTTCGACGATCTCGATCCTTTCCTCCAGCAGGATTTCCTCGCGCTCGCGGGCGGCCTGCTGCCCGAAGGCGAGGTCCTGCGCGATCTCGCGCTTCTCGCGCCGCGAGTCGATGAAGCCGACGATCGCCGCGCCCACCCGTTCCGCCACATGGCTCCACGAGAAGCGGAAGACGAGCGCCGCGCCCAGCACCACCAGGGCGATGCAGACCAGGCCGGAGCCGGTGAATCCGAGCCACTTCACGGCCGACGGTCCGACCAGGTAACCGAGCGCGCCGCCGGCGTGGTCCGGCAAACGGCCCTGGCCTTCGAAGCGGTACAGGCGGGACCATTCGAGCGCGGTGCTGGCGCACAGGAGCACGGCCAGCCCGAGCCAGAACGCCAGTTGCGTGTGGGTGAAGCCTGGGGGCTGCGCAGGCTCGGCGTCGTCGGCGCGCATCCAGCGTGCGAGGGTGGAGAGCCAGGCGCGCACGCCGGCCGCGAAGCACCACCAGGCGGAGAAGCCGAGCAGGAACAGGCTGCCGTCCGCCAGCCATGCGCCAAAGCGCCCGCCCCAGTTGCGCACGGCGCCGCCGCTGCCGGATGTGGAGAACGCGGGGTCGTCGATCGAGTAGCTTGCGAGCGCCAGGAGCCAGAACACCAGCGCGACGAAGCCGAGGATCAGGATGATTTCGTGGGCGAAGCGGCCGACGACGCCGCGTTGCTGGCCGGTCCCCGGAGCCGGGTTGTTCAGTGTGTTGAGCGAGTAGGTCATCGGGCAAGCGCAAGCTTACCGCAGGCCTTCACCCGAGCGTCGTCAGCCGGTCCTTGATCAGCATCGAACCGTCGACGCGTGTTTCGATGAAACCACGGTCTTCCAGGTCCTTCATCACGCGGCTGACCATCTCGCGCGACGCGCCGACCATCTTGGCGATGTCCTGGCGCGAGATGCGCTCGCGGATCGTCAGCAGGCCTTCGCGATCCGGCAGCGCGAACTCGAGCAGCGAACGCGCGACCCGGCCATAAACGTCCATCAGCGCCAGCGATTCGATCTTGCGGTCCGCCTGGCGCAGGCGCTGCACCAGGCCCTTCATGATCGCGTACGACATCGAGCTGTTTTCGGGCAGGCAGCGCGCGAACTCCGACCGACCGAGGGTCAGCATGTCGGTCTGCACCTCGGCACGCACGCTTGCGGAATGCGGCTCGTTGTCGATCAGGCTCATCTCGCCGATGTAATCACCGGGTTGGAGCGTGGCCAGGATGACTTCGCGTCCGCGCTTGTCGGAGGTGACCACCCGCACCCGGCCGGTGAGGATGATGAACAGGGTGTTCGACTTCTCGCCCTGTTCGACGACGAGTTCTCCGCGCTTGAAGCGGCGCTTGGTCACGGCATCCGCGACCGCCTCCGCCTGCGTGGCGGTCAGCAGTGCAAACAGCGGCACCCGGCGGATCAGCTCCAGGTTCGAGAGCATCGACATGTCTGAAATCCCTTCCGGCTCGAGCCTAACAATGGGTTCTTACAATCGCTCGGATTGATATTGCCAGCAATCACTGCAGCGACACCCATTGATACTGGCGTTCTTGGCCCGAACTGTACACCGACCTGTCTCGTTTTCCACACAGGTTTTTTACCATGTCCACTACCCAACACGCCAAAGTCCTGATCCTCGGTTCCGGTCCCGCCGGATACACCGCCGCCGTCTACGCCGCGCGCGCCAACCTCGACCCGGTGCTGATCACCGGCATGGCGCAAGGCGGCCAGCTCATGACCACCACCGACGTCGACAACTGGCCGGCCGACGTCCACGGCGTCCAGGGCCCCGACCTGATGCAGCGCTTCCTCGAACACGCCGAGCGGTTCAAGACCCGGGTCGTGTTCGACCACATCAGCGAGGTCGACTTCAGCAAGCGCCCGTTCACGCTCAAGGGCGACAGCGGCACCTGGACCTGCGACGCGCTGATCATCGCGACCGGCGCCTCCGCCAAGTACCTCGGGCTGGAATCGGAGCAGGCCTTCATGGGTCGCGGCGTTTCCGGCTGCGCGACCTGCGACGGCTTTTTCTACCGCGGTGAGGACACCTGCGTCATCGGCGGCGGCAATACCGCGGTCGAAGAGGCGCTCTACCTGTCGAACATCGCGAACAAGGTGACGCTCGTGCACCGGCGCGACAAGTTCAAGGCGGAGCCGATCCTCGTGGACAAGCTGATGGAGAAGGTCAAGGCCGGCAAGATCGACCTGAAACTGTTCCACACGCTCGACGAGGTGCTGGGCGACAAGAGCGGCGTCACCGGCGTGCGGCTGAAGGACGCGAACACCGGCGACACGGTGGACGTGGACCTCAAGGGCTGCTTCATCGCGATCGGCCACTCGCCCAACACCGAGATCTTCCAGGACAAGCTGGAAATGAAGGACGGCTACATCGTCACCAGGTCGGGCCTGCAGGGGTTTGCGACGATGACGAGCGTCCCCGGCGTCTTTGCCGCGGGCGACGTGCAGGACCACGTGTACCGGCAAGCCATCACCAGCGCCGGCACCGGCTGCATGGCAGCCCTGGATGCGCAGCGCTTCCTCGAGCAGGCGCAATAAGCCTGCTGCGCCAAAAAGGCTATAATCCAAGGCTTCACTGAATCTGGCCCGGGAGGGTTCAGGTCCAGCCCATGGGTTACCGCCACCCTTCTGGCGAGGTGAGGTGAGAGCGAGGAGGGGACGGCAACGTCCCCGCCGTCAGTGATCACCGTTTGAAATACTGGAGTGCTTATGGCACGCGTCTGCGACATCACGGGCAAGGGCCCGATGGTCGGGAACAACGTTTCCCACGCCAACAACAAAACCAAGCGCCGGTTCCTGCCGAACCTGCAATACCGCCGTTTCTGGGTCGAGACCGAAAACCGCTGGGTTCGCCTGCGAGTTTCCAGCGCCGCGTTGCGCCTGATCGACAAGAACGGCATCGACACCGTGCTCGCAGACCTGCGCGCCCGCGGTCAAGCTTAATCCCATAGGAGCAGCACCATGGCAAGCAAAGGCGGACGCGAAAAGATCAAGCTGGAATCCACTGCGGGGACCGGCCACTTCTACACCACCAGCAAGAACAAGAAGACGATGCCCGAGAAGATGGCGATCATGAAATTCGATCCCAAGGCTCGCAAGCACGTCGAGTACAAAGAGACCAAGCTCAAGTAAGGCTCCCGCGCTGCGGGAACCCGGCGACAAAGCCCCGCAGCGCGGGGCTTTTTTTCGTCTGTCGAAGCCGCCAAGGAATTGCGCCGCGAAAGGGAGCTTGTCCGACACGACCGGCGGGCGCGCTGCCCGACCATTGCCCAAGGCATTTCCGCCTTTGCACTGGAGCAACCATGAGCGTTTTCGGCAAGATTTTCGACAGGATTTTTCACCGCGCAGAAGCGGCCCAGGCTCCTGGCCAGTCTCCCGCCTCACCTGCACCCGGGCAATCGCCCGGCACGCTCGCGACGGCTCCGGCAGCACCTGCGCCTGGAGCCGCCAACCAGGCCGCGGTCGCCGCGCCTCAGCAGCCCGTCGACGTCGAAGCCGTGTTGAACGGCCTGGCGGCCAGGAATCCGCAGAAGCTGAACTGGCGAAGCTCCATCGTCGACCTGATGAAGCTGCTCGACCTGGACAGCAGCCTGCAAGAGCGCAAGGAGCTGGCGACGGAGCTGGGCTACACCGGCGCCAAGGACGGCTCGGCCGAGATGAACCTCTGGCTGCACAAGCAGGTGATGCACAAGCTGGCCGCCAACGGCGGCAAGGTGCCTGCCGATTTGAAGGACTGACGGTTCTCCAGGGCGAAAAAAAGGCCCCGACGGGGCCTTTTCTTGGTGCCGCAACGGGCCGTTTACGTGTGCGCGGCGCGCAGCTTCATCGAGAACTGCTGCAGCTGGGCGATGCCGCTTTCCTCGGCCCGACGGCACCAGGACTGCAGGTTGGCAGCCAGCTGCTCGCGGGAGAGGTTGGTGCTGAGCCACAGCTGGCGCAGCTCTTCGCGCATCGTGACCATCTTGTCCAGCACCGGGTGGGCGGCGCGCGCCTGCTCCACGTGGCGCCTGGCGGCGGCCGGGACCTTGTCGTCGTCGCGGTGCAGCCACCGGTGGGCAGCCTTGAGCAGCGACAGGTCACCACGCTTGGCCTTGATCTGTTCGATCTCGGCCTTGCAGGCGCGGCGCATCTCGCCGGCGTAACGCGCCATCACTTCGTAGCGATTGGCGATCAGCGCCTCCAGCGTCTTTTCGTCCGCCACCGGCTTGATCTCACCGAGTTGCAGCTTCGGCGGCACCTTCTTGACCTTGGCCCAGCCGATCGCGCTCAGCATGCGGATGTAGAGCCAGCCGATGTCGAATTCGTACTTCTTGACCGAGAACTTGGCCGCCGTCGGGTAGGTGTGATGGTTGTTGTGCAGCTCTTCGCCGCCGATGATCAGGCCCCACGGGAGCAGGTTGCGGCTGGCGTCCGGCGCCTCGAAATTGCGGTAGCCCCAGTAGTGGCCGATGCCGTTGATGATGCCGGCGGCGGTGATCGGGATCCACAGCATCTGCACGGCCCACACGGCCAGCCCCAGCATGCCGAACAGCGCCACGTTGATGATCAGCATCAGGCCGACGCCCTGCCAGCTGTAACGGGTGTACAGGTTGCGCTCGATCCAGTCGTTTGGCGTGCCGGTGCCGTAACGCTCCATCGTGTCCATGTTCTTGGATTCGCGGCGGTACAGCTCGGCGCCGCGCCAGAGCACTTCCTCGATGCCCTTGACCTGCGGGCTGTGCGGATCGTCCACCGTCTCGCACTTGGCGTGGTGCTTGCGGTGGATGGCGACCCATTCCTTGGTCACCATGCCGGTTCCCAGC
>JAQGNJ010000066.1 GCA_028291885.1 Ramlibacter sp. | reverse complement strand
TGCGCCGGACCTGGGGCCAGGTCTACAGCCGCTGCCGCCAGCTCGCAAGCGCCCTCGCGCGGCACGGCATCGGCAAGGGCGACACGGTCGCCGTGATCCTGCCGAACACCCCAGCGATGGTGGAGGCGCATTTCGGCATCCCCATGGCCGGCGCCGTGCTCAATGCGCTGAACACCCGCCTGGACCCGGAGACCATCGCCTTCATGCTGGACCACGGGGAGGCGAAGGCGGTGATCGTCGATCCGGAGTTCGCCGGCGCGATGAAGAAAGCCATCGCGCTGCGCAAGGAGAAGCGGCCGCTGCTGGTGATCGACGTCGACGACGAGGTCTACACCGGCCCGGTGGAGAAGATCGGCAGCATCGGGTACGACGCATTCCTGGCCACCGGCGACAAGGATTTCGCCTGGCAGCTGCCAGGCGACGAGTGGGACGCGATCGCGCTGAACTACACCAGCGGAACGACCGGAAATCCCAAGGGCGTGGTCTACCACCACCGCGGCGCGGCGGTGAACGCGATCTCGAACATCCTCGAATGGGACATGCCGAAGTTCGCGCGCTACCTCTGGACCTTGCCGATGTTCCATTGCAACGGCTGGTGCTTCCCCTGGACGGTCGCGGCGCGCGCCGGCGTCAACGTGTGCCTGCGCAAGGTGGAGGCGAAAGCGGTGATCGACGCCATCAAGACCCACGGGGTGACGCATTACTGCGGCGCGCCCATCGTCCACGGCATGCTGGTGAACGCACCGGCCGACATGAAGCAAGGCCTGCCCGCCGGTGTGAAAGCGATGGTGGCGGGCGCCGCGCCGCCGGCCTCGATGATCGAAGGCATGGAGCGCATGGGCTTCGATCTGACCCACGTCTACGGCCTGACCGAGGTCTACGGGCCGGCGACCGTCTGCGCCAAGCACGATGCCTGGGACGGGCTGGACATCGGCGAACGCGCCCGGCTGAATGCGCGCCAGGGGGTGCGCTACCACCTGCAGCGCGACGCGAGCGTCATCGACCCCGGCACGATGCAGCCTGTGCCGCGGGACGGCGAGACCATGGGCGAGATCATGTTCCGCGGCAACATCACGATGAAGGGCTACCTGAAGAACGCCGCGGCCACGGCGCAGGCATTCGAAGGCGGCTGGTTCCACACCGGCGACCTCGCCGTGCAGTACCCGGACGGCTACATCAAGATCAAGGACCGCAGCAAGGACATCATCATTTCCGGCGGCGAGAACATCTCGTCCATCGAGGTGGAGGACGTGCTGTACCGCCATCCCGACGTGCTCGCCGCTGCGGTCGTCGCCAGGCCGGACGAGCGCTGGGGCGAGACGCCCTGCGCTTTCGTCGAACTGAAAGCCGGGGCGACGGCCACGGCCGCCGACATCGTCGCGCATTGCAAGAAGCACCTGGCCGGCTTCAAGGTGCCCAGGGCCGTGGTCTTCGGCGAGCTGCCCAAGACATCGACCGGAAAGATCCAGAAGTTCGAGCTGCGCAAGCAGGCGGGCTCGGCGGCGGCGATCGACGTCTAGGGCCTGTTCACGCTATTTCCGGGGGCGCGAACGCGCCCAATCGGGTGTCAATCGAGGCGCCCGCCGCAGCCCGCATCGATATGCGGGCAAGGCGGGTAACGATGAGTGGCGCCCGATTGGGCTTGTTCCCCTGCGGGGTTGCGACGAGCAACGCGTCCCCCGGAAATTGCGTGAACAGGCCCTAGACCGGCACGGTGTAGTTCAGAGTCATCCGGCCGCCGTCGACGACGACGATCTCGCCGGTGACGTAGCTCGAGGCGTCGCTGGCGAGCCAGGCCACGGCATCCGCCACTTCGGCCGGCTGGCCCAGCCGCTTCATCGGCGTGCGCATCATGATCCGCGTCTTCGCCTCTTCGCTGGTCAGCACGGCCTGGGCCGCGAGTTCGGTCGCGATGGTGCCGGGCGCAACCGCGTTGACGCGAATGCCCTTGTCGGCGAGCGCCAGCGCCATCACCCGCGTCAGCTGGTTGATGCCGCCCTTGCTCACGTTGTAGCTGGCGATGGTGGGGATGGCCAGCACCGCGTTGACCGAACTCATGTTGACGATCGTTCCCGAGCCCCGCTTGGCCATCTCGCGGGCGACGGCTTGTCCCATCAGGAAGGATCCCTTCAGGTTGACCCGCAGCACGGCGTCGAAATCGGCTTCGGTCACGTCGAGGAAATCCGCCGCCTTGAAGATGCCGGCGTTGTTCACCAGGACGTCGATGCGGCCGTGGACCTGCATCGCCTTGGCGACCAATGCGTCCACCTGCGCCTTGTCGCCGACGTCGCAATGCACGTAAGTGCCTTGCAGCTCCTGCGCCAGCGCCTGGCCGCGGGCGTCGTCGATGTCGGCCAGCACCACGTGCGCGCCCTCGCGCGCCAGCCGGCGGGCGCAGGCCTCGCCGATGCCCTGGGCCGCGCCCGTGACGATGCAGACGCGGCCGCCGAGGCCGAACGAGACGGTGGAGCGGGTCGGGCTGTTCATGCGCGCATCGTATCCGCGCGCGGCGCCGGCAAGGCGGCTACCCGTCGGCGGCCGCGGGATCTCGCGCCGCCGCCGGCCGCACCCGCGCCGCCCTCAGGCGAGCAGCGTGCCGGTCCAGGCTTGCGCGAAGCGCAGTGCGGCCTCGCCCACTTCCTGGTGCGGCCGCCCCGGCGTGTACAGGGCCGAGCCGATGCCGAAACCGCTGGCGCCGGCCGCGCGGTACTGCGCCATGTTGTCCGTCGCGATGCCGCCTACCGGCAGCAACGCGACCTCGGGCGCGATCACCGCCCGCAGCGCTTTCACCGCGGCCGGCGGGATCATCTCGGCGGGAAAGAGCTTGAGCCCCGCAGCGCCGGCTTCGAGCGCCGCGAAGGCTTCGCTCGCGGTCAGCACGCCGGGCAGGCAGACCATGCCGAGCCGCACTGCTTCGGCCACCACCGCGGGATTGAAATTCGGCGCGACGACCAATTCGCCGCCGGCGGCTTTCACGTCGGCGACGTCCTTGACGGTCAGCACCGTGCCGGCGCCGACCAGCGCCTGCGGAAAGCGCTGCGCCAGCGCCGCGATGCTGTTCAGCGGCTGCGGCGAATTGAGCGGCACTTCGATGATGCGAAAGCCGGCGTCGACCAGGGCCGCTCCGACGTCCGCCGCTTCCCGCGGCTGCAAGCCGCGCAGGATCGCCACCAGCGGCAGCGCGTCCATCGCGGCCGAAAACTTCTGCTGACCGTTCATGCCAGTTCCCCCAGTTGCATTGCGATCGCCCACAGGCCGCGCCAGCTCGCCTGCGAACCGACGGCCCGCGACTGCATTGCCTGCGATGCCAGCGCAAGCTGGTAGCGGGCCGTGAGCGCCGGCGCGCCGACCACGACGACGGGTTCCGCGCCTGGCGACAATCCCTGGGCGCGCAGCTCCTCGCCGATCACCAGTCCCGACAGGTAGCTGGGCATCGCCTCGGCGGGCAAGCGATCGAAGAGCGACAGCGTGCGAACGCTGAAGGCGGCATGCAGCAGGCTCACGCTTTCGCGGGCGTGCGCGACGCCGCGTTCGAACGCGTCGGCGTCGAGCTCGCCCTCGACGGCCGGCAAGGTGCGCGACAGGATCGAATGCTGTCGCAGCAGGGCGTACAGCTCGCCCGTCATGAAGGTGCGGAACTGCGTGATCCGTCCGGCCTGCACCCGCACCCACTTGCTGTGCGTGCCGGGGAGGACGAGCAGCGCGTCGGACAGGCCGAGCATGTGCAGGGCGCCGAAGACCTGCGTTTCCTCGCCGCGCATCACGTCGGGAACGCCGCGGTCTTCGCAGCTCAGGCCGGGCACGATGGCGATGCGGCGGGGCTCGATCCACAGCAGGCGGGAAGCGATGTCCGCGAAGCCGGCCGGGCAGGCGCAATACGGGGCCTCCCGCCAGCCCTGGCGGCTGCCGGCCATGCCGGAGATGAGGCAGGACGCGCCGGTCGACCGCCAGTGCGCGAAGTGATCCGCGAACACCGCGGGAAAGCCGCCGGCCGGCACGTTGAGGATGCCGGCGGGCGCGGAGATTTCATCCAGGATGCGGCCGTCGGCATCGAGCAATGCGCCGCGCAGCGAGGACGTGCCCCAGTCGACGGCGATCAGCCGCTTCACAGCAAGGCCCTCACCCGATCGGGTCGGGGCAGCGGGGCGACGGCGCCGAAGCCCTGCACCGCGATGGCCGCCGCCGCGTTGGCCCAGCGCGCCGCATCGAACAGCGAATCACCCGCCGCCAGCCGCGCCAGCAGGTTGCCGCAGAAGCAGTCGCCGGCGCCCGTTGCGTCGGTCATCGGCACGCGATGGCCCGGGATGCGCTCGACGCGCTTGCCGTCGCTCGCGATCGCACCGTCGGCGCCGAGCTTGAGAACGACGCGCGAGGCGCCTGCCGCATGGCTCCAGTCCAGCAGCAGCCGGGGATCGCTGTTGCCGACGAGCGTGGCCAGGTCTTCCAGGCTGGGCAGGAAGACGTCGGTGAGGGCGATGGCCTTGCCGATCGCGTCACGGGCATGTTCCAGAGGCCAGAGCTTCAGGCGCAGGTTGGAGTCGAGCGACACCAGGGCGCCGGCTTCGCGTGCGATCCGCATCGCCGCCATCGCGGTGTCGCAGGCGCAGGCCGAGATTGCCATCGAGATGCCGGAGACGTGCAGGATCTTGGCGCCGCGGATCGCGCCGGCGGCAGGACCGTCCAGCCACTGCGGCGTCATCAGGCTGGCGGCGGAACCGGCGCGGCGGTAGCTGAACTCGTGGCCTTGCGCGCCGTGGGTGACGAAGTAGATGCCGGTCGGCGCCTGCGGGTCGATGTCGATGGCCCGCGTGTCCACGCCTTCGCTGCGCCACAGCTCCAGCAGCGAGCGGCCGAAGCTGTCGTCGCCCACGCGCGAGAGATAGGCGGTGCTTGCTCCGGCGCGCGCGGCCGCGATGATCGCGTTGCTGGTGTCGCCGCCGAATCCCTGGAGGTATTGCGGCTGGCCGGGCGAAGTCTGGTTGAACTCCACCATGGGCTCGCCCAGGGCGACGACGTCGAAGTGTTTGCTCATGGCCATGACCGTGCTCGGGACCCGACAGGCTCCGGCCCGGACGGTTTCGTCCTTCAATGATTGTCCCGCGGCACGAAGGCGCCGCGCTTGCCGACCAGGAAATCCAGGTCCACGCCTTCGTCGGCCTGCAGCACGTGGTCCACGTAGAGCTTCCAGTAGCCGGAAGTCAGCGGCGGCGCGGGCGCCTGCCAGCTCGAGAGCCGATGTGCCAGTTCCTCGTCGCTGATGTGCAGCTGCAGTTTGCGATTGGGCACGTCGAGTTCGATGATGTCGCCATTTTGCACCACGGCCAGCGGACCGCCGGCAGCCGCTTCGGGCGCCGTGTGCAGGACCACCGTGCCGTACGCGGTGCCGCTCATGCGCGCGTCGCTGATGCGGACCATGTCGGTGATGCCCTTGCGCAGCACCTTGGGCGGCAGCGGCATGTTGCCGACCTCCGCCATGCCGGGATAGCCCTTGGGCCCGCAGTTCTTCAGCACCAGGATGCAGTTCTCGTCGACGTCGAGGTTCTCGTCGTCGATGCGCGCGTGGAAGTCCTCGATGTTCTCGAACACCACGGCGCGCCCCTTGTGCACCATCAGCGCCGGCGTCGCCGCGCTCGGCTTGATCACGGCGCCGCGGGGCGCGAGGTTGCCGCGCAGCACGGCGATGCCCGCCTTGTCCTTGAACGGGTTCGCCAAAGGCTGGATCACCTCGGTGTTGTGGTTCTGCGCGTCGGCGATGTTCTCGCCGACGGTCCGGCCGTTGGCCGTCACGGCGTCCAGGTGCAGGTGCCTGGAGATTTCCTTCATCACGACGGGCAGGCCACCGGCGTAGCAGAAGTCCTCCATCAGGAACTTGCCCGAAGGCTGCAGGTTGACCAGGCAGGGCAGCTCGCTGGCGAGCCGGTCGAAGTCCTCGATCGCCAGCTCCACGCCGATGCGGCGCGCGATCGCGATCAGGTGGATCACGGCATTGGTCGATCCGCCGATCGCGGCCAGCGTCTTGATCGCGTTCTCGAAGGCCTGGCGCGTCAGCACCTTGGACAGCACCTGGTCCTCGTGCACCATGTCGACGATGCGCCGTCCGGCGTTGCGGGCCAGCACGTTGCGGCGGCCGTCGACCGCCGGATAGGCGGCGTTGCCCGGCAGGCCCAGGCCGAGCGCCTCCACCATGCTTGCCATGGTCGACGCCGTCCCCATGGTCATGCAGTGGCCGTGGCTGCGGTGCATGCAGCTTTCGGCTTCGAAGAAATCCTGCAGCTTGAGCGCGCCGGCGCGGACCTGCTCGCTCATGCTCCACACGCCCGTTCCGGAACCCAGCTCCTGGCCGCGCCACTTGCCGTTGAGCATGGGACCGCCGGAGACGCCGATGGTGGGCAGGTCGACGCTGGACGCGCCCATCACGAGCGAAGGCGTGGTCTTGTCGCAGCCCATGAGCAGCACGACGCCGTCGATCGGGTTGCCGCGGATGCTTTCCTCCACGTCCATGCTGGCGAGGTTGCGGTACAGCATGGCCGTCGGCCGCAGCAGTGTCTCGCCCAGCGACATCACGGGGAATTCCAGCGGGAAGCCGCCGGCCTCGTAGACGCCGATCTTCACCTGCTCGGCCAGCGTGCGGAAGTGCGAATTGCAGGGTGTCAGCTCGCTGAAGGTGTTGCAGATGCCGATGACGGGGCGGCCGTCGAACTGGTCGTGCGGCACGCCCTTGCCCTTGACCCAGCTGCGGTAGGCGAAGCCGTCGCGGTCCTGTCGGCCGAACCATTGCTGGCTGCGCAATTCGGAGGCGGGCTTCCTGCGCCTTGGGGTGTCGGTCATGCGGGTTAGTCCTGAATGTTGCAAACATATTATGGTCATACGATTGCGCGCCCCGCTCGGTAAAAACCATGATCAAGAACGTCCACGGCAACACGGTCGACCACCTTGGCGAAGCCATCGTCGCGGGCCGATACGCCGCCGGCGCGACCATCCCGCCCGAGCCGCTGCTGGGGGAGGAACTGGGCGTGAGCCGCACGGTGATCCGCGAGTCGGTGAAGTCGCTGGTCGCCAAGGGGCTGCTGACGACGGGTCCCAAGGTCGGCACCCACGTCATGTCCTCCGAGAACTGGAACTGGTTCGACCCCGACGTCGTCGCCTGGCAATCCAAGGCCGGCCTGTCGCGCGAGTTCCTGCGCGACCTGCAGGAACTGCGGCGGATCGTCGAGCCGGCCGCCGTGCGCATGGCCGCCGAGCGCGCGACGGCCAAGGACATCGCGGAGATCGAGGCCGCCTTCGCCGGCATGCGCCGCGCGGTGGAGGAGGGCGGCGACTACGTCTCGTACGACCTGCGCTTCCACCAGGGCCTGCTGCGCGCCTGCCGCAACCGCATGCTGGTGCAGATGAGCAAGGCGCTGGCGGCGCTGCTGCGCACCAGCTTCGAGATTTCCACCAGCCGCAAGGACGGACCGCGCAATTCCCTGCCGCTGCACCGTGCCGTGCTCGACGCGGTCATCGCGCACAACCCCGCGAAGGCGGAAAAAGCCATCCTGGTGCTGATCGACGGCGCGCGCGACGACATCGAACAGGTGCTGGCCAGGCACAAGCGCCTGCCCCGGCTCAACCTGCCGGCCCCCTTGCTGAAGGCCGCATGACATGGCGAAGAAAGCTGTCGACCTGTTCTTCAAGTTCCTCGAACTGCTGGTGGTGGTGGCACTGGTCGCCATGGTGCTCATGGTGTTCGGCAACGTGGTGCTGCGCTACGGATTCAATTCCGGGATCACCATCTCCGAAGAGATGTCGCGCTACTTCTTCATCTGGCTGACCTACATCGGCGCCATGGTGGCGATGCGCGAAGGCGGCCACCTGGGCGTCGACACGCTGGTCAAGAAGCTGCCGGTCGGCGGCAAGAAGTTCTGCCTGTTCGCCAGCGAGGCGCTGATGCTGCTGTGCAACTGGCTGTTCCTGCTCGGGACCTGGCGCATGCACGAACTGCAGGTCACCAACGTCTCGCCGGTGGTCGGCATCTCGATGATCTGGGTCTACGGGATCGGCTACGTGGTGGCCCTCGTCATGGGCATGTTCAACATCCGGATGCTGTGGCGGCTCGTCACCGGCCGGGTGACCGAGGGCGAGCTGATCCAGGTGGTCGAGTCCGAGGGCCTGAAGGAAGCCGAGGAAGCGATCAAGGGCGTCCACGACGCGAAGAAGGCGACACCATGACCGTCGCCACCTTCATCCTCAGCCTGCTGGGCGCCATGGCCCTGGGCATGCCGATCGCGTATGCGCTGCTGGTCTGCGGCGTCTGCCTGATGGCGCTGATGACGCTCACCGGCCAGCTGCCGGCCTTCGATTCTCAGATCATCGCGCAGCGCTTCGTCGACGGCGCCGACAACTTCCCGCTGCTGGCCGTGCCATTTTTCCTGCTGGCCGGCGAGTTCATGAACGCAGGCGGCATGTCGCGCCGCATCGTCAACCTGGCGATGGCCTATGTCGGCCACTTCAAGGGCGGCCTGGGCTATGTCGCCGTGATCGCGGCCATCATCCTGGCGTCGATCTCGGGGTCGGCGGTGGCGGACACGGCGGCCCTGGCCGCCATCCTGCTGCCGATGATGAAGCAGGCCGGCTATCCGGTGAACCGCTCCTGCGGCCTGATCGCCGCCGGCGGCATCATCGCGCCGGTCATCCCGCCGTCGATCGGCTTCATCCTGTTCGGCGTGGCCGGCAACGTCTCGATCACCAAGCTGTTCCTGGCCGGCATCGTCCCCGGCATGCTGATGGGCCTTGCGATCGGCGTCGCCTGGTGGATCGTGGCCCGGCGCGACAACGTGCCTTGCGCGCCGCGCGTGGGCTATGCCGAGCGGCTCAAGCTCACCTTCAACGGCCTGTGGGCGCTGGCGCTCCCGGTGCTGATCATCGGCGGCATGAAGTTCGGCCTGTTCACGCCGACCGAGGCGGCCGTCGTGGCCGCGGTCTATTCGCTGCTGGTGGGGATGTTCGTCTACCGCGAACTGAAGCCGTCGCACCTTTACGGCCTGGTGCTGGCGGCAGGCAAGACCACGGCCGTCGTGATGTTCCTGGTCGCCGCCGCGATGGTGAGCGCCTGGCTGATCACCGTGGCCAACATCCCGACAGAGGTGGCCGACATGCTCTCGCCCTTCATGGGCAACAAGCTGCTGCTGATGCTCGTCATCATGGTCCTGATCGTGATCGTCGGCACCGCGCTGGATTTCGCTCCCACGGTGCTGATCCTGACGCCCGTGCTGATGCCGGTGGTGCTCAAGGCCGGCATCGACCCGGTCTACTTCGGCGTGCTGTTCATCATGAACAACGCCATCGGCCTGATCACGCCCCCGGTCGGGACGGTGCTCAACGTGGTGTGCGGCGTCGGCCGCGTCTCGATGGACGACGCTTTCAAGGGCGTCATGCCGTTCCTGATCGCCGAGCTCATCGTGCTGTTCTCGCTGGTGTTCTTCCCCGACATCGTCATGGTTCCGCTCAAGTGGTGGATGCAGTGACGCTGCGCTGTTCGATCGTTCCCCACCCTTTCCATTCCTGAAGGAGACAAGCATGCTCAAGAGACGTACCCTGGTGGCGCTGGCAGCCACGGCGCTGCTGGCCGCGGGGCCCGCTTTCGCGCAGTTCGCCGAGCGCACGATCAAGTTCACCAACGGCGTGAACGAGGACCATCCGGTCGGTGTCGGCGTCAAGAAGATGCAGGAGATCCTCGCCGCCAAGACCGGCGGCAAGATGAAGATCGTCGCCTTCTGGGGCGGCGCCGCCGGCGGCGACCTGCCGGCCACGCAGGCGCTGCGCGCGGGCACGCAGGAGATGGTGTGCACCTCGTCGTCGCCCCTGGTCGGCATCGTCAAGGAACTGGGCGTGTTCGACCTGCCCTTCCTGTTCGCCAACGAGAAGGAGGCCGATGCCGTGCTCGACGGCCCGGCCGGCCAGTACTTCAACAAGAAGCTCGAGGAGCATGGCCTCGTCAACCTGGCCTACTGGGAAAACGGTTTCCGCAACCTGACCAACAGCAAGCGCCCGGTCAACAAGGTCGAGGACTTCGACGGCGTCAAGGTCCGGGTGATGCAGAACAACATCTTCCTGGACACCTTCAAGACGCTGGGCACCAACGCCGTCCCGATGGCTTTCGGCGAGATCTTCACCGCGCTGGAAACCAAGACCATCGACGGCCAGGAAAACCCCTTCGTGACCATCGAGACCTCCAAGTTCAACGAGGTGCAGAAATACCTGTCGGTGACGCGCCATGCGTACACGCCCTTCCTCGTGCTTTACAGCAAGAAGCTGTGGGACCAGCTCAATCCGCAGGAGCAGGCCGTGCTGCGCGAAGCGGCCATCGAAGGCCAGAAGGTGCAGCGCGCCGCCAACCGCAGCCTCAACGAGAAGTCGCTGGCCACGCTCAGGACCAAGGGCATGCAGGTCAACGAGGTCACGCCGGCCGAACAGAAGCGCATGTTCGACAAGGTCAAGCCGGTCTACGACAAGAACGTTCCGACCATCGGGCCGGATGCCGTGAACGTGGTGCTGACGGCCTTGAAGAAGGCCCGCGGCGGTTGATGCCGTCATGAAGATCACCGGCCTGGAAACGCTGCGCCTCGGCGAATTCCCGAACATCCTCTGGGTCCGCCTGCAGACCGACGAGGGCCTGGTGGGCCTGGGCGAGACCTTCATGGGCGCCCAGGCCGTCGAAGCCTACCTGCACGAGTGGGCGGCGCCCCGCCTGCTCGGCGCCGATCCGCTGGCGATCGAGTCGCGCAACCGCGACCTGACGGGTTACCTGGGCTGGCGCGGCTCCGGCGTGGAAACGCGCGGCAATTCCGCCGTGGACATCGCGCTGTGGGACCTGTTCGGCAAGGCCGCGAACATGCCGGTCCACACGGCGCTGGGCGGCAAGAGCAGGGACAGCATCCGGATCTACAACACCTGCGCCGGCTACCAGTACGTGCGCAGCAACGCCAACCAGACGACGTCCAACTGGGGCCTGGCGAACCAGGGCGGCCGCTACGAGGACCTGCAGGGTTTCCTGCACCACGCCGACGAACTCGCGGAGTCGCTGCTGTCCGAGGGCGTGACGGCGATGAAGATCTGGCCGTTCGATCCGGCCGCCGAGGCCAGCCACGGCCAGTACATCAGCAACGCCGATCTGGACGCGGCGCTCGAGCCGTTCCGCAAGATCCGCAAGGCCGTCGGCGACCGGATGGACATCATGGTGGAGTTCCACAGCCTGTGGCGCTTGCCGATGGCGCGCAAGATCGCGCGCGCGCTCAAGCAGTTCGACACCTTCTGGCACGAGGACGCGATCCGCATGGATTCGCTGGACCTCCTGAAGCAGTACGCGAAGGACTGCGACGCGCTGATCTGCGCCAGCGAGACCCTCAGCTACAAGTGGGGCTTCAAGGACTACCTGCAGACGGGGGTCGCCGGTGTCGTGATGCTGGACCTGAGCTGGTGCGGCGGCCTGACCGAGGCGCGCAAGATCGCCGGCATGGCCGACGCGTGGCAGCTGCCGGTCGCGCCGCACGATTGCACCGGGCCGGTCGTTTGGGCGGCGTCGACGCACCTGTCGCTGCACGCGCCCAACGCGCTGGTCCAGGAGAGCGTGCGCGCCTTCTACACGGGCTGGTACAAGGAACTGGTCACCGAGCTGCCAAGGGTCGACAAGGGGATGATCAGCCTTGGCGACAAGCCGGGCCTGGGCATCGAGCTGCTGCCCGACCTGCACCTGCGGCCCGACGCGGTCCGGCGGCTATCCTCGGCGACATGACTTCCTTCCTCAAGGTGATCCTGTTCACCGACCACGATGGCCGCGCCCGTTTTCGCGAGGAGCAGCTGCCGCTGTCGCAAGGCACGGAGCAGGCGCGCCTGTCCGAGCTGTTCGCCTGCGGCGGCTACCAGCTGCGCGAGAGCCCGGTCGGTTTTCGCAGCCAGTTCCACTGCACGGGCCAGCCGCAGTGGTTGTTCGTCCTGTCCGGGCGCATGGAGATCGGCCTGCGCGATGGCAGCAGCCGGGTGTTCGGGCCGGGCCAGCATTTTTATTCGGCGGACACGCTGCCCGCCGGTGCGAGCTTCGACCCGCAGGTCCATGGCCACTGGAGCCGCCAGGTCGGCGACGAGCCGCTCGTGACATTGTTCGTGCGCGGCTGACGCGACGCTGCAGCGGCGTCGATGGGGGGCTGCGGCAGCCCCCTAGAATGGGCCGCAGTCGTCCCCGAATAAAGCAGTAGCAGTGCCCGAATCCTTGCCGGATGGATCCCGACCCGCCTCCCCCGAACCGCCGGAGAAATTCCTGGGCTCCTCGCCCTTGCTGGACCTGCAAGACAGCCGCCTCAGGCTGCGGGCCCACTCGATCACCCACTTTTGCACGACCGATCGCGGCAAGGCGATGGCGATCTACAACCACGTCAAGAAGCTGCCTTACGAAAGGCGCTTCAAGCTCAGCCTGCGGACCGCCCGCGAAGTGCTGGATGCGGGCGGCGGCGACGCGCTCGACAAGGCGGTCCTGCTGATCGCGCTGCTGCGCTGCGTGCGCCTGCCCGCGCGCATCCGCTTCGTCGAACTGCGCGGCGAAATCCTGCGCGGACTGACTTCCGGCGTCGCGACCACTTCGCGGCCGGTGGCCGAGGTCTGGCTGGACGGACGCTGGGTGCGCACCGACAGCTACATCTACGACGGCGCCTACATGGCGGCGGCGCGCCAGCGCCTGAAGGACCACGACTGGGAATGGGGTTACGGCATCCACCGCAATGGCCAGTCGGTCTGGAACGGCTCGGACGACGCTTTCCTGGGCAGCTATCCGACCGAGGCGGACCCCATGGTCGTCGCGGTCGCCGGCGTGTTCGACGACCCGCTGCAATTCCTGCGCTCCGACTTTTTCCGCCGCAAGCACCGGCCGATCGCGCGCGCGCTGCACTGGAACGTGCTCGCGGTGCGGATGCGAAGCGTCATGCGCCAGCTGCGCAAGGAAGCGGCGCCGCAGCCGCGCCCGGGCCGCAGGCCGTCCTGAACGCGTTCAGGCGGCTGCGGGCGCGCGGCTGCGCCGCATCTGGCCGGAGCGCAGGATGCGAAAGCCCGATGTCGTCGGGACGGCTTGCAGCAGCGCACTCGCGACGGCCGAAGCCTGGATCGCCTTGTAGTCGTCCGGGATCAGCCACGCCAGCCAGCGGCTCACCGACAGCGCCAGCTTCTCGCCGGGGCGCTCCGGCTGGCCGAGCGCATTGCGGTCGCCGGCCAGGAAGGACGGTCGGGCGATCACCAGGGTGTCGAAACCGAGCTCCGACAAGGCCTGCTCCAGCTCGCCCTTGACGCGGTTGTAGAAGATGCCCGAGCCCGGATCGGCGCCCATGGCGCTGACCACGCCAAGCCGCGTCGTACCCCTTGCGCGCAGCGCGCGGGCGACCGCGAGATTGGCCTCGTAATCGACGGCGCGGAAAGCCTCCTGGCTTCCCGCCGCCTTGATCGTGGTCCCCAACGCAAGAAAGGCCTCGTCCACCGCCGGAAGCGATGGAGAGGCCTGTCCTGAGCCGGTCGAAACGGCCCTGAAATCGACGATGTGCTGCGTGAGTTTCGGGTGCTCGAGCGGCAGTGGGCGGCGGCCCAGCGTGTGGACCGCCGCGACCGCGTTATCGGCCAAAAGTCCTTGCAGGATTGCCCGGCCCACGAGCCCCGTAGCCCCCGCCACCAGAACGGTTCGGGCGGCCACCGCCGCCGTTGCCGCCGCCGCGGCGTCCGCGCCCGCCCATGCTGTCGACGCTGGTGCGAAGCGGGTCGGGCTGACCATCGGTGTTCCTCGGAGTGGCGTCGCGCTGGACGAACGGGCTCTGGCTATTGTGCGCGCCGTCGCGCGGCTGCAGCTCGTTGTCCTGGCGCGGTGCATGGTTCTGCGCGGGACGGGGCTGGGCCGGACGCGCACCCTGGCGGGCGCCGTTGCCATTGCCGTTGCCGTTCCTGCCGCCGTTGCCGTTGCCGGCATTGCGGCCGCCATTGCCATTGCCGTTGCCGCCGGCGCTGCGCTGGCCTTGCGGCTGCGGCGCGCGCGAAGTCCGATCAGCACCAGCGCGGCCGCCGTTGCCGGACTTGCCGTTGGCGTCCTTGTTGTCGCGGATGCGCGTCATCATTTCGGTGCGCGCGGCCTTGGCCGCTGCCGCCATCACTTCGCGGCTCGGCGGCTTGCCGATGCCGCCCCAGATGGTCTGGCGGCCCATGGCGATCGGCTCGGCCTGCTCGCCCTGTTCCGGACCGAAGCCCTCGATCACCTTGACTTCGATGGTCTGCTTGGTGAAGCGCTCGATGTCGCGCATGAACCCTTCCTCGTCCAGGCAGACCAGGCTGACGGCGGCGCCGTCGTTGCCGGCGCGGCCGGTGCGGCCGATGCGGTGGACGTAGTCTTCGCTGACGTTCGGAATCTCGTAGTTCACGACGTGCGGCAGTTCGTCGATGTCGATGCCGCGCGCTGCGATGTCGGTGGCCACCAGGGCGCGGATCTCGCCGCTCTTGAAGCCGGACAGCGCCTGCGTGCGCGCACCCTGGCTCTTGTTGCCGTGCAGCGCCATCGCCTGGATGCCGTTCTTGGTCAGGAATTCGGCGACGTTGTTGGCGCCAAACTTGGTGCGCGTGAACACCAACACCTGGCTCCAGTTGTGTTCCTGGATGATGTGGGCGAGCAGGGCCTTTTTCTTGCCGCGGCCGACCGGGTGGATCACCTGGGTGAGGCGCTGCACGGTGGTGTTGCGCGGCGTGACCTGCACACTTTGCGGGTTCTTCAGGAGGGTTGCGGCGAG
>JAQGNJ010000048.1 GCA_028291885.1 Ramlibacter sp. | reverse complement strand
GTCGCGCCACATCTGCGTCGTCATGGCGTTGTACTTGTCGACGTTGGAAATGACGACGGTCCCGATGGGGCCGTCGCGTTGAACCAGGATCTCAGCCAAACTCGTTCTCCCTCGGTGCTGCCGATGCGAAACGATGGTAATCGACGCGCCGCCGGGGACCGCGTTACATTGGCGCGATGAACCCCACCACACCCCGCTCCGCCATCCAGCTGCGCTCCCTGATCCGCCCCGGCGGCGAGCTGGAACTCTCGCTTGCCGACGTCCCGGTCCCCGCGCCGGGTCCGGACGAAGTGCTGCTGCGCGTCGAGGCCGCGCCGCTCAACCCGTCCGACCTCGGCCTGCTGTTCGGCGCCTCCGACATGGGCAGCGCGCGCGTCTCCGGCACCGCGAGCCGCCCGGTGATCACGGCCAAGGTGCCGGAAGCGGCGATGAAGGCGATGGCCGGGCGCCTCGGCCAGTCCCTGCCGGTCGGCAACGAAGGCGCCGGCGTGGTCGTGGCGGCCGGCGCATCGCCGGCGGCGCAGGCGCTGCTTGGAAAGACGGTGGCCGCATACGGTGGCGCGATGTATTCGCAATACCGCTGCGTGCCGGCCGCCGACTGCCTGGTCCTGCCGCAGGGCACGACCGCCGCGCAAGGCGCCTCGTCCTTCATCAATCCGATGACCGCGCTGGGCATGGTGGCGACGATGCGGCGCGAAGGCCACAAGGCGCTGGTGCACACGGCCGCGGCGTCGAACCTCGGCCAGATGCTGAACCGCCTGTGCCAGGCGGAGCAGATCGCGCTGGTGAACATCGTGCGCAAGCCGCAGCAGGCGCAGTTGCTGCGGTCGCAGGGCGCCACCCATGTCTGCGACACGAGCTCGCCCGGCTTCATGGCGGACCTCGTCGAAGCGCTGGTCGCGACCGGCGCGACGCTGGCCTTCGACGCCACCGGCGGCGGCAAGCTGCCGGGGCAGATCCTCACGGCGATGGAAATGGCGCTGAACCGCGGCGCCACGACGTACAGCCGCTACGGCTCCACCACCCACAAGCAGGTCTACCTGTACGGCAGCCTGGACACCAGCCCGACCGAATTCCACCGCAGCTTCGGCATGGCCTGGGCCATGGGCGGTTGGCTGGTGTTCAACTACCTGCAGCGGCTGGACGCGGCGCTGGTCGATTCGTTCAAGCAGCGCGTCGCGGCGGAGCTCAAGACCACCTTCGCCAGCCACTACACGAAGCAGGTGTCGCTGGCGCAGGTCCTCTCGCTCGAACACATCGCCGTGTACGGCAAGCGCGCCACTGGCGAAAAATACCTGGTCACGCCGAACAGCGATTGAGGCGAGGCAGGGCGGCCGCTCTGCCGCAGCCCTTTCCTACGCGGCGCCCCGGCAAGGGCTTCCACGGCGAGCCGGACACAGCCGACCTTGGGCTGCTGACTTGCGCCTATCGTCGGGGCGATGGGGCTGCGCGCGATTTTTCTGGGACGGAGACTGGCGAACCGGGAGGCGGAAGAGCGCAAGATCGGCGCCTTCGAGGCCATCCCCGCCATGGGACTGGACGGCCTCGGATCGTCCGCGTACGGACCCGAGGCGGCGCTCACCGTCCTGATGGTCCTCGGCGCGGCCAGCCTGTCGGCCCTGAGCTGGGTGATGGTGCCCATCCTGCTGCTGCTGGCCATCCTGTTCGCCTCCTACTGGCAGACCATCCGCGCCTATCCCACCAATGGCGGCGCCTACACGGTGGCAAAGGAGAACCTCGGCACCAATGCCAGCCTGCTGGCCGCGGCCGCGCTGATGATCGACTACGTCCTGAACGTCGCGGTCGGCATCTCCGCCGGTGTCGGCGCGCTGGTCTCCGCGGCGCCGGGCCTGCATCCCTACATCCTGCCGCTGTGCCTCGCGATCCTGGGCTTCGTGACGCTGATGAACCTGCGCGGAACGCTGGACGCCGGCCGGCTGTTTGCGATCCCGACCTACCTCTTCGTCGCCTGCTTCGGGATCATCATCGTGCTCGGGCTTTACCGGGCGGCCGTCGCGGGCGGCCACCCGGCGCCGGTGGTGCCGCCGCCCGCGCTGCCGTCCGCGGTCGAGCCGGTCGGCCTGTGGTTGCTGCTGCGGGCCTTCGCCAGCGGCTGCACGGCGATGACGGGCGTCGAGGCGGTCAGCAACGGCATGAGCGCCTTCCGCGAACCGAGGGTGCGGCACGGGCACCGCACGCTCACCGGCATCGTCGTCATCCTCGGCCTGCTGCTGGCCGGCATCACCTACCTGGCCCATGCCTACGGGATCGGTGCGATGGACCAGACCCAGGCCTCGTACCGCAGCGTGCTGTCGCAGCTGGCCAGCGCGGTCGCGGGCAACGGGCTGCTCTACTACGTTGCCATCGGGTCCCTGCTCTGCGTGCTGGCGCTGTCGGCGAACACGAGCTTCGTGGACTTTCCCAGGCTTTGCCGGATGGTGGCGGGCGACGGCTTCCTGCCCAAGCCGTTCGCGATCGCCGGCCACCGCCTGGTGTTCTCGATCGGCATCCTCTACCTTGCGCTTGCGGCCGGCCTGCTGCTGACCCTGTTCGGCGGCATCACCGAACACCTGATCCCGCTGTTCGCGGTCGGCGCCTTCCTGACCTTCACCCTGTCGCAGTCGGGCATGGTGCTGCACTGGCGGCGCCTGCTGGCCGAGGAGGCGGATCCCGGCAAGCGGCGCAAGATCCGCACCCATCTGTGGACCAACGCGGTCGGCGCGGCGACGACGGGCATCGCCCTGGTCGTGATCGTCCTGGCCAAATTCACGCAGGGCGCATGGATCACGGTCCTCGTCGTGCCGGCGGCCATCCTGCTGCTCAAGTCCATCCGCAACTACTACGACCGGGTCGAGGACCGCCTGTGGGACCCCACGCCGCTGAACCTCGCCGGCGTGTCCTCGCCGATCGTTCTGGTGGCGATCGACGAATGGAACCACCTCGCCGACCGCGCCATCTCGCTGGCGCTCAGCCTGTCGCCCCACGTGATCGGCGTCCACCTGGCGCAGCTGGCCGGCCCGGACGAGGACTACAACCGGACGCTGCGCGAAGGCTGGGAGCGCAATGTCGTCGTCCCGGCGCGCAAGGCCGGCTTCGCGGCGCCGGAACTTGCGATCCTGCAGGCGCAGTACCGGGCCATCCATGAGCCGGTGCTCAAGCTCGCCCGCGAGCTCGAACTGAAATACCCGGACCGTTCGGTCGCGGTCCTGATCCCCGAGCTGGTCAAGCAGCGCTGGTACCAGCGGCTGCTGCACACCCATCGCGCGCGGCGGCTCCGGCGCAAGCTGCTCAAGCACGGCGGCTCGCGCCTGACCATCATCAACGTGCCCTGGCATCTGGAAGAGGTCCGGCTGCCGGAGATCGTCCCGGAGGCGGGCTGAGGCGGATCACGTTCCAGGAGGCCGGGGCGAGCGTCGCGCGGAAGCGGCCGGCGCTCATGGCGACGTCGCGCAAGGGCTGCGGCGTCACGCGCTCCGGCTCGTCGCGGGTGTTGGCGGCATCCAGGTCCGGGTCGCACAGCTGCTGCGCGCCGGCGATCACTGGCGAACCCAGGCCCGCCAGGCCCACCTCCAGCGCCATCGGCTGCTCGAGGTCGCGGTTCAGCGCAAAC